>CACZQL010000019.1 GCA_902783365.1 uncultured Bacteroidia bacterium | reverse complement strand
CGGACCAGGAAGATACCTATTAATGAAAGGAGCACACCCACAGCGGCGATGAACATCGGGGCCAGCACGGCCTTCATCTGCAAGCCCTCCACGGCGGAGGTGGCGAAGGCGGAGGCACCCAGAGCCATGGTAGCGAGGATGGAGCCGGCGTAGGACTCATAGAGGTCGGCGCCCATGCCAGCCACGTCACCCACGTTGTCGCCCACGTTGTCGGCGATGGTGGCGGGGTTGCGCGGGTCATCCTCAGGGATGTTGAACTCGGTCTTGCCCACGAGGTCAGCGCCCACGTCGGCGGCCTTGGTATAGATACCGCCACCCACACGGGCAAACAAAGCCTGGGTAGAAGCACCCATGCCGAAGGTCAGCATGGTGGTGGTGATGGTCACCAGGTCGGCCTGGGCACCCACCATCTCAAGGAGTTTGGTGCCTTTGAGGACCAGGAACCACACGGAGACGTCGAGGAGGGCGAGACCCACCACAACGAGACCCATCACAGCGCCTGAACGGAAAGCGACTTTAAGACCGCTGTTCAACGACCTGCGTGCCGCATTGGCGGTACGGGCCGAAGCGTAAGTGGCGGTCTTCATGCCGAAGAAACCCGCCAAGCCCGAGAAGAAACCACCCGTGAGGAACGCGAACCAAACGATACCGTTCTGCAAGTGGAACAAACTCATCACAAAGAAAATGATTGCCAGCACCACAAACACGATGATAACCACCTTGTACTGCTGTTTCAGATAAGCCATGGCACCCTTGCGGACGTGCGCGGCAATCTTTTTCATTAAATCAGTGCCCTCTTCTTCTTTCATCATCGACTTGTAGAAGAAGTAGGCGAATGCTAGCGCCAGAATCGAGGCGGCCAACACCCAATAAACGACTGAAAGACTCATAAATGCTTAATTATTTTGTATTTAACATAAAATGATTGCACTCTGAGGCGGGAAACGCCGTATTTTAGGAGGACAAATTTAGAAACAAATCCCAAAAGTCAAAAACATTTTTTTAAAAAAATGACAAACGAAAATAATTCTTGCTTGTTTCAATAGAAAGCCTTACTTTTGTCATTGAAAGAGGAGAAGGTTTTCTCCGAACCTATTTCTTTGAAAATGAATAAGATTGCATTAGAGATCAAGGGGTTGGTCTATAGCGAGGCCACCAGTGGCGCCTACGTCCTGATATTAGGCGACAAGCATTCCACCCGCCGGTTACCCATCGTTATCGGCGACACCGAGGCCCAGGCCATCGCCTTGGGGATGGAGGACATGAAGAGCTCCCGTCCCCTCACCCACGACCTTTTCAAGAAATTCGCCGAAAGCTACGGGGTGGAGCTCCTCGAAGTGGTGATCACCCGTTTCCTCGAAGGAGTGTTCTACGCCATGCTGGTGTGCAAACAGGGCGACGAAATCAACATGCTCGACGCGCGCCCCTCCGACGCCATCGCCCTCGCTGTCCGCTTCAACTGCCCTATCTCGGCCTACGACAAGGTGATGGACGAGGCCGGCATCGAGATGGACGAGGTCAAAGACATGGAGGAAACCCCTGAGGAGCCCGGCAACGAAGACCCTTATTCCACCCAAGGCCTGACCCTTGAGCAACTCCAGGAGCTGCTCGAAATCGCCATCGAGGAAGAGGACTACGAGAAAGCCGCCGAACTCCGCGATTTAATAAAAAGTCATTCTTAATTATTACTTCTTACTTCTGTCTTCTAAACTTCTTAAAAATATGAAAGGTATCAAAATCAGACTCATTGTGATGAACTTCCTGATCTTCGCGGTTTGGGGAGCTTATCTTTGTTCATTGGGCATCTATCTCGGAAGCATCGGCATGGGTGCCAACATTGGAAAGTTTTTCGCCATCCAAGGCATCGTCTCCTTGTTTATGCCTGCCTTGATGGGCATCGTGGCCGACCGCTGGATTCCCGCGCAGAAGCTGTTGGGCATCTGCCATTTCCTTGCCGCTGTCTTTATGGCCATTGCAGGCTACATGGGCATGAAATACGGCAACAACGTCACTTTCGGGCAGTTGTTCCCCTGGTATGCCGTGAGTGTCGCCTTCTTCATGCCAACCATCGCCTTGGGTAACTCCGTGTCGTACAACGCCTTGACCAAGGCTGGCATGGACACCGTGAAGGCCTTCCCCCCTATCCGTGTGTTCGGCACCATCGGCTTCATCCTCTCCATGTGGATTGTGAACTTCACCGGATTCAAGAACGGATATCAGCAACTGTTCGTCTCCGCTGCCTGGGGACTCATTCTCGCCATTTACGCCTTCACGCTGCCAGATTGTCCCGTCAACAAAAACGCGGGAAGCAAATCGTTCGTCGACACCTTCGGTTTGCGCGCTTTCACGCTGTTCAAAGATTCAAAAATGTGCGTTTTCTTCATTTTCTCCTTCTTGTTGGGAATGTGCTTACAGGTAACCAACGGCTTCGCCACCCCATTCCTTGAGTCCTTCGGTTATTCAGAAGAATATGCTAATGCTTTTGCCGTGAAAAACAGCGTGTTTCTCTCCTCTATCTCGCAAGTGTCTGAGACTTTGTGTATCCTGTTGATTCCGTTCTTCTTGAAGAAGTTCGGTATCAAGAAGGTGATGATCATCGCCTTTGTGGCTTGGGCCTTACGATTCTTCTTCTTGGGCGCCGGCCATCCCACGGGATTCGGCCTTGTGTTGTTCATCCTCTCCATGATTGTTTATGGAGTAGCTTTCGATTTCTTCAACATCAGCGGGTCGCTGTATGTCGATCAAAACACGGACGAAAGCATCCGTTCCAGTGCGCAAGGTGTGTTCATGATGATGACCAACGGTTTCGGCGCCACGGTGGGTTCGCTTTGCGCCCAGGCTGTCGTCAACCATTTCACCCAACCTGCGAGCAAGATTATCGATGGCACTGAGGTGTGGTTCACCGTTGGCAATTGGTCCAGCGCTTGGTACATCTTCGCCGCCTTCGCCTTGGTGGTAGGCATCCTGTTCGCCATCTTGTTTAAGTACAAGCATAACCCTGAGCAGCAATAATGCGCCAATACCTCGACTTACTACAACACATCCTTGACCATGGGGTTCAGAAAGGCGACCGCACCGGCACCGGAACCCTCAGCGTTTTTGGTTATCAGATGCGCTTCGACCTCCAAGAGGGGTTCCCCTTGGTGACCACCAAGAAGGTACACCTGAAGTCCATCATCTATGAATTGCTGTGGATGCTCAACGGCGACACCAACATCCAGTACCTGCACGACCATAAAGTCAGCATCTGGGATGAATGGGCCGACCCCAACGGCGACCTGGGCCCCGTGTATGGCGCCCAATGGCGCGACTGGAACCACGAAGGCATCGACCAGATTCAAGAGGTGGTGCAAAGCATCAAAGAGAATCCCAACAGCCGCCGCCATATCGTGACTGCCTGGAACCCCGGCGTGTTGCCCGACGAGCGTGAAAAAGACTTCGCCGCCAACGTGCGCAACGGGAAAGCGGCCCTTCCCCCCTGCCACTGCTTCTTCCAGTTTTATGTGGCCGACGGCAAGCTCTCCTGCCAACTCTACCAACGCAGCGCCGACGTGTTCCTCGGAGTGCCGTTCAACATCGCCTCTTACGCCCTCCTCACCATGATGATGGCACAAGTGTGCGACTTACAACCCGGCGAGTTCATCCACACTTTTGGCGATGTACATATCTACAATAATCTTATTGAACAAGTTAAAACACAACTTACTCGTATTCCCCGGCCTTTGCCCGTCATGAAAATCAACCCCGAGGTCAAAGACATTGTGAGGTTCCACTACGACGACTTCACCTTAATTAATTATGACCCCTACCCGGCTATCAAGGGAGAAGTCTCTGTTTAATGCGGAATGCGGAATGCGGAATGCGGAATAACTGAATAACTGAATAACTGAACAACTGAACAACTGAACAACTGAAATGCTTCTATCTATCATCGTGGCCATGGCAAAAAACCGAGCTATTGGCAAAGACAACCAGCTGATTTGGCACAACAGCAACGACTTGAAACGTTTCAAACAGGTGACCACGGGGCACACGGTTGTGATGGGCTACAACACTTGGCAATCACTACCGGGGCAACGACCGCTTCCCAACCGCCGCAACATCATCATCTCCTCAAGGTTGGAGCAGGCTCCCGAGGGATTTGAACTTGCCAGCTCGATTCCCGAAGCGTTGCAGATGGTGCGCGACGAGGAAGAGGTATTCATCATGGGGGGTGGCATCATCTATGAGCAGTTCCTGCCCAAGGCCGACAAGCTCTATCTCACCCGCATCGACAAGGCATTCGAGGCCGACACCTACTTCCCTTACATCAACTTTGAGAACTGGTCATTAATAGACTTGGAGGTCATCGACGATGACCCCCAAGTAGATTACTCATACCGGTTTGAGGTATGGGAGAGAAAGCTTTAAAAGTGGAGAGTGGAGAGTGGAAAGTGATCCATTATAGGTCAACTTTCCACTTTCCACTCTCCACTTTCCACTTTCAGTTTTCCACTTATCTGATGACTGAAATCTTTCTGGAGATTTCACCGTCAGCGGTGTAAACTTTCACCATGTAGATGCCAGTTTCCACACCGTTGAGGTTGATCACAGTGCTATGGCCTTCACAAAGGGTGGTGTAAACCTTTTGGCCGACCATGTTATAGACCTCGACGCTTTGCAGGCCTTCACCTTCCACGGTGAAGCTGTCCTTGGCGGGGTTGGGATAGACGCTCAGCTTGCTGTTGTTCTCTTCCACACCAGTGGATGACCAATACACATGCAGATAGAACTGGTTGTCGTCCCAAATCCAGTTGGCGGGAGCCGAAGTGCAGTCCGTATCCTGATAGTAGGCATACACCTTATAATAATAGTGGTCTTCCGTATTCAAGGAGTTGTCGGTGTAGTTGGAGGCGTTGGCGCCAGCGATCTTGATGCGCTTCCACTCGGGGCTCAAGTCTGACTTCCTATAGATGAAGAATCCCGACAGTCCCTCGGCGTTCTCGGGTCTCTCCCACTTCAGCTTGACTTTATGCATCGCGCCGGTGGTTTCATAGTCGAGGTTCATGGCCGGATCGCAACCCAAACCAGCATTGGCGCAGGACTCGTTCGAGTAGCCTTCGTTCTCGCCGCCATAGCTGAGGAAGGTGGCATAATAGCAGTGGCCACCCAGGGGGGCGTTGTGGTCGATGAAGGAAGTGGCTTCAGGGATGGTACGGAACAACAAGCCGTCGCGGTAGATGTTGTAGCCATAGCCAGTCTCGGTCACGCCATCCCAAGAGACCATGATGTCGTTCGGGTTGTTCTCGTCGCGGACTGCATGGAGGTTGGAGGGCAATTGGGTGCCGGGAGTGTTGCCGCAGCCGTTGTTGGTCTCAAAGAAGATGCCCTCTGGAATATCCGCGCCGGGGCCTGTGTAAGTGTAAACCGTCTGGTCATCGGCGTTCTTGATGATCATGGTCAACTCGGTGATGGTTCCGTTGGTCGGGCCAGTCCAGCCAAAGGAGACGCGTCCGAGAGGAATGGACATCTGGATGGTGCTAATATTGGGCGAGGTGGTGGTGACGGTTCTGACGAGGGTACCGGCGGCGTTATAGATGGACACGTAAGCGCCGCGCCAGCCAATCATTTCGGACGATGAGACGATCATCTTCCAGTTGCAGGTCGGGCCGAAGCTCACGATGTCGGAGCTGATAATCTTGCCATGCTGGCCGTTGGACACTGCATAGACCTTATACACGAAAGAGTCGAAACGAGGCACCTCGTTGTCCACGTAGGTCATGGCCTGACCTGGGACCGGGTTGTCGATCACGGCGATGACTTCGTTGCCACGCACGATGGCCACCTGTTCGATGGAAGTCAAGTTGGCGTTGGTCAGGGTCTTGGAGGGGTTGGTCCAGGTGAGGGTGGCGCTCAGCGCGTTGTTGGGAGCGGGGGTCACAGTCAGGTTGGTGGGAGCCTGAGGAGTGACTTCATACACCGCGGGCGGCACAAAGTTGAAGATGGCGCCATCCTGGATGTTGAATTCGTTGCCTTCGAAGGTATAGAAGCCGTTGCCGGTACCGCTCCAGCCGTAGTTGAAGTGGTACATGTCGTTGTCGTCGTAACCGTCGAGCACGAAGGCGTGGCCGGCGAGGCCTTGTTCGGTTTGTTCATAGCCGGAGTAGTAGAGCGGCCATCCCATGTCGATGGACTCCTTCACTTTCATGGCCCAGTTGGCAGCGGAGAAGTTGGCTCTGTTCTGATACACAGCGGCATTGGTATAGCGGAAATACTGGTAGATACGGCCAGGCACCTGAATGGATTGGGCACCGGAGCCATCGTAGTCCCACTGCATGTCCACGGCGACGGCGCAATGGAACATCAGCGTTGCCACAGCGTCGATTTGCTCTTGGGGCGAGGAGGAGGACAATACGATGGGCATGTTGTCCCAGTCGTAGGTGGTGGCACCGAAGTTGGCACTCTGCTGTCCGCCGGGGTTCCAGTTGTAGCTATGGGAGCCTTGTCCTTGGAGCGGATAGTCCCAATATTTCATCACTTGAGACATGGCGGTAGCCACGCAGCCCGCATAGAAGTGTCCGCCAGGGCCGCCAGCCCAAGTGGGGCAATAATAGTTGTAAGGATAGTTTTGGTCCCATTTGGTGTCCACGAGCCAGGAGGAGGCGCGACCACCGTTACGGGAAATCAGTTCACCGCAGGAAAGCACACGCTCCCATTCAGCGGCAATCATAGGATCGGCCTGACCGCCTTGATGTTTGCTGTGACCCGCCTGCACGGTACGCAGATAATAGGCAAGTCCAGGGTTGTTCAAATCGAAACGACCTTCTTGGGAATAACCAATGACAGGGCGGAACGAGTCATCGGCTGACACGATAACGAAGCCTTCATCGCCTACGTTATAGACATAGAAACAGGCGTCGCCTTTTTCAGTGGAGGCGGTGTAAGCCAAGCTCAAGGCCCCCCTGGTTTCAAACTTGGTCTGGGCAAACTGTTGTCCGACCATCCTGGCCTTCGACTCGCTCACGGGATTGGCATTCAACACGCCCAATCCGAGCATCAAGGCCGTCAAAGTCATCAAATACTTTTTCATTCTCTTGATTTTTTATGATTGAATTATTGTTTCACAAACTGTTTCGTCATGACCCCGTTCTCCGTAAAGATCCTGGCCATGTACAAGCCGCTTTCGAACCCTTGCAGGTCAAGCGTCATTTTCACCTCACCGTTCGGGATTGCGCATGTCATGATGCGTTGTCCCAACACATTGCAAATCTCCACGCGGGTCATGCCTTGAGCCTCCACCACGAGTTGATTGCGGGTGGGATTGGGATACAGCTTCACGCCATCGGCCAGTTGCTCGTCGGCAGCTGTCGGAGAATAATAGAAATGCAGGAAATACTGATGGGGGTCATTGATATAGGCTGCCGGTGCCGAGGTACACTCGTAGTCGTTGTAGAACGACACCACTTTATAATAGTAGTCACCTTCCACGTGGGTAGTGTTGTCGGTGAAGTCGTTGTGCGACACGCTGAGGATCTTGATGCGTTTAAACTCGGTATCATCGGTCCTGCGGTAGATGAAATAGGCGGAGACACCGTCCATGACCTCCGGGGCGTCCCAAATCAGCTTGCACTTGAAATTCGCGGTCATCTCGCAGCGGAGATTGTTCGGGGCGTAAAAGGGGCCTGAGGATTCGCAAACCATGTTGGAGAACATGCCGTTCCATCCACCTTCGCAGAGGGTCGCCACCTGATAGCTATGTCCGCCGAGAGGCACATTCTCATCAAGGAATTCGGTGCTGCCGTCGTTGACCAGGCGATACATCACCGAGTCGCGATAGATCATGTAGCCATAACCGGGATTCTCCACTCCTGTCCAGCTAAGACGGATGGAGGTCAAGTCCTCGAGATTCCGGATCGCCGTGAGGTTCGAGGGCGTGCCGCAATCGGGGGTGTTGCCACAGCCGTTGTTGCCTTCATAAAGCACTCCGGCGGCCAGGTCAGTGCCACTGCCCGAATAGGTATAAACGGACTGGTTCTCCGAGTCCTTGATATTCAGCGTCATGGTGAAGGAACCTGCCATGGTCGGGGCCGACCAGAGCATCTTGATGCCGCCCAAGGGAACGCTTACCGACACCGAAGCCGGGGCCGAGGATGTCAGGGTGACACGGTCAACCTCATGGCCGGCGGCATTCTGGATGGAGACATAGCCTCCGCGCCAACCCAGAAAGTTGGTGCTGCTTACCACGAAATTCCAGTCGCAAGAGGGGCCGATGTTGATCCCATCCGCCACGACCGACTTGCCGCGTTGGCCATTGATGACGGTGTAAACTGTGTATTTGAACACATCAAAACAGGGAACGGTCTCATCGACGATGGACATGGTGGCACCGGGGACCACACTGTCCTCGGTATAAACCACCTCATTGTTACGCATCACCACCACTTGGTCGATGGCAGACAAGGGCTGGTTGGTGAGTGTGGTGGAGGGATTGACCCATGACACCGTGGCGGCCAAGGCATTGTCGTCGGCGGGGACCACCGAGAGGGAGGTCGGGGCCTTGGGCGTGGCGCTGTACACCGCAGCAGGCACATAGTTGTAAATCACACTCTCACCATCCGTATAGCCATGGTCATCGATGTTGAACCAACCGTCGCTTGAGCCGCTCCATCCCCAGTTGAAATGCACCTGGTCGTAGTCGTCGTAACCGTCAAGCACGTAGGCGTGACCGCCACCGCGATGCACCATAGGCCACGACATGTCGATGGCGTCGATGACCAACTGCATATAGGCTTCGTGGGTATAGTTCTCACGAGGGAGGTTCTGCATTTGGTTGGTGTAGAAGAAATAAGCGGGCATGGTGTTGCAGAGTTGGCTGGTGACGGCACCACTGCCAGAAGGCTTGTAGTTCATGTCAACGGAAACACCCACATGATAAATAAGCAAAGCAACCGCTTGGATCTTCTCGATAGGCGAAGAGGAGCTGATGGAGTTGGGCATGTTGTCCCAATCGTATGTCGTCTCGCCGAAGTTGGCCGTCTGCACCCCGTATTGCGGGTTGTCCTCAGGGGTATAAGAATGACTGCCCGTGCCTTGCAGGGGATGATCCCAGTATTTCATGAGCTGGGCGGCGGCGGTAGCGACACAGCCTGCGTAAGCGTGACCTCCGGGGCCTGCGGCATCGGCAGGGCAGTAATAGTTGTACGGGTAGTTCTGGTTCCATTTGGTCGTCACCAGATACGTCGCCTCACGCCCTCCGTGTCGAGAGACCGGATGACCCGTCTGACGCATCATTTCCCAATCCCTGGCAACCTCCATAGAAGGAGTGAAAGTGCCACGCTGGGTACGGTAAGCGTTCAAGCCTTCCAGATAGTCACGCAAGGCAGGTGCCATGTCATCGGGATTAAAGGTACCTTCGTCGGAATAACCAATCAACGGACGGTAGCTGTCGTCGGAGGAAAGAATCACGAATCCCGTGCTTCCCACGTTGAACACATAGAAAGCGGGCATGGAATAGACCAAATCCAGCGAGGTACTTTGACGACTCAGTGCGAAGTTCGACTGGACGAACCGCTCACTAAGCCCTCGGGCCTCGTCAAGTCCTACTGGCTTGGCATTCAGAGCGACACCGCTCAAAAGCAAAGCCGCTACAATCAATATTTTTTTCATATTTTTATAGTATTTTTTAGTGAATAATAGTAATCTGTCTAGAAATCACGGCGTCAGCAGTGACGACTTGAACGGTATAGATGCCCGATTCCACCAAAGAAGTGTTGACCTTCGCAGCGTTTGACTCGGACTTGACACGAAGCACGGTCTGGCCCAGCACGTTAAGGAGGGTCACTTCGCGGAGGTTTTCCGCCACGACACAGAGGGTCTCATTTGAGGGATTGGGATAGACTTGCACTTGTTGGTCATCCTCACATACGGAAGTCACATCCACCGAAACGAAGTCGGTTTCCTCGTTGGGGGTCCAAGCGGGCGTTGACTCGCAATAGTTACGGTAGGCAGTCACCTTGTAGAAATAATAGCCGGGGTCGGACGTCGGATCCAGATACTGGCGTTCCGCTTTATCGACGGTGGCGACGCATTCATAGAGGATGCCATCTTCGCTGCGATACACCTTGAACGACTGGGGGTCGGTGTCATACTCCCAGCGCAACAGGGCACCGAACACACCGCCTTCGTAGGAGTATTCACCCGTGAAATTGGTTGGAGGCAGGCAGCCGTCGCAGTCATTGTCGTCGGTATGGAGCACGCCATTCAAGCCGGTGGAAGCGCCCGTGTAGGTATAAACCGTCTGGTTGCTGGAGTTCTTGATGGTGATGGTCAGGTTGTTGACATTGTTGAGAGGGGCCACCCAGCGGAAGGTGACAGCGCCTTGGGGCATGGCAACCACCTGACTTACCGGTGTCGAGGAGGTGAGGGTCACTTCGTCAATCACCGTGTTGAACGAGTTCAGCACCTGGATCTTGCCGCCGTTCCAACCTTGGAAGTTGGTGGTTTGGCCGATGACTTTCCAGGAGCAGGTGGGGCCAAACTGATGTTGGAAGCTGGCAAAGCGTCCTTTGAGGCCGTTGGTAACATAATAGATGGTGTAGGTGTAGCAGTCGTACTCAGGCACCTCGTCGTTGAAGGACATTTCCTCGCCGGGGACGACATTGTTGGAGGTATAGATTTCCGTGCCGTTGCGCAGCACCACCACGCTCTCGATGCTTTCCAAGGGCTGGCCTGTCACCGAGGTGGTCGGGTTGGTCCAGAGCAGGGTGATGTTTTTGGAATGGGCGTTCTCGCAATACATCACGAGGTCCTCGATGGCCGGGGCCATAGCGTCGTAGAGGTAGTTCGGGACGAAGTTGAAGATGGCGCGGTTGTTATAGTTGAAGACATAGCCGGGGGCATTGAGGGCGTCGATGGCGAAAAAGTTGTTGCCCGTGCCGCTCCATCCCCAGTTGAATCGGAAGTAGCGGTTGTCATTGTAGCCGTCGCACACGAAAGCGTGGCCGCCTTGAGAGGCGTCAGTGGCGGCATAATACATGGGAATACCCTGATCAAGACTGGCAATCAGCAGATCCTCCCATTGGGTCTTGGTGTAATTGTCGCGATAGTCAAGGTAGGCGTCATGGGTGTATCTGAAATGGTTGGCGATGGCGTCAGGCACATCTTCCGAGAAAGCGCCGCTACCGTTGTAGTTGTATTGCATGTCGATGGAGATGCCGCAATGCGACATCAGTCTGGCAATCGCCTGGATATAAGCGATGGGGGAACCAGAATAAATGCTGGCAGGCATGTTGTCCCATTCATAATAGGTATTCTCAAAGTCGGCGGACTGAGTGGGGAATCCCTCAGGTTTATAGGAATAGGTGCCTTCTCCGTGGTCAGGCCAGTTCCAATACTTCATCACCATGGCCATGGCATCGGCGGCGCAACCCGCATAGACATGACCGCCGGGGCCGTAATTGTGGGTGGGGCAGTAATAATTGTAAGGATAGTCCTGGTTCCAGTTCAGGTTGATGAGCGGGCCCACTCCCCTCGTGGCCTTGGCGACCTTGCCCGACGAGAACTTGGCCCAAGCCTCGGCGTATTCAGGCTCCTGGGCCATTCCATGTTCAACACCATAATTGATTTGATTCGCCAGAAATCCAAGATAATAATCCAATCCGTCCGGAACATTGTTGGGGTCGAACTGGCCTTCTTCCGAATACCCCAGTACCGGCAACGCGATGTCGTCGGCAGAGACCACCAAAAAGCCTTGGTCATAGTTGAAGACATACAGACAGGGAACCCCTTGTCCGTTGGTCCTGGTAGTTACTAACTCAAGGTCGGCAGCCCGATGACCGAGCGTATGCTGGACATACTTGAGTCCATAGTTTTTGGCTTGGTTGACATCCACGGGGGACGCAATGACGCTACCGAGTAGCGCGGCCAAGCTCAGCGTACATAGCAGTTTTTTCATGGTTGATTTTGACATTAATTATTAATTGATTTATTTGTTATTCCTTGATGATTTTCTGGACCATAGTGCCTTTTTCGGTGGTGACTTTCACGAAATAGACGCCATTCGTAAGTTTATTGAATTCCAGCTCTTTGGATTTCGACACAAGCACTTGCTGGCCTAAGAGGTCATAGACGACCGTCTCGCAGGGGAGGTCGGTGGCGACATGGAGGGTGTTGTGAGCGGGATTGGGATAGAGTCGCACGCCAGAAAGGTTTTCCTGGAGGGCGAGGTTGTGAACCCTAATGAAGTCGAGGCTGTCGGCCGTCAGGGCCCATTCCGACTCACATTCCTCATACACGGCCTTCACTTGGAAGGTAAGGTCATATTCAGGGCCCAGTTCCAGGCTGTAGGAGGTCTCGGTGAGGTTTTCCACCGTCGTTTCCGTTTGGCTCAGGTTGTCGATGCGAACCAACGTATAGGAGTCAACGGGACGTTCCGGGGCAGTCCATGCGATGGTCACCTGCTGATTGGCGTGCGACTGCAAGTTCAGGTTGGAGGGAGCGTCGCAGGGCAAGACGGGAGGCTCGGGCGGCAGGGGCGGTTCAGGGAGTGTGAGGCACACCTCGTTGGTGGCATCCGTCTCCTCCCCTTCCTTCACGGCCATCACACGGTAACAAAGAGTACCGCTTTCCGGCATCAGGGTGTCGGCGTAAACACAATCGTCGCTGACTGGCACCGACGCCATCAGAGAGTCGTTGCGGTAAACATGGTATTCTTGGGAATGATAGACTGGCTCCCATCGCATGGCGACGGCAGTGCTGTCCTCGTTGAAGGCCGCGAAGAGCGAGCCCGAGGTCTCAATCCAATCGATTTGCACATAGAACTTCTCGGCGTCGAAAAGGCTATTGGCATAACCCGAATACACATGGTTATTGTCGTAGATCGCCTTCACCGCATATTGATAGACGACGGTGTCCTTGACGGTGTTGTCTCTATAGGAAGTGGCGGTGACAATCTGTTTCAGTTTAAAGGGGGTGTCAAGCGTTCTGCGCATCACCATATAGGCATCCACATGCTCATTGTCTGGAGCATCCCAACGGAGCATGACTTTTCCGTTGGCCAGGTAGTGGTACCGGAGGTTGGCGGGGGCTTCGTAGCCGGTGCCGGAGGTGACGCTGTATTCGTTGGAGCTAAGGGTCTCGCCACCCATGCAGAGGGCGGTGATATAATAGTTGTGTCCGCCCGGGTCGAGGTTCTCATCCACGAAGCGGGTGGTGTGGGCCATATTGACGAGGATGCCGTCGCGGTAGATGCAGAAGCCGAATTCCGGTTCATGGTTGGATTCCCAGGTGAGGATCACGTTGCTGTCGTTTTCGGGATCGACCTCGGCTTTCAGTTGGTAGGGAGCCTCGCAAACGTTTTCGTTGCCGCAGCTGTTGTTGAGGGTCCTGAGGAGTCCCTCCTCAAGGTCTGAGGATGGGCCTGAATACTCATATACCACATGGTTTTCAGCGTCTTTCACCTTGAAGGTCAGGCTAGCGATGTTACTGGAGGGGGCTTTCCAATAGAGGTTGTTGTTGCCGAGTGCCATGGGGAAGCGCTGCATGGAGGCGGTGGCGGTGGTGGTGGTGAGGAAGTCGATATAGGAGCCGGCGGCGTTCTGCACGGTGATACCGCCTCCGTTCCATCCGTGGAAGTCGGTAGAGGTCATGATGACGGTCCATTCGCAATAGGGGCCGAACACGCCTTTCACGTAGGCGGGGCGACCATGGAGGCCGTCAACCACTGCTGTGATGGTATAGGTGAACTGGTCGAAATAAGGGGCTTCGTCATCGTAGGTCATAGGAGCGCCTGGTGTGGCATTCTCGAACACCTGCACCAGCTGACCCTCGCGCCGTACCTCCAGCCTATCGATGGTCTCCAACGGAGTGCCCAGCACCGTCTCCGAGGGGTTGGTCCAGCTGAGGTGTCCGATGCGGGAGACGTCGTTATCGATGGTAATTTGCAAATTCTCAGAAGGTTGTGGCATCTTGTTGAAGATGGGAGCCGGCACAAAATCCGCCACGATGGCTTGGCTTCCCGTATAGTCGAAATCGGGACCGTCGATGACGAAATAGCCGTTGTCGGAGCCGCCCCATCCCCAGTTGAAGTGGAAGAGGTCATCGACATCGTAGCCATCGCAGATGAAGGCGTGTCCGCCCGAGGAGCTTTGGCCGGAATAATACAGGGGGATCATTTGGTTCAGGTAGCCTTTAAGCAGGGAAAGCCACTCGTCGAAGTTATAGCCGCTCTTGGTGATGTGTTTGGCATGTTCAGTATAAGAGAAATAAGTGCTGATGGCCTCAGGCACATCGGCGGAAAAGGCACCGCTTCCGGAGGGTTCGTACTGCATGTTCATGGCGACGCCGCAGTGGTACATCAACACGGCGACGGCCATCCGTTCCTCTTCAGAGGAGAAGCCTCCATACACATCGAGCATGTTGGCCCATTGGTAGGTGGTTTCTCCGAAGTTGGCGGACTGAACGCCATAGCCAGCGCAATAATAGCTGTGTTCTCCGGTGCCGGTCAGGGGCCATTCCCAGTACTTCATGATTTGTGCCATGGCTGTGGCGACACAACCGGTGGGGCATCCTGAGGGACAGAGGAGGTTGTATGGGGCATCCTGATTCCATTTTTGCTGGATGAGGGGCGCCACCACCGCCGTGTTGCGCGAGGCGTGAAGCCGTCCTGTCTCAGCAAGGTTTCTCCACTGGTTCTGGATGTCAGCCGTGGCGTTCAGGCGGTTTTCGACGGCCTGCGCGATGCCGTTGGAAATCTCCTCCAGCATGAAGAGAAGGCCGTCGGAGGCATGGTCCAAACTGAAAGTGCCTTGCTCCGAATAGCCCAGGATGGGACGTGAGCAGTCGTCGGCGGCGACGATGACGTAACCGTCGTTGACATCGAACACATACATGGTGACGAGGCCTTCGGGAGCACGGTAAACTTGGTTGAAACGCACCTCCACTGAGGCGCCGCGGGGGGTGAAACCGAGTTTGTTCTCGGCGAACTTCCCAGCCAGCTGCATGGCGGTCTCCCTGTCAACGGGACAGGAGAACAAACCGCCTGCCACCATCAGCAGGGACAACATCAAAAGTATCGTTTTTTTCATCCTCTTAAAGATTTATTTATTAAAGAGGACAAAAGTACGATTTTTTCCAGAAACTACGATAAGTTTTGTGTAAAAAAATGCTTACATCATGTTTTCTGTTCCTTCTTTTTGGCAGCAGGGAACAGTATATTGTTAAGAATCAGCCGATAACCAGGTGAATTGGGATACATGTCGAGTTCTGTCGGCGGGTCTCCTACGATGTGGCGGTAGTCTTCGGGGTCGTGGCCGCCGAGGAAGGTCCAGAAACCGTTGCCGAAGTTGCCATGGATGTAGCGGTCCTCGTCGAAGGCGGCGTTGTCGCCAAGCACCACCACACTGGGTTTCACCACGGGCTTGCGGAAGGCGGTGGTTTGGCCCATGAAACCTTTGATAAGCCTTTCGTGGCATTGGGTGAGCATGGTAGGCACGGGGTCCCACTTGGCAGAGAAGTCGAACAGCAGGAAGTAGTCGTTGCTCTCGTTGACAGTCCTCAAGCGGGTGTTGGGCACATCGATGTTGGAGACTTCATATTCCTGGGGATTGGTGGAAACGGTAAAGTCGGTGAAAGCGAAGCAGTTGTCATAGTTGAGCCTTTGCGGGTCGCCGGGCCGGATGGGGTCGCCATCAAACATATAGTCGCAGATGTCGAGTCCCTCAGCGGCCAGGGCGATGTCGAAGCTGTCGGGCGCGGAGCACATGGCGAACATGTATCCCCCACCCGCGACAAACTCTCGGATTTTCTTGGCCACCGCAAGTTTCAGCTGCGACACCTTGCTGAAGCCCCAACGGGCGGCAGTGGCTTCCTGAAGCCTCACATCTTCCTGATACCAAGGATAGTTGTGGTATCGGGCCCAGAACTTCCCGTACTGGCCGGTGAAGTCCTCGTGGTGCAGGTGAAGCCAGTCGTAAGAAGGCAGCAGCCCTTGCAAGACCTCATCGTCGTAAACCACATCGTAGGGAATCTCCGCGTAGGTCAACACCAACGTCACCGCATCGTCCCAAGGCAGCGAGTTCTTGGGGGCATAAACCGCCACACGAGGCACCTTCTGGAGCTTCATCTCGTCCATGTTGACCCCTGGGTCGGCGATCTGCGCCAAAATGGCACTGGCCTGGGCATCGGCAACAACCTGATACGACACGTTGCGCATCTTGCATTCCCGCTCAAACATCTCGTGATAAGGAATCAGGTAGCTCCCCCCTTTGTAGTTGAGCAACCAGCTGATTTCCACTTCCCTCTGGAGGACAAAAAAAGCGACTCCGTAAGCCTTCAAATGGTTGGTCTGGGTCTGGTCCATCGGAATCAACAGATACGCCGCACGCATCGGCAACGACAGGAACAGCAGGCTTCCTAACAATAGCGTGACCAAGAATCTTCTCATCTTCTTCAATGAATTAAGGGTCGCAAAATTACCATTTTTCTTTCGATTTTTCCGAAAAAAGTTTGTTTGTTGATTTTTTTATTCTATCTTTGCAGGTATAAAATATATTTTTTTATGGTAAAATACAAAAAGAAAATCAATAAAAGGTTCATTATCTTGAACAAAGGAGAAAGTATCGGGATGCTAGTTCTATTGTCGCTCATCGTCATTTTGTTGGCGTTCAGCATTTTCCGTCCGGCCATGAAACTATCAGAAAATGATCGTAGGGCGTTTCACAACTTAGACTCCCTGTTGGCGGTGCAAGAGGCACGGAAACAAGCGTCCGAACCCCTCGCTCAACAGGAAGCACCCCACACCGCCACGAAGCCACAGAGAGGCGAAAGCAGCCTCAACAAGAACGGCACTCAAAAGGATGGCGTTCAAAAGGATGGTTCTCAAAAGAATCGTCCCAAAATGAATGACCTCAATAAGGAGGGTTTCAAAAAGGAAGGCCCGATGAAAGCGAAGGCCTCCCCTATCAAGCCTCTTGACCTCAACACTGCCGATTCCACCGCCCTGTTGGCATTGCCTCAGATTGGCAGCACCATGTCGAGCCGCATCCACCGATACCGGGATCGTCTTGGAGGATTTGTCGCGCTGGAACAGCTCTTTGAGGTCAAGGGGATGGACACCGCGCGATTCGAGACCATTCGCCCCTACATACTCCTGGAAAATCACGAAATCAGGAAGTTAAATGTCAACAGTGACGAGTTCAAGGTGTTGCTTCGCCACCCCTACCTGGAGTACGAGCAAGTGAAAGCCATCGTCAACTACCGTGAACGAAGGGGACACATCAAGCAATGGAGTCAACTTCAAGGCATTCTCGGCGACTGCAACCCCTACCTGGAACAATATCTCGCCTATTAACTCCCAACTGCTAACTCCCAACTGCCAACTGCTAACTGCCAACTGCCAACTGCCAACTGATTACAGGAATCCCGTGATGAAGATAAGGGCGATAGCAAGTGGGGCCACAAACTTGATAATGAAGAAGATCACTCCTTTGAGGGAGAGCTTCAAGGTCCCTTCGTTGGTGATTTCCTTGAAGAAGGCGTTCTTACCCATCACCCAGCCCACGAAGAGAACGATGAAGAAAGCCCCGACGGGCAGCAAGATCTTGGCGCTGAAGAAGTCGAGACTGTCGAAGAACGACATTCCCGCGATGCGCAAAGCCGAGTCGCTCTTGAGGCTCAGGGAGGCGAACACGCCCACCGCCATGCAACCCAACGCCGCCAGCACAGTGGCCCAACGGCGGCTCATACGTAGCTCCTCCACCAAATAGGCCACCACCACTTCCAACAGGGAGATGGTAGAGGTCAAGGCGGCCACCGCCAACAGCACGAAGAAGATGATGCAGAACACATATCCGCCGGTCATCTGGTTAAAAATCATTGGCAAAGTATTGAACACCAGCCCCATACCTGCTGTTGGACGAATTCCGAACGAAAACGCGGCGGGGAAGATCACGATGCCTGCCAACACGGCGACCAACGTGTCGGAGAGGGTCACCGAGAGGGCTGTGGTGGCGAGGTTGTCGTTCTTTTTTATATAGGAACCGTAGGTGATAAGCACGCCCATACCCATGCTGAGCGAGAAGAAGGCCTGTCCCAAAGCGCTGATCAGCACGGAACCCGTGATTTTGGAGAAGTCGGGATGGAAGAGAAAAGTCACGCCCTCCATGGCGTTGGGAAGGGTCAATGAACGGATGGCCAACACAATGAGAATCAGCACCAAAAGTGGCATCAGGATTTTAGAGTACTTCTCGATGCCCTCCGCGACACCCTTGAACACGACGAAGGCGGTCAGGAAAATGAACACCGCCTGCCAAAAGACGTTTTTCCAGCCGATGTCGTGGAAGGCGACAAACTCCTTCTCAATGGTCTCCAAGTCTTTGCCATGGAACTCGTTGCCGACGGCTTTCACGATGTATTCGAGGGTCCAGCCGGCCACCGTGGAGTAAAACGCCATGATGATGAAGGCGCAGGCCACGCCAAGATAGCCGAATAAGGGCCAGGCTGACTTGGGTTTCAGGGTCTTGAAAGCTCCGATGGGGTTCTGCTGGGTGCGTCGGCCAATGACGAACTCACTCAGCATCACGGGGACGCCTAAGCATAAGACTATCAGAAGGTAAACCAAGAGGAAGGCGCCTCCTCCGTTGTTTCCCAGCTCGCACGGGAAGCGATAGATGTTACCCAATCCCACCGCCGACCCTGCGGCGGCGGCAATGATCCCCAATTTGGATCCAAAGCCGTCTCTACTCATCGGTTTGTATTTTTATTTCAGCTATGTTTCTCCCCAAAAGCCAGGTCGCCGGCGTCGCCCAGCCCCGGCACCACGTAAGCGCGAGCCGTGAGTTCGTCGTCGATGGAGCCGACCCAAATCGTCACTGGCATCAGCGAGAGCTGGCGTTGCAGATGCTCCAAGCCGTCGGACGAAGCCACCGCCACGGCGATGTGGATCTGCTTGGGTTCCTGGTCGTCGCCCAACAACCTGTGAAGGGTCTTCACCAGCGACTCACCCGTGGCCAGCAGCGGGTCACAGAGTATCAACACCCTCTCGGTCAGGTCGGGCGAGGAGAAATACTCCACCCGGATCTCAGAGTCATCGTCCTTGTCATATTTGCGATAGGCGGCGATGAAAGCGTTGTCGGCCTGGTCAAACATGTTCAGCATGCCATTGTGGAAAGGCAAACCAGCGCGAAGAATGGTGGCCAACACCGGTTGCTCTTTCAGCATCCGCACCTCTTTGACGCCCAAAGGCGTGACCACTTCCCTCGCCTCATACTCCATGGTTTTGCTGATTTCGTAGGCCATAATCTCGCCAATACGTTCGAGATTCCGACGGAAACGCATTCTATCTAACTGAATCTCAGCGTCGCGGATCTCACCAAGAATGTGGTTGAACAAGCTGTCGTGCAGCTCAAGGTTGTGAATTTCAATCATGACTCCAGATTTGTTGTGAGGCAAAGATATGCAATTTAGGCTTATGAACTCAGAATTTGAAGAAATTTTTGGTGTAAGAAGGGTATTTTTTTTCGATGGACCCGAAACCCAGGTAAAAGCGGGCGAGGTTGTCATCGTCAGAACCCTCAAAGTCCAACACCCCCATCCTGCCGGCAAACTCACGAATCACCTGGTCAAGGAGAAACGTCATGGCCTGGCAAGACTTCCCCGCCTCACTGTTGCCCGAAAAGAGAAACGTGAGCCTGTCATGGTATTTCAGAAATATCGCACCGCATATAATATCATTATTATCAGTATTTTGAACACCATAAACTAAAGTATTTTGTAAATTGGTTGCAGCAAGGATGAGGCGTTCCAAACGGGCATATTCCTGGTCTCCCCAATGCTTCACCAACCTTCCGCGGTCGTTTCTGAACAAATCAATCACCTTCCTGACGGGAGCCTCCTTTACCAAGCTTAAACCATACTTCAATGATTTCTTTAGATTACGCTTTGTATTTTCATGATAATTAGAAGATAACAAATCGTATGAATGTTGCAAATCAAGGAGGCAGTTGCGGTGATATTTCACCCCATGGAGGGTAGTTGGGATTGGATTCCCCTCATTGAGACGAAGCTCCACCTTCAGGAACTTTTGGGGAATCGCGTCCAGGTACTCCCCTACTTTTTTTTCGGTCAAGGCTTCCCGTGAGAACACGCCCAGCTGTTGGGCGAAGAAAGGTTGAAACAGGTAAGGGATGCCGTATTTCCGTCGGCAGGTCAGGGGCATGACCGACCGGTAGCCGCCGTCGGAGCGTTCCACAAGGGCTTCCCACCCCTCATGAACCACGTCAAGATACCAGGAGTGGGCATACACAAGGCTGTTCGACGCATGGGCAACGCAATCGTCCCAAAGCGCCGTTTCGATTTGTCCGTGTCGCAAATACTCAATCATCGCATCGTTCCTTTATGAGCGGAAATTCTCCAGCATTTTCCGATACATCTCCGGCCAGCCCACCCAACGTTTTTGTCCTCCGAGAGTCTCGTTGTGGGTGAGATAGATGAAGGTGCCTTGCACTTTCCTTACCTCATCTACTACTTTAGATATCGTATTGTAAGAATCAGTTAAATTTAGATTTAAGTAATCTCTTAAAGTGCCATCCATTACTGCGAAAGGATGCACCCAAAGAGAGGTCGCCATGTCGTTTTCCAGGTCAAAGAAACGGAACGGGGTGGCGGTGCCGGCGCGGAATCCCACTTGGGAGGCGTAGCCCATGGTATAGTCGTCGGTGATGTCGAGTTCCACCAGCCGCTGGTAGGTACGGGGCAGGGTCATGCGCAGGAAGTGTTGTCGGCTTTTGGTGACTTCGCGGTTCAGCACCCCAGCGAGGCGTTCCACCTCCATTTGCAGGCGCTCGGCATCGAGATAGGAGGAAAACGAAGGGTGGATGCCCACATCGGCATAGTCGCCGATGTGCTTGATGAGGGCTCGGAAGTCGTCCTTGCGGATGGAGATGCTTTTGTCGTTGGTGTCGTAGTCGCCGCAATGGATGAAATAGATGGGTTTCAGATGGAACTCCTCTTGCAGTTGGAACTGGAAATCGAAGCTGTCGAACGGATCCGGTTCCTTTTTCATCAGCACCCGGTGCCGATGTTGGATCTCGTTCCAATCCCCGGCGAGGAGGTCCCTCGAGAAAGCTCCGAGGGTACGGAAGAAGCCTTTATGGAGGTAGGACCAGGCGGCATCCACATCGTAGGTAGGTTGGAACACATACTTCCTTTTCTTTGCATCCACCTGAATGCCAATCCGTTGTCCAAACTCCAGCACCCAAATATCGATAACGGGTTTGGCCAACACCCCTTGTTGGAACAAGGCGGACGAGTCAGGTTTGAACCTCCCGTACTGGTCCCTCACCTGGGGAAGGTATTCCTCGTAGCGGGTCAGGAAGTAGAAGACGGCGGCAAAGACGTCGAAAGGCATCAGGGTACGCTGGTGATACACCGGGAAGAAACCTTTAACATCCAGAAAATCAATGGGATTCAGCCGTTGTTCATAGAGGTCGTGCTCAAAAAGCAGCGGAACAGACTTTTGGAAAGGCTCGTCCCACAGAGGGTCGTTGCCATAACTCATCTTGGGACCTTCGCGGTCACGGAAAGAATTCGAGTCCGTGGTCAGCTCAAAATCCGTGTGAAGCATCACTTTGAAAACAAAGTCGAAAGCATAATGGAGCCGGTTGGTAATCTTGGGGACGAGAATCAGCATACCTTAATTAATTTGGAGCAAACTTACAGAAAAAAAACGGACAAACACAAGGATGCCAAAAAAAAGTATATCTTTGTAGTTTCTTTCAAGCATTGACAGCCCATGGACAATTTCATTGTATCCGCACGAAAATACAGGCCATCGACCTTCGACACGGTGGTGGGTCAGCAGTCGATTACGACGACGCTGAAGAACGCCATCAAGAACAACACCTTGGCCCAGGCCTTCCTGTTTTGCGGTCCCCGAGGGGTCGGCAAGACCACCTGCGCCCGCATCATGGCCAAGACCATCAACTGCCTCCACCCCACCGAAAGCATGGAAGCCTGCAACGAATGCGAGTCATGCCGTGCCTTCAACAACAACGCCTCGTTCAACATCTACGAGCTGGACGCCGCCTCCAACAACTCCGTGGAGGACATCCGGAGCCTTGTGGAGCAGGTGCGTATTCCCCCACAGATCGGGCAATACAAGGTGTATATCATCGATGAGGTCCACATGCTCAGCGCGGCGGCTTTCAACGCCTTCCTCAAGACCTTGGAGGAGCCGCCGGCGTATGCCAAGTTCATTCTTGCCACCACCGAGAAGCACAAGATCATCCCCACCATCCTCTCAAGATGCCAAATCTTTGATTTCAAGAGGATTACCATCGAGGACATCGAGCGGCATCTGGCGCATGTGGCGGAGATGGAGGGCATCCACGCGGAGCCTCAGGCCCTGAACATCATCGCGCAAAAAGCCGACGGTGCCCTGCGTGACGCCCTGTCGATTTTCGACCAGATGGTGAGTTTCTCGGGCAAAGAGATCACCTACAAGTCGGTCATCGAGAACCTCAACGTGCTTGATTATGACTATTATTTCAGAATTGCCGATGATGTGTTGCAAGGAAACACCACCGATATCCTCCTGATTCTCAACGAGATCATCAGCAAAGGCTTTGAGCCACAGCATTTCATTGCGGGCATGGGCAACCATTTGCGAAGCCTGTTGGTGAGCAAAGACCCGGCGACGACGGAGTTATTGGAGGTGAGCAACGAGTTGCGGCAGCGGTATATCGACCAGGCGCAGCGTTTCCCGTTGCCATTTTTGGTGAAAGCGTTGGATATCAACAACCAATGTGATTTGGATTACCGCAACAGCGGGAACAAACGGCTTCATTTGGAGCTGAGTTTGATGAAGATGTGCGCGTTTTCGCCAAACCCTTCAACGGGCGGAGGTAATCCGCCCACCCAGGATTCAGTCCCAGTCAGAGAGACCATCGCCCAACGGCCCAGCACCCCCACGCCACAGCCACCCACTAGCCCTGTGACGCAGCCAACGAGCAACTCGGTGCCGTCCCGCCCTGTCACCCCCACGCCGCAGCAACCCAGCAATGCTACGCCGCAACCCAGTAATCCAACGCCCCAGCAACCCAGCGTCCAAACGCCCCAGCAGCCTGCCGCTCCTACACCTCAGATTCGCAGGCCACGAGGCACCACCTCCACGCTGTCGATTATGGGAAGCATGGAACAGGCCGCCAAAAAGGAGGAAGAGCCCGAGCCCACTTGGGACACTCCCTTTACCCAAGAACAATTGGTGAACTCCTGGAACGAGTTCGTCAACAAATACAAAAAGATTTCCCCCAACTTCGCCGCGGGCCTCGGCAAATACAAGCCCGAGCTTCGCGACGGTTTCGTGATCCACTTCCATGTCGATAACCTTCTATTCCAAAACGACACCGAGGGCATGACCGCCCTCCGAAGCCATCTCAAAAACACCCTCCACAACAACCTCTACAAGTTGGAACCGGAAGTGATGGACAAACCCGCTGAGATAGAGGCCTATACCGACAAGGAGAAATTCGAGAAAATGGTCCAAGCCCACCCAGAGCTTCGCAAGCTACAGATGGAACTCAGGTTGGAGGGAGACCTTTGAGAGTGGAGAGTGGAAAGTGGAGAACTAAGAATGGAAAACGATATTCACATTATTTATAATTATGAGAAACAAAGTTTTTATTGCTATGATTGTAGCAGGAACCGTGATGACCGGATGTACGTCATCAAATGAGAAAACAACTACCAATGACACCAATGTTGTGGCCGGCACGGAAGTGGTGCCCGCCATCGACAAGAGCAACATGGACCTTGGCATCAACCCTGCCGAGGACTTCTTCCGCTATGCCAACAACAACTGGCTGAAAAACAACCCCATCCCTGAGGAGTACACCTCATACGGTGCCTTCACCGAGATTGACCAACACAATGAGCAACTCATCCAGGCCATCATCGACGAGGTCTCCAAGGATGAAAACGCCGTCCAAGGCTCCGTGGCCCAAAAGATCCGCGACTTCTACAACGCGGGCATGGACACCGTGGCCATCAACCAGCGCGGCTACACCGAGCTCCTCCCCTATTTTGAGATGATCGACCAGCTGAACGACAAGGCGCAACTCGCCGAACTGGTGGGCAAGCTCCATGCCGACGGCTTCGGAGGCTTCTTCAACGCCGGCGGCAGCACCGACCCCAAGAACGCCGAACAAGTCATCATGCACGTCTTCCAAGGCGGCCTCAGCCTCCCCGACCGTGACGACTACCTCGACGAGAACTCCAAAGAGATGCGCGAGAAGTATGTGGAGCATGTCTATAAGATGTTCCAACTCGTCGGCGTCAACGAGAAAGACGCCTCCGCCAAGGCCAACAGCATCCTGGCCTTCGAGACCCAACTCGCCAAGAACTCCCTCAGCCGCGTGGAACGCCGCGACCCCGACCGCACCTATAACAAACGGTCGATGAAACAGCTCCAGGCCTCTACCCCGCTCTTCCAATGGGATACCTATTTCAAGACCATCGGCGCCCCCGCTTTCGACAGCCTCAACGTGGGAATGCCCGACTACATCGCCGCCTTGAACGGCATCCTCCGCACTACCGACCTCAACACACTCAAGGACTACCTGAAGTGGAAGGTCCTCACCGGCAGTGCCTCCATGCTGAGCGATGACCTCGTTGCCGAGGACTTCAACTTCTACAGCAACTACCTCTACGGCCAAGAGGTGCAGCAGCCCCGCTGGCGCCGTGTGCTCAACGCCACCGACGGTTGCCTCGGCGAAGCCATCGGACAGCTCTACGTCGAGAAGCACTTCCCCGCCGAGGCCAAGGCCCGCATGGAAGCCCTCATCGGCAACCTCCGCGTCGCCCTCGGCGAACGCATCAAGGTCCTCGACTGGATGAGCGATGAAACCAAGGCCAAAGCCCTCCACAAACTCAGCTGCATCAACGTGAAGGTGGGCTACCCCAACAAATGGAAAGACTACAGCAAATATGAGGTCACTCCCGAGTCCTACTTCCAGAACGTCCATAACGCCATCCGCTTCGAGCACGCCATCGACATGGGCAAGATCGGCAAGCCCGTTGACAAAGAGGAATGGTTCATGACCCCGCAGACCGTCAACGCCTACTACAGCCCCGACATGAACGAGATCGTGTTCCCCGCCGGCATCCTGCAACCCCCGTTCTTCAACCAGAACGCCGACGACGCGGTCAACTACGGCGGCATCGGCGTCGTCATCGGCCATGAGATGACCCACGGCTTCGACGACCAAGGCTGCAAGTACGACGAGCACGGCAACCTCAACAACTGGTGGACCGAAGAGGACGCCACCAAGTTCGCCGCCCGCACCCAGCAGCTGGTCAAGCTCTTCGACGAGTACGAGCTCCGCGGAAACCACATCAACGGCCAACTCACCCTTGGCGAGAACATCGCCGACCTGGGCGGCCTCAACATTGCTTGGGATGCCTACCAGATGACCGATGAAGCCAAAGCCAACCAATCCATCGACGGCTTCACCCCCGCCCAACGCTTCTTCATCAGCTACGGCACCATCTGGCGCAACAACATCCGCGACAAGGCCCTCGAACGCCGCATCAAAGAGGATGTCCACTCCCCGGCGGAAGCCCGCGTGAACCGCACCCTCGGCTCCATGCCCCACTTCTACGAAGCCTTCGAAGTCACCCCTGAAAACACCATGTACATCGCTCCCGAAGAAAGAGCGGCCATCTGGTAATTCGGAATTCGGAATTCGGAATGCGGAATAAAGAGTTTTGATAAGAACTAAAATAAAATAAAATAAACTAAACCAAACCAAACAAACACAAAATGAAAAATGATGATAATATAATCAAAACTAAGAGTAGAGATTTCGCAATAAAGACAGTATTGACTTACAAGTGGATAACAGAAAAAAAACATGAATTTGTGATGTCAAAACAGCTGTTAAGGTGTGGAACAAGTATCGGAGCTAATATAGCTGAAGCAGTTAGAGGACAAACAAAACCAGATTTCTTTGCAAAAATGAATATCGCATTAAAAGAAGCAAGCGAAACGAACTATTGGTTGGACATCCTCCACGCCACAGCGTATCTTCCTGATGATTTGTTTAATAAACTAAACGTCCATTGTAACGAGCTGATCCGCATCTTAGTATCCATCACAAAGAAACAGCAAACCAACTAATTATTCCGCATTCCGCATTCCGAATTCCGCATTAAATAAAGTTATGTCTCTCAAGCACTCCATCGCAAAACTTGGGCTGAAGCTTGGCGGTTGGAAAACCGTCAACGAAGCCCCTAAGGATTTGGGCAACGCCGTCTGCATCGTCGCCCCCCATACCGCCATCGAGGACTTCTTCGTCGGCGTGGCCTTCTATTGGTACTACGACATCCCCTTCAAGGTGATGATCAAAAAGGAGTTCTTCAAACCCGTGCTGGGCTGGATCCTCAAAAAAATGGGCGGCATCCCCGTCAACCGCGGACACCAGAACCACCTCGTGGAACAGATGGTGGAAATGTTCAGCCAAAACAAGAACACCCACCTCATCATCTGCCCCGAAGGCACCCGAAAGAAAGTGAACCGATGGAAAAAAGGGTTTTACGTCATCGCCGAAGGCGCCAAAGTGCCCATCATCCTCGGTTTCATCGACTACCAAAAGAAGTATTGCGGTATTGAGCGCGTCTTCTACCCCACCGGTGATTACGAGAAAGACCTCGCCGAGATCTGGGACTATTACCGGGGAGTCAAAGGGAAGTTTCCCGAATTATTCAATCTGTAAAAAAACCGGCGCCGCAAACGACGCCGGTTTTTTTATGCCCGCATCCACGGTCAGTGGATCACGATCTTCTGCGTTTTCACGGCATTGCCGTTGACCAGACGGAGCAGATACACGCCGCTGGCGTAATGCAGACTCACGCGGTTCTGGTCGCCAGGAAGCAACTCGCTGTGCAACACACGACCCAGCATATCGACCAACTGGAGGTGTCCCCCACCATTGACCACCCACTGGTTGCCATCGAAGAAGGCAAACGGCGAAACGGAAGGTTCCTCAGGATCCTCGGGTTCCTCGGGGTCTTCATCCAAAGTGAAGGTGATGTAGAATCGCGACACATAATCCGTATTCTTACCCTCAAAGACATATTGGTCGTTGGCCAGCATGTCGTACTCCACGCCCGTGATGTTGTCAATCAGGTACATGCTGCGGAAAGCACCGTTTTGAATGTTCCAACGCAAGGTGTAAACCTCCTTTTCGTCGAAGGTCTTGAACCGCACCGCCACTCTCTCGGTGCCTCTCTTGGCGAAGAAAGCGCCATAGTCCTCATCGTTCCAATGCGCGTAAAGCAGGTGTTTGCCCGAACGCAAGCCCCTCGCCTTCAAGCCGCCGCCATTTTCGGGACGGTCGAACTCGACAACCAGCACCTCAGCCCTGCCCTCTTTGTCCTCGGCGAACAGGTTCACCAAAGGATAGGCGTTCTGATCCTCATTGTTGTTCCAAGAGCCTCGGAAAGTCGTGCCATCCACGCCCTTGCTCGAACGCATCAAACCCTGACCCGCATGGAACACAAGGTCCTTGTCAGCCTCCGTCACGATGAAGAATCCCTGGTGGGGATGCAGATAACGTGAAGCGTAGGCGCCGCCCTTGGATCCCGACTGAGGATATTGCAGATAGGTGGAGCTTCCCGCCGAAGCATCCGCGTCATAGACGTAATAGCCACTGATGCCATTGTCGGCAAAGAAGGTTTCCATATCCATATAAGTATGGAAAGGATTACCTACCAAATTATGACCTTTGCAAGCCTCACCGTTGTCCTTGGCCCGGGCAGTCACGGTATAGGTCACATTCGAGGCGTTCAACATGCCGTGCGACTGCAAATAGGTGTCATCCTCGATGGCCATGATGTAGCCCTTGCCCGGCACCAGACTGGCCTCGTTGACATTCGCAGCAGCCGTGGTCGTGGCTTGGTAATCAATGTGGTCGTGACCCCAGAGGTTGGCCTCCGAAGGCTCCGTCACCGAAGGATTCAGGTCCTGATGATAGTGGCTCGGGCCGTTGCGCTTGAAGTTGATCCATTGCCAATCAGGCTCATACCAGCAGTAATAGTCGAAGGGATAGGTGTATTGTTGTCCTTCGGGCTTGACATAGAAATCAGGGGTGTTGTTGGGGAAATAGCCATCACCTTCAAAACCGTAGAACTGTCCTGCGGCAGTGAGTTCATCATTCCCCACGTCTCCGCCCGGCCAGGAGAAATACCAGGGACCCTCGGGGGTGTTCTCACCCTCGTAGTCGATACCCAAAGGCGCGTTTTGGAGCGGCGATGAAAGGAAATGCCAGTCGCGGCCCAGCACATTGCCTTGGTAGTCGAGGGCCTGGCGCGAAGAGTTGTCGAAAGTGATACCGACATAGTTGTTGCCGAAGGAGCCCAGGGTGCCGGGCGACAGGATGGAGGCGTCCTCGTGGAGGGCGATCTTCGAATTCGTCGCCGGTACCGTGGTGATGTCCTCTTCCACATCCTCAAAGACAAAGAGTTCGTCTTGGTTGGTCAGTCGTCCTATGGCGCTGTTCAGTTCATCGCCGTCGCGCAAGGGACCGCCATACTGCAAGGCAGGGCCGCCCTCGTAGGTGGCCACGCTGCGGAATTCGCCCAGATGGTCGATGCTTTCACCCATCAGCAGCACCGGGAGGTCGTTGTTGAGGTTCGGCAAGGTGGGACGGATCCAGCGGGCGTAACTGCCTTCCTGGGCATCCACCCATTCGTTCAGTCTCTCAAACAGAGGCTTTGTCTCCTCGCCGAGGGTCACCGTGTTATCCATGTAGAGGTAGCCGTAATAGTCGGCACCGATCACAGGTGAGTATTGGCCACAGCCTGTGGTGACGGTGCCTTCGTTGGTCACCACGTTATGGAACGCGTGTTCCGTATCGAAGTCATAGCATTGGTCGAACACGCCCTCCTGGGGATTCCAGTGGGTCATCGTGCCGAAGTTCTCGTCATTGAGATTTTCGCTGCCCTCCTGGAGTTGCACATAGCTGTTCTCGACCTTAGCCGAACCGTAGTTATAGCCCACCAGGCCGCCGACGAGGATGCCTGTAGGATTGTCGGGCAACAGGAACTTCGCGTTGGTGAAGCTGTTTTTCACGGTGATGTCACTGGTATGTGCCAATCCGTTAGGGTCGCCGGTACGTCCGATGAGGCCGCCGATGTTAGGATAACCCTGGGAGGCATAAACCGTGGGCATGGCCATGCACGACGCCACTTGTCCGTCGAGGAGGAAGCCCACCAGACCGCCTGAAGAAACTTCGGAGCTGGCCGAGGGGCAGATGATGTCGAGGGCAGCCTCACTGTTGGAAATCACGGGGATCACGGGGTCGCCGTCGGTCTCGCGTTTTTCCACCCAGGCGGCCAAACCTCCGATGCTGGCTTGACCCACAGGCTCGATGTGGCCGCCCACCACGAAGGTGCGGTCGATCTTGGCACCGCGCAACACACCGAACAAGCCGAACTTGTTCATCGGGGCATAGATGCCGTCGCCCACGCCGATGTAGTCGATGCTCAGGTTTTTGATGAGATGTCCCTGTCCGTCGTATTCCCCGGAGAAGGCTGCGCCGCTCTCCGAGCCAATGGGCACCCACACATATTTCAAGAGATCGACATCCGCGGTTTGAATCACACGGTGGCTGCCGTAATAGGCTTGGAGGTCGTCGTTGGGCTGGCCGTTCAGGCCGTTCACCTTGCTGATGAGCCAGGCCAGGTCGGCGTCCGAGTCGATGACGATGTCGCCATTGCTGAAGAAGCCTTCGGGTTCGGAACGTTGCACGTTGGCCCAGGTCCAACCGAGGAAGAGGGTCTTGGCCGGATCAATCGTCATCGTATGGGCCTCGTCGAGATAACCGGGGTGATGTTTGATTTCCGAAGCGTAATACATGGACTTGCCTTCGTTCTTGAAGAAGTGGCCCACGTCGTCGCGGAAGTTCTCGTTGGTCCATACGGTTTGGGCAACCGTGGCGCTGTTGGCCACCGCCACCGGCGAGAAGGTGTTGTAGGTGTAATGACGCTCAGTGTTCCACACCGGGTTGGTCACACCCACACGGGCATTCTCGGCCAAGTCGCCGGCGATGTTGAGATAAGTCTTGAAGGCCGGCAGATACACATTGCTGAGGAGGGTGCCGCTACCGTTTTTCTGGCGGTTCTCAAGAATTCTCACCATGCCCGACACATTCACCGCGTTGACGTTCTCATGCACATAGAGGCCGCCGCCGTTGAGGTAAGTGTTGGAGGCGGAGCTGACGTAATAGTTGCCCTCCGCGCTGGCGTCAGTGTTGTTGTAACCGCGGGTCAGGATGGTGCCGCTGGTCTTCATGTCCTCCCCTACGCTGCCGGTCAAGGTCAGTCTGGCCCCGGCACCGGTCACCACCAAAGGCTTTTCAACATGCTCCTGTTGGAAATCAGTCTCCTCAAACATCAGGTATTCTTGATCGATGACGTTGTATCCGTAGAGACCATCCATAAGCACGTTGTCCAAGGTGATGGCCTTGTCTTGGTTCACCTCCAGCAGTGCCCCATAGTTGGCGCCCGGCCCCGCGGTGCTGCTTCCTGTCACGCCATTCGTCGGCACGGAGGTCGCGCCACCCAGGTCTTTATGGTGGTTGCTCATCAGATGGCCGCCGGGATAACGGTAGAGTTTCAGCTGATGGTCGGTGTGTTGGTTCACCAGACCGCTGGCGATTTCGTTGACATCCTTGACGGGACCCACCAGGAAGATGACGTCGCTTTCGGTATGTCCCGGAACCTGGGTGCCATCGTAGTCGAACACAATCTGTGGTCCTTGGTTCCCCAAAGGATAGGTGCCGCTGTAAACGCCGTTGGCGCCACTGATGCTCAGCTTGGGTTTGTCGGGATAGATGCCCCAACCGTCGTTGGAGAGGGCTTTGCCCCAGCCGCCTTCGGCAGCGCTTCGGCCATCGACATACCAGCACTGGCCTTCAAACTCAGCGGCCTGCACCCAGATGCGGTAGTCTTCCACATCGAGGTCGGGATGGTTGGCTTTCGAAAGGATGGAGATGACGTTGGTGTAGGGATACTGACGGGTGTTGGTGTAGTTAGGGTAGCTTTCATAGCCCTCAGCCAGGAAGTCGTTATAGGCGACGTTATAGCTCAGGAAGCCACCGTCGGACATATTATAGTGGTCGTGGCTGGTCAACGTGGTGTTGTCCATGACCTTGGTACGGGCGTAGGCGAAGCTCTCCAGGCCCTTGGGTTTGTAAGGGCTGAGCATCCGGAAGAAGCCTTTCAGTTCACCATATTGCTGTTTACCCTTCTCTTGATAGCGCACAAAGAGTTTGGTCTCGCCATTGAAGAGGAGCACGTTTTCCTGATCCATGGTCAGGGTACTGCCTGGGGTGTTGCCGTCCATGTAGAGCAATTCGTTGGCGTTATCATTGCCGGAGTCTTTCAGTCCGATCCAGCCCCAGTTGAGTTTCTTGGGGAACTGTTCGGAATACAGGTTATAGTCTTTGCTTTGACCGATGAGATAGGTGCTGCGCATCTCGCGGATGGAGTCCATATTGGCGAAGTGGGCGGGAATCATGTTGCCGCCGGTGCCGAATTGAAGGCCCAGGCCGAGCGCGCTGGAGTTGGCCACATAGAGGCAGGAGTCAATTTTATACACGGAGTAGTAGTCCACCGAGCTCTCATCGATGGGTTTGGCACCGGTGAGGAGGAAGTTGGCATTGTCAATCACCAGGTTGTCGCAACGCTGGATGGTCGTCAGGTTGCGGGTGGCGGTAGTGAGTTGGGTGTTTCCTTCGGGGCTACGGGCGCCATAGTTGCGGATGAACACGTTACGGCCCAGCTGGCCCGACTCGCAGTGGTTACCGCTGCCGAAGATCATGCCGGAGATGTTGATGTAGTTCTCAACGTTTTCGTCCATGGTCTTGGAGTCATATCCGGTACCATCGATATACACGTTGCTGTAGCCTTCCACGTCGAAGTCTTGCCAGTCAGCCGCGTTGTTGGTGGCGTTGACGTAGTCGGAGCCGCCATACACCGAGCCGGTGATGATGAGTTTGGCGGGCACGTGGGTAGGTTCATCGCCTTCGGTGCGGATGTCGTCCTTGTCGAGGTTGGCCTCGGCGAAGGGGCTGTTGTAGATGGCGTTGGCGCCGATGTTGACCACCACGGAGCCTTTCACGAGTCCGGCGTGGCCGGCGCCGTGGATGCTGCCATGCACGTAACCGCCGCTGACGTTGACGAAGGAGGTAACCACCTTGGGCTGGTGTTCCTGGCCGTCGATGGAGTTACGACTGCAACCATACACGTTGTTGACTTGTCCGCCATAGAGGTTCACCGTCTTTCTTCCGGAGTTATGCACCAGCCAGTCGGCATCGTCGGGGATGACATTGGAGCCGCCATAGACATCCTTATAGACGCGACCGTCGATCATGTTGACCACCTTGGTACCCGACACGAGGCTGTGGTTGCCGCCGCCGAACACGTTTTGATACACTTTGCCACCGCTGATGTTGACGCGGGTGTTGCCTTCCACGATGCCGGCGGTCAAGCTGAGGGCTTGCAAGCCGCGACCGCCGCCATACACACTGCCCTTGTAGATGTCCTCATGGGTTTCGGAGACGCCGATTTGGCAGTCCCCGTCGATATTAATTAAGGTATTGCCGAAATCGTCGGCGGTAAGGCCTTCTTCGGGGAGCAAGCCTTCCTCCTCGTCGGTGAGTTTGTAAACGTGGCCGTCCTCGCCGCCACCAAAGACGGAGCCTTTGATGTGGGCTTGGTCGTTGATGGAGACTTCGGTACGTTTCACGATGGCCAGGTCGGCGAAATAGACGTTGGACTCGTCGGTGATGGTAAGGCCTTTGCTGCCGCCATAGACGTTGCCTCCTGTGGCGCCGTCAGCGCCGGTGCCCACCACGGCGTTGCCATGGATGAGGATGGTGGCTTTGCCATAATCGTCAGGCATCCGGTCGGAATCGAGATAGGCGCGGCAGCCCACCGACGCGATACGTCCGCCGCCATAGATGGAGCCTTTGACGAGACCGCCGCTCACATCGACGGTGGTGGAGACACCGGCCATGCCTGCCGTGAGGGTATATTGGTTGGTGTTGGGGTCGATATCGTAGCCACGGCCAGCGCCATAGATGTTACCGTCGAAGCCGGAGGTGCCGCGTTTGCCGATGGTGCCGCCGATGACGTTCACATGGGTACGGTGGCGCAAGTGGCCGTCCTCGCCGGAGCCGAACACCGAGCCTAGCACGAGGCTGTTGCCGCTGATGTTGATGTCGGAGTTCTTGACGAAGGCGAAGTCGGGATAGCCGGCCAAACCGCGGCAGGAGCCATACACATGGCCGTTGTCGTTGCGGGTGCCGTCCTCAAGTTCGAGGTCGGGGTCCACGCCGATGGTGCCACCGCTGATGTGGATATGGGCCCAACCGGTCAGGGGAACGTTGGTCTCGGGGTCAAACAGGTCCATGGTCTCGTCGGGGTCGCCTACCGAGGCCATGTCGCCGCCACCATACACGTTGCGGCAGATGCGACCGCCGGTAATATTAATATAGGTGTTTCCTTGGGTCCTTCCTGCGATGAGGCTGTATTGTCCTTCACCGTGTTCGTCCCGATACTGGCCGAGGCCTCGACCGCCGCCGAACACATTGCCATGGAATTTGTTGTTGCCCAGCGTGGGATTCGAGGGATTGAACGACTCGCCGCCGATTTGGCCACCTTGGATGTTCACGTGAGCGTCACGCTGCAGCTGTCCGTCCTCACCGGAGCCGAATACGGACCCCATGATGAAGGCGTTTCTCGAAATCGTGATATAGGCTTGTTTTGAGATACCCAGTTTTGAGTTGAGGCTTTCGAGGCTGCCGGCGAGGCCTTTGGAGCCGCCATAGACGTCGCCTCCATTGATGCTGTTGGCCTCCCCCAGATGCCCGATAGTGCCGCCGGAGATGTTGATGCGAGCCACGCCGTGGTCTTCGCCGGGGAGCATGCCCCCATGTTCACCAATGCCGACGGATCCAAGGCGGCCTCCGCCATACACGGAGCCTTTCATGAGGCCGCCGCTGATGGTGGTGAGGGTGTTACCGCCCACACGGCCTGCGGTGACGTTGATACCGGAGAAGCCGCGCCCGCCGGCGAACACGTTGCCGTCGTAGCCGGTGGTACCCAGCGTGCCGATGGTGCCGCCAGTGATGCGGATCTCGGTTTCGGCTCTCACGTGGCCGTCCTCGCCGCCGCCAAACACACTCCCCCATACGTTGCCGTTCTCGATGACGACCAGGGTGCGGTTCACATCGGCGAAGTCGCGGTACAGGGTGGTGTCGGAGGCATCGACGAGACCTTGGCCACCGCCGAACACCGAGCCGTCGAGGCCGTTGATGCCTACAGTGATGTTGCCGTGGGGGGCGGGACCTATCTCGCCGCCTCTGACCGTGACGGTGGTCTTGCCCGTGGCAAGGTCGCCGGCACCGCCCACGGAGGAGACTTCGCCACCACCATAGACGTTGTTGAGGATGACACCGCCGGTGACCGTCACGTCGGTATTGCCGAACACGAGGCCGGCGTCACGGAACGACGAGTGTCCGCGGCCTCCGCCAAAGACACTGCCACCGCTGACATGGACGATGGTGTCGTTACCAGTGAGGGGCGACACCGTTTCTTGGACAACGCCAACGGTACCACCGCTGATGGAGACCACCGCATCGGTCATCACGATGCCGTAGTCGGCACCGCCATGGACCACGCCTTTCACGACACCGCCACTAACGTCCACCGTGGCGTGTTTCACCCGTCCGATGTCAAGACGGCCCACCTTACCGATGGAGCCGCCGAACACATGGCCGGCATGTTCATGGTTTTCGTCGATGCCGATGACACCACCGCTGATGCTGACTGTCGCATAGCCATGGTCTTCCCCATCCTGCATGACCCCATAATGGTCATGGTCGATATCCACAAGGTTGAGGCCTACCGAACCCATACGGCCTCCGCCGAACACAGAGCCCAGCACCTCGCCATTCTTGATGTTGACGGTGGCATTGCCGCCGATGCTGCCGGCGGTGGAGACTTCAGGGTTGTAACCACGGCCCGAGCCGAACACATTGCCGTCGTAGCCGGTGGTGCCATAGGTGCCGATGACGGGGCCTGAGGCGTTGGTGCCGATGGTCACATCGGTGTCGTACAGCACGTGTCCTTCCTGGCCGCCGCCATACACGGAACCATAGACGGTGCCGCCCTCCAGATTCACCACACTCTTGTTCACATTGGTCCAAGTATTGAACAAGGCGTTACGGTCACCTCTGCCGCCGCCATACACACAACTCATTTCCGGAACCGCGAGGATTCCCTCGACGCTCCGTTCGGTACCGACCACGCCGTCTTTGATGGTGACGTATGCGTCACCAAGGACGTTGGCCAGCTCACTGCCGCCAAACACATTGCCCTGGACATAACCGTCCATCATGGTAAGCCTGGCGTCGCCCAACACCATGCCGAGGCTCTTGCCTTTGTCATTCATCGTGGGGTCGTAGGCACCTTTGCCGCCGCCATACACATTGCCACTCACCAAACCGTTCTTGAAGGTAACCGTCGTGTTACCAGTATTGGCAACGACGCCGAGGGTGTCGTTGGTGGCAGGGTCGATGTCGAAAGTACCCGTGATGGAGCGGTTGCCGCCGCCGAACACGTTGTTGATGGCAAAAGCTTCATCCGGCGTGGTTTCCACTTCCACGATGGCGTTGCCGCCCACACGGGCCTCGTTGCCACCGCCGAAGATGCCGCCACCAGGTTCTCCGTTGATGAGCCCTTCCACATAAGTGTCGCCCTTCACAATGACGGTCGTGTTTCCAGTGACAAGGCCCAGGGTGGTGAGGTCCTCGTTGGTATAAAGGACATGACGGCTTGTGTTAATACCCGTATTGGTGTTGGTTACAGGCGTATCGCTGTGCTCCCAGGTATAGGTAACCGTTTCCGGGAAAGACCCTGACAGGTAAGCACCCAGCGCCTCATCATAAAACGGTTCCTTGATGAAACCGCCCTTGTTCATCACCTCCACAGGAGGCAACGCGCCAGTATAGCCTCCGCCAAACACATTCCCGTAAACGGTGCAGTCCGTCAAGGTGGAAACGACGTCGCCACTCACCTTGCCCAACCGGCCACCACCGTAATAATCGTTGTGAATCACACAACCCGTCAACGAGGAATTCACAGAGTACGTGGTAGCCAGCGAGAAACGGACATAGTCCACAAACAAGCGCGCCACATTGTTATAATTGTTCGACATCGGTAAGAACTGATAGTCGAATTGGGTGGAGATTCCTTTAAAAGTGCCGTTATAATCCTGTTTATACTCTGAATTGACCCAAGTATTCCAGGCTGTGTTCAGCACTCCTTCCTTGTTTTTGGGAGCGCGGCGGCTGTATGAGTTGCCGCCAAAACCGCCACCATAAAACTCGCCGAACTCACAGTCCGTGGCAATGGTCCTGACCTCCTTGTCGCTGTTCATGTCGCCGAATTTCGGGCCGCCACAAAACAGTTTGACATTACTGTTACTGATATGGGTGGTGATATTGCCTTCCACCGGATGCGAGGCATTCAGGCCTCCTCCATAGAACTCATCGATATCCGCATGATCGATTTGCCAGAAGATATTGCCATTGGTATGGTCTTCAGCATTGCCGATGCCTTCCTGGGCCGCACCGGCAATCTCGCCAAAACGTCCGCCATTGATGTAGCACTCGGCATTGTCGTCGTAATTAGCAACATCACCTTTGTAAAGCCCAGTCAGATAAAACACAGCATATTCTCCACCCGTGACAGAGACCGGAGGATGTTTCGACGTATGATCCTTGTCTTGGTGGGTTCCCCGGTGGAACTCCCTGAACCAGACATTGCCTCCGAGATGGAAATAAGTGGTTTTGTTAGAAACCCCATTGTTTTGTCCACTCACCCATTGTTCGATGACACCTCCTTGGACAATGATGGGAAACACACCTCTATCACTTTTGTCGAATTCAAACTGGGTGACGCGGAAAAGGCCTGTATTGGTAACCTCAAACCAACCCTTGGGTTGCAAAATGCCCAAATTATAGGTTCCGGTACCTTCTGTTGACTTCTGTGCCATACCCAAACCGCAAAGATTCAGGAAATCGATACGCACAGAGTGACATGGCGTACGGGCATCAAAACGCAAAATATAAGAATAGTCCGGCTCATGGTCATGATCCAAATCAACGGACATGATGGTATGCGCCTGCTCTATGGTGCCTGATATTAGGCCGCTGTTTTGTTTGTTATAGAGATGACTGTTCCCAACCAGCACCACCGCATAGTCGTAAACAGAATGCGTTCCCCAAATGGTATTATTACCGGGAGTGAGTGCGTTACGGGCATTTTGAACCGAAGAATAGACCTTTTGGGAATCCCCGTTGATGAGTATATATGTGTTATTGGTGCTATACAAAGGTTCTCCTCCCACTTCTTCCACAGGATCGGCGGTGGTCATGCCCGTGTTATACACGATGTCGCGATACTGGTCAGCACAATAAGCGGCCTTGGCCCAGTAGGGCTCGATGGTGATCTCTGTCACTCCCTCGGGCACATCCCAATAGGCGCCTTGGTTGAACACCCGCTTGGAGGTCTCGTAGAGATCCTTGCCGGTGCAATGGCGGTCGGCAAAGTTATAAGGGGTGGCGGTAACCTCGCCCGAAGCGTTATAGGTAACCTCATCGCCGGTGCAGTAATTGCCTACTTCTCCCCCTTTGATGCTGACGATTTTCCAGCCGGTCACCACGCGGTTTTTGTTATAGTTCTTGGTACCCACATCGTTATAGTAAGGCAGTTGCACTTTATAATAATTGTAATTGAAGTGGGTGGTATCCTTGTCGGTGATGTTGAGGATGAGTTCGCTGGTAGTGATTTCAGCGCCTTCGGGACGCTCATACACCGCACCGTCGCCCATCTGGATGTTCACCTTCAGGGTACTCAACTTGCCGCCTTGATTACGGGGCATTCCTTCCTGGGCATGTTCAAAGTCGGGGTTCACCACCGAGGGATAGACACCCGGGGTCTTGAGCACAGGATAAGGGTGGGCGGAACCGATGCTGTCGGGAATCATCACCCATTTGAGCATCTTGTCTTTGTCGCCCGCATCGCCCGTGACCCACCAGGCGGCCAGCTCACGATGGCCGTTGAGGAGGTGCCTGAAAAATTCAAAACGCTGAAGATACCTTGTCTCGGCCAGCAAAGCGCAGTTATGCTGGTTGATGCGCTGGTTTTGCACATAGTCGGCTTCCGCACGGAAATAATTGTAGTTGCTCACGCCATTCACGCTGGAATTGTTGGAGATGATCTCACCGCCATAAACGGGGGCGATCTTGGTTCCTTGAAGGATATCGCCATAGAACATGCACCCGAACACCATGCTTTTGAGATTGGTGGCGGTAGTGGCCACATCGTTGTATCCCACGATACCGCCGGCGTAGGCGGAGGTACCCATGGTTGATTTCACATCCGCAAAGCTATAACAATTGACAACGCGAGCCGTGGAGGGCTCATCCCGCTCTCCGAACCTTCCCACGATACTGCCCACACAACTGTTGTCGGAGGTGCCTTCGATGCAACCCGAGAGGATGCCGCAGTTATAAATGCGGGTGGCACTTTTGGCCACACAAGCGATGGCACCCACATGTTCGGTAGCGCTGATGTTGACCTCTTCCAGCACCAAGTCGTGCACCTTGGCACTTTGGAGCGTGGCAAAGAGAGGGTTCCTGAGGTTCTTGATCCGGTAGGGCATCTGGGTATTGGGGTCGATGTCAGCCTCCAGCTCGCCGGAGAAGGGGGTCGTGATGACATAGCTTCCCATGGCGTTGATATCAGCTTTGATGACATAGTGCGACGAGGCGTTGGCATCGTCGCTGGAGTTGGCGTTGACCTTCACCACAAATAAGTCAAACTCAGCGTCGTTGTTGATTTCATAGATGTCGTTGTTACAGATAAGGGCGTTGGCCATACTCCTGGTGGCGACCGTGGAGGGGTGGTAACCACTGGCCATGACGTAAGCCTTCACCACTGTTCCTTCGCTGAAGGTCACATTGTTGACTTCCTCAGCCTCCACGGTGATGGCCGTCGAGGAGGTAGTCGGGGCGCTCCCGTCGGTGGTATAGACGATCTTCAGTCCTGAGGTGCCAGCAACTGGATATTGGCCCTTGAAGATGGAGAACGTGTTTTCCGAGGTACGTGTGATGATGGGCATGCTACAAGTAAGATGGGGCGGAATGGAATAGGCGATGGGCGATGGAACCATGCCTTCTTTCACCGCAAAAGCCTTGATAGGATAACCCGAGAAGGAAGCGTCGAGCGGACTGAAATAATAGTGCCCTCCCCCGCTCACGGTAGGATCCTCCGGTTCGGTACCGTCGGTGGTATAGGTGTAGTAAATGAAAGCCTCCTGTGTGTGGGTGGTGATGACGATTTGGAAAGCGCCATTGCCGGTCACCTCAGGTTGCGACACCTGCGTGAACAGTTGGGATGAAACGTCGGAAAGGTTATAGCCCTCAATGGCGACGACGGCCTTCACGGTGGCAGACTCCGTCAACTGGAACGGACCTTCGTACAACGTGGAAGAAGGGGTGGGAGTGCTGCCATCGATGGTATAATAGCACGCCGTCGGGGGCAGGACGCTCGAAATGGTGACGTAACCGTTGGTGTGGTCGATACTGTAAGTGGGGGCCGGCGCTTTGAGGATGATGGTGGCGCTGTAAGGCAAAGAGTTGATCAAGCCCTCCTTGACCGCTATGGCCGTGATGGTCTTTCCCGAGTAGGTATAATCCAAAGGAGCGGTGTACTCCTGGGTGGGATTGTCGCCGCCGACATGGTCGGGATCGGGCATGGAGCCGTCGGTGGTGTAAAGGATGGTGGCACCTGAAGTGACGCAGGTGATGGAGATCTGGTTGAGGCCGTTGTCCATGATGAAAGGCTTCGCCACCTGGGGGACGTTCTCACCCACGACCGACGAAACGAAAGTGCCCCTCACGCCGACCACTTGCACGTAGGCCGCCTCAGGCACCACAAAAGGACCTGTGTAGAGCGTTGAAGAGGCTGTGGGAGTGCTGCCGTTCAAGGTGTAGTGTATCGAGTATTCGTAATTCCCATCTGCAGGAAGAACGGGGATGCTCAACGTGAACACAGGCCCTACAGCGCTCGACTCATGCACGATCTCGGGCACCAAGGTATAAAGGAGCGATTCGCCCGCCGGTGGGGTTTTAATGACAATGGGTGACCCGATCATCGTGTTGTCCTCCTTCACCGCGATGGCCATCACCTGTGTCCCCAGCGCAGTAAGCTCCGGATAGTCATGAATCGTCAAAGGCTCCATGTAACGATAGGTGGTCTCCGGATTGCCGGGGGGATTGCCATTGGTCGTGTAAAATATGGCGACTCCTGGTGTGGCGCTGGTGATGGCAATGGCGTTGCTGCCGTTCTCGACGATGACCGGCGACTCCACCTTTTCAAAAGTCCTGACCGCCACGTCCGACACCACTCCCGACTTCGCCACAATAGCTTTCACCGTGGCCGCCTCGGTAAGCGTGAAAGGCATCAGGGCATTGTAAGGTGTTGAACTCGTGGTCGGATCAGTGCCATCAAGGGTGTAATAAATAAAAGCGTCGGTGACGTCGGTAGTGATGCTGACCTGCCCAGATTCCCAGGAATAGGAAATGGTGGGCATAGGCAACGAGGCCAACTCCAAATGCCAGCATGAGTTCTGGTCCACCGCGTAAACGCCAAGCAAACCCATTCGATAATTGTTGTATGCGTCAGAACCATAATAGAGGTTCGAGGGGCCTCCGTGAACGTTCAAATAACGATAGTTCTCGTTCTCTATGCTTTTGGGAATGATGGTGATGGAGCCACCAAAACCCGTCGTGGTGCCGATGGCGAACTTGGCATTGTCGCCAAGCTCTTGAAGCGTTTCCAAATGCACCACCTTACCATATCTGTTGTCTCCAACATTGGACTCCGAGACCTGCTGGTAAACCATATACTTCTGGGTATCATGATGCCTGATGTAATAATAACCATCATTCGTGGCAATGAAGTCCCATCGGGAATTGTTATCCTTGTTTGTCTTGAAAGTAGTGATGTAAGGGCAATGGAAAGGTTCGGGATACCCCATGTCCGCATCGAAATAAACGGTTCTTGGATCGGGATTGCCCGGTTGCGCCCAATCGGGAAGCTGCGCCGGAACCATGTAATGGTTGTTCACTGGTTGATCCACATTGTAGCTATTGTGGCTAGCCACGTACCAAATTCCTGAATAATCGGTGGTTTGGGCAACGGCCATACCAAGCTGGCCGAAGAGGAAACATGAACCCATTACAATAGCTAAACATCTATTAAACAGTTTCATATACAAATAGTTTAAAAAAAATCTATACTATAGGCACTTTTTTTGCGGGCGCAAAAATATACATAATTCAACAAAAAACACCCATTTTTGTGCGTGTTTTTCATTAAAAAATATTAAAAAACCGTATTTTTATTTTACAATTATCAAGGAATTCGACGGAAAGTCGCTAGCGGTAAGGAAAAGCTCCACTTCGACCGACTCTGATTTTTTTATAAAAACCCTACGAAAACATTTCAGTAATTTCGATGATAACGCTAACTTTGAAGTACCTTGATTGAGGTAAAATTGAACCACTTCTTCTCCATCGTAGGGTCCATAATTGTACACTTCCACCGACACACGATAAAGCGTGTCGTTACGGTCAAGCGTGTCCACCTTCCATTCACCATATTCAAAATGGCTGTAACTCAGTCCGTAGCCAAAGGAATACAGAGGCTTTGAGGTTTCCTCCAGATAATCGCCGGTGAGGGGTTGGGAGTAATACACCGGCAGTTGTCCCACCGAGCGGGGAATGGAGACGGGCAGTTTGCCCGAAGGATTGTAGTCGCCCCAAAGGATGTCGGCCAGCGCCGATCCGCCTTCCATGCCGGGGTACCACATCGTGAGCAAGGCGTCGGAACGCTCCGCTGCCAGGTTCATGTCCAAGGGACGGCCTTGGATATAGACCGTCACCACCGGCTTGCCCAGGTCATAGAGGCGTTTCAGGAGGGTCTCCTGCAAGCCCAGGAGCCGCAAGGTGGAGCGATCGTAGCCTTCGCCACAGTCCATGTCGGAGACATGGGTATCGACGATGGCCGCGCCCGTCTCCTCGTAACTCGTCTTGAAGTCGCGTGCTGAAGAGCCGCCCACCACCACCACTACCGCATCGGCGGTGCGGGCGACGCGTACCGCCTCGTCAAGGTCGGCATCGAGGGTGTCGCGCACGGCACAGCCTTTGGCATAGACCACCTCTGCCCTACCCTTCGCGCACAGGCCCTCCAAGGGAGTGACCACCCGTTCAGGGTCTTGGGGCGCTGTATAGTCACCCAACTGGTTGTACATCGCATCGGCGTTGGGACCGATGACCGCTATCTTCCGCACCGATTCACCGAAAGGTAGTATTCCATTGTTTTTCAATAAAACAGTTGATTCCAAGGCCACTTGTTTCGCTAATTGGCGATGTTCTTCGGAGCCGACTTCCTTTTCCGCCAGGGCCTCGTCCACGTAGGGATGGTCGAACAGTCCAAGGTCGTATTTCAGTTGCAGCACATGGCGTACCGCGCGGTCGATGTCGGTTTCTGAAACCAGACCACGGCGCAGGGCTTCTTTGAGGAAGCCACCGTAGTTGTAGCCGCCCAGGTCGATATCCACGCCGGCTTTCAGGGCGAGGGCGGCGGCTTCTGCGGGGTCGGCGGCCACATGGTGGGTGGCGTAGAGCGCGTTCACGGCGTTGAGGTCGGAGAACACCACGCCTTTGAACTCCCAGGCGTCGCGCAGCACCTCTTGCAGCAGCCAGTGGTTGGAGGTGCATGGCACGCCGTCGATGCTGTTGTAGGAGGTCATCACCGACAGGGCTCCCTCCCGGATGGGTCTTTCAAAAGAAGGCAGGTAGTCGTTCATCAGTCGGTTCGGCCCGACGTCGGCGGTGGCGGCGTTGTGTCCCCCTTGGGGGATGCCATAGGCGGCGAGGTGTTTCAGGGTGGCGGCCACATGGCGTTGCATGCCTTTCACGATGGCAGTGCCGAGGGTCCCGCTGAGGCAGGGGTCCTCGCCGAGGGTCTCCTCCACCCTCGACCAACGCGGGTCGCGGGCGATGTCGAGCACGGGGCCGTAGCCCACCTGTGCCCCTTGCAGGCGCACCTCACGTCCCATCACCTCCCCCATCCTCTCGAGCAGTTCCGGGTCCCAGGTGGAAGCCTGGCCCAATCCGGTGGGAAACACGGTGGTGCCCACGGCCATGTGACCATGGGGAGTCTCCTCGCAGAACAGCAGGGGGATGCCGAGCCGGGTGTGTTCGATGGCGTGACGCTGCATCCTATTGAGCAGGCGTGCCGACTCGCGGGGATGCAGGCCCGTCTCCACGGTCTTGCGCGACCAGGGGTCGGCTCGCAGCACCGCCCAGCACGAGCCGAGCGGCATAGTGTCCATCATGCCAAGGAAGTCGTCGGAGAGCCATAGGGAGTCGCCCTCCTTGCCATAGAAGTTAAACCCGATGGGACAGGTGAGCTGCCCGCATTTTTCCTCCAGGGTCATTTTCGCCAACAACGACTCCACTGGGTCGTTTTTGGCGCACGACCCCAAAAGCAAGCTTAGCAGAACGATGAGCGACAGGGTGTTTCTCATACCAATTGTCCGATTAGGGATTCCCTATCGCCCGGGAGCATATCGATCACAGGGATCTCCACCATGGCGTAGCAGCCCGGTTGCAGGCGCATAGAGGCGCGGGCCACGTTGACCAGCACCTGGCCGGTGAGGGCCGGGTTGTTGATGGACATGTTGAACTCCATGCGTTGGTTTTGGGTCTTTCCCGAAACGCCTTTGCGCACCAAGTTCACCCCGTGTCCCATGTCGCGCAGGGTGTCCACGCACTCCACTTGGAACACGTGGGTCTCGTCGTGGGCGAAATAGGGGTCCGCCTTGATGTCCTTCGTCACCTGTTCGAGGGTGGCGCCATCTTCCAGCTCCACATAGACCATGCGGCGGTGAATGCCTTCGCCGAGCGGGATGGTCACCGAGAGGGCGTTGCGCACCCCTTGCTTGGAGCGGACGCAGACGCTGTGGCCCATCGACATGCCAGGACCGAAGTTGGTGTATGACAAGCCTTTTGGGGCCAGGCTTTGCATCAGCGTGCGCACGATGGAGTCGGAACCCGGGTCCCAGCCCGCCGCAATCACGCTGACGGTGTTTGTGCTTTTATTAATAGGTGTCAGCTCCCGCCGGTACTCCACGATGGAGGTGTGGATGTCGAACGAATCCACCGTGTTGATGCCCAGTGGAAGGATGGTCTTGGCGTAGTCGGGGCAAAGACGGGTGGGACAGGCCAGGATGGCCACGTCCACGTCCTTCAGTTCCCTGATATCCTTCACCACCGCATATTCCGTAAGTTCAAGCGGCTTGTTTTCCGCGCCCATGCGGCGCACGATGCCCGCCACTTCAAAGTCGGGGGCCGCCTCCAAGGCTTCCAAGGCGAAACGCCCCACGTTGCCGTAACCTACCACGGCTGCTCTTATGTGCTTCATAATTCAGAAATTAAAAGGCAAAAATAAGGAATAATTCGTATTTTTGCGCATTAATTTCATTTTTTATGAAAACACTCAAAACACTCTTTACGCTTTGCTTGCTGCATATAGCCAGCATGACAGCGCTTGCGGATCACGTGAGCCATGTCTATCATTTCAACCAACCTGTTTTCACCGAACAAAACAGTTATCAACTGATGGGTTTCCAAGGCTGCGAACTCTATGGTCAGCCCGGAAAGCCGACGCTGCCATGGCAGAGTGTGCGTTTGATGCTCCCTCCCGGGCAGGAGGCCGTCGGCATCCAGGTGAAGCTGAGCGACTTCGCTGAAATCGAAGGAAGCTATCAGCTTTATCCCGCCCAGCCCGCGCGGCCCATTTCTTACGAGGGACCGGTCACCTTTGTGAAGGACGAGGAATGCTACCGTTCCACGGAGTCCTATCCCCCCGGCGCATTCAACACCCTCGACACCCAATGGCTGCACGGCGTCGCTTTCGCCTTCGGCGGATTCACCCCTGTGCGCTACGTCCCCGCCACCGGCAAGCTGTGCTATGCCCAGACGGTGACCGTCACGGTGGAGACACAGCCCGCGCGCGCCAGCCACAACGACCCCCGCTGGCTCCGGCCTCAGACCGAACGCAGTCTGAACCGCCTGGCGCAAAACCCCGAGATGCTCCAGCATTACGAACGTCGCGACGAGACGTTGCCCACCGTGGACATGCTCCTCATCACCCCGGAGCAATATCTCGACCAGTTCAGCGACTATATCGCCCTCTATACAGGAAGGGGCATCCGCGTCCAAGCCATCTCGACTTCGGAGATTTACAACCTTTACGAAGGCACCGACAACCCTGAGAAGATCCGCAACTGCATCATCGACCATTACACGCAAAACGGCCTCTCGATGGTCTTGCTTGGCGGCGATGTTGGCCTTGTGCCTTTCCGTTACCTCTGGTGCTACGCCCAGGAAGACTATGAGGACCATATCCCCTCCGACTACTATTATGCCGCCCTCGACGGTACCATGAACGACGACAACGACAACCGATGGGGCGAGATCGGCGAAGACGACCTGCTCCCCGAGCTGGCCGTGGCCCGTCTGCCCTTCAACGACAGTCAACAGCTGCAAACCCTGCTCAACAAGACCTTGAGTTACCTCACCGCTCCTGTGCTGGGTGAGTTCCGCAAGCCCATCCTCGCCGGCGAGCATCTCGGCGACGGCGTGTATGCCAGCAACGACCTGGAGCGCCTCATCGGCACCGTCACCTTCAACGGCTACACCACCCATGGCTACCCTGAGGACTACGACTTCGTCCGGGTGTATGAGAGCGGGACCCATTGGTGGGACCCCGAAGAGCTGCGCGACGCCATCCGCGCCGGCACCCAGTTCGTCAACCACTTCGGCCACGCCAACACCTCCACCGTGGCCGGATGGTACAATTGGGACATCAACCCGAGTTTCTTCTCGGGCGTCAATGGCGTTGACCACAACTACTTCATCTTCAAGAGCCAGGGTTGCATCTGTGGTGACTTCTCCGACGACTGCATCCTCGAGCGTCTCATGACCAACAGCACCGGTGCCGTGGCCTGCATCGGCAACTCTCGCTACGGCTGGTACAGCCAGTCGGGCGACGGTCCCTCCTCCCACTTCCACCGCGAGCTCATCGACGCCTACTGCCACGAGCGCCTCGCCGGGCTGGGCGAGGCCCTGAAAGAGAGCAAGACCCAATCCGCGCCTTTCATCATCATGGACGGAGAAAACGGAGTGCTTCGCTGGGTCCTCTACGCCTTGAACGCCTTCGGCGACGTCGGTTTGAGCGCCTGGTTCGACGAGCCTTTCACCCCCACCGTCACCTGCGACACCATCCTGCCTGTGGGCACCGACCGCCTCCCCGTCACCGTGACCGACGAACAGGGCCGTGGCGTTTACAACTACGAGTGCCGTCTGTTCCGCGACGGCAACCTGGCTGGCATCGCCACCACCAATGAGGAAGGTGTGGCCGAGATACGGTTTAAACCCGCCAACAACAACCAGCAACTGGAGCTCTTCGTCACTGGCATGAACGGATGGCCACAACGCCAAACCCTCCATTTCGACAACAACAACTGCGCCCATGTGCTCTTCGACACCTACACCCTCAACGACCCCGACGGCCAAGTCGATTACGGCGAGCAACAGCACCTCAACGTAGGCTTCCGCAACGTGGGCAACCTGCCCGCCAGCAACCTCACCGCCACCCTGACTTGCCAGCAGCCTGAATACATCACCCTCACCCAGAGCCAGGCCCAGCTCGACAACGTGCCTGCCTACAGCACCATCAGCCTTGACGACGCCTTTGCCTTTCTCGTGAGCGACAGTGTGCCCGACCAAACCATGGTCACCTTCACGCTGAGCTGCACCGACGGCTCCGAGACCTGGGAGAGCCAGTTCGAGCTGACCCTCAACGCCCCCAGCTTCACCATCACCGGAATCACCTTGGAAGAAGTGGAGGGCAACGGCAACCAACTGGCCGACCCCGACGAGACCCTCACCCTGCACTTCACCGTCAGGAACACCGGCCACAGCGCGGCCCCCGGCACCGTGTTCAGCGTATATTGCTCCGCGCCCGAGATCCAGTTCGGCCAAAACATCTTCCCCATCGGCGATATCCAAGCCGACAGTGAGTTCCAAGCCGACTACACCTTGCACATCGACGAGGCGCTTCAGGAGACCACCTCCTTCGAGTTCCTCTTGAACACCCGCTCCGGCCAATATCTCGCATGGGACGCCTATCTGCTCAACGTGGCCTCCTTGGTGGAGGACTTCGAGACCGGCGACTTCAGCAAACTCGACTGGACCTTCGAGGGCGAAGGTGGCTGGGACATCGTCAACAACGGAGCCTTTGAAGGCCGCTACTGCGCCCGTACCCGTTCCATGGGTCATGGCAAGACGGCCATGATGAGCATCGACTACGACTTCGTCGCCGACAACGAGGTCAGTTTCTACCTCAAGACCTCCACCGAAGCCGGCTTCGACTTCCTCACCTTCTATGTCGATGGCGTGCGCACCGCCCGTTGGGCCGGCGAGACCCCCTGGACCCGCGTCAGCTTTATCATTCCCCAAGGAACCCACACACTCTCATGGAGTTACGAAAAAGACGGCGGAGCTGTCGGAGGCCAGGACCGTGTTTGGGTCGATTACATCGCCCTGCCGCCCCAAACCATTGTCCTCGATGCGGAAGAAACAAAAGACAATACCATACTTATATATCCAAATCCTTCACAAGGTGACTGCTTTGTGCAGCTGCCCGTTGAATCCAGTGTGAGCGTCTATAACGCTTTGGGTCAAAATTGCATGGAAATCACTGACGCACAAGGTGTTATCAGTATCCATCTAGAACACAGTGGCCTGTATTTCATCCGCATTGAAAACAACTCGGGGGTGACCACGAAAAAAATCCTCATCCAACAATAATTTTTATTATCTTTGCGAGCTTCAATTCAAATCAATTTCAAATACATGAAAAAGTTAACGCTTACATTCATCGCCATGCTCTTCGCGGGTGTTTTCGCCACCGCGCAGACGGTCGAGATGACTTATCGTTTCAACGCTCCTACCTTCAGCGAGCTACAAGGTTACGAGCAGCTTCAATTCTCCGGCTGCATGCAGTCAGCCCTCGCCGGGCAGCCTTCCTTGCCTTGGCAAAGTGTCAGTTTGATGCTTCCTGAAGGCCAGGAAGCCGAATCCATCGAGGTGTATCTCTCCGACTTCAAGGATTTGGAGGGGAGTCATCAGCTCTTCCCTTATCAGCCATCGCGCCGGTATTCCGACCCTGAGCGTCACGAGTTTGTGAAAGACGAGGCCCTGTATGCCTCCAAGTCCACCTATCCCGCCGACGTGAAGGGACGGTTGACCACACAATATATGAACGGTGTGGGCTTTGCCTTCTCCGCCTTCACCCCCGTGCAGTATGAGCCTGCCACCGGCCACGTGAGGTACGCCCAAAGCGCAACCGTCGTGGTGAAGACCAAGGCCTCGAGGGCCGACCACAGCCGTCAGCTCTGGCTCACCCCCATGCACCGCAACCGTGCCGAGCGTCTCGCCCAGAACCCCGGGATGCTGCAAAGCTACCAAAGCCGTGGCCGTGAGGTGGGTGGCTACGAGTTGCTCGTCATCACCACCGACACCTACGAGTCGCGATTCGACGAGTATGTGGCCTTCTACGAGGCCCGCGGACTCCGCACCCGCGTCGTTTCCATCAACACCATCTATGCCAGCATGGATGGCCGCGACAACCAAGAGAAAATCCGCAACTACATCATCCGGGAATACGAGGACAACGGCATCCTGATGGTCAACCTGGGCGGTGACGTGCCCGACGTCCCCTACCGCGGCTTCTACTGCTATGTCACCAGCGGTGGCGGCAACCAGGAGGACAACAACCTGCCCGCCGACCTCTACTATGCCGCTTTGGACGGTACCTGGGACGACAATAACAACAACGTCTGGGGCGAGATCGGCGAGGACGACCTCCTGCCCGAGCTTGGCATCGGACGTATGTGCTTCAGCAACCAATCCGAGTTAGACAACATGTTGCACAAGAGCATGACCTACCAGAGCGACCCCGTGTTGGGCGAGTTCCGCAAGGTCATCTTGGCGGGCGAGCACCTCTACGACAACCCTGAGAGCAACGGCAGCCAGTACTTGGAGTTGCTCATCGGCGAGCGCGACGACAACGGTTACTCCACCATCGGCATCCCTGAGGACTACGACTTCACCCGCCTCTACGAGGAGGAGGGCAACTGGAGCGGCAGCCTGCTGCGCAACGCCATCAACCAGGGCACCCAGTACGTCCACCACGACGGCCATGCCAACACCACATACGTGGCCGGCTGGTACAACAGCGACATCACCGACGCCAACTTCAGCGCCGTCAACGGTGTCGATCACAACTACACCTTCATGCACACCTCGGGCTGCATCTGCGGCGACTTCACCGAGACCTGCATCCTTGAGTTGATGACCAAGATCAGCAACTTCGCCGTGGCCACCTTAGGCAACTCGCGTTACGGCTGGTTCAACGAAGGCCAGACCGAGGGTCCCGCCATCCACCTGGCCCGTGAGACCGAGGACGCCTATTACCACGAGCGCATCCCCTACACCGGCTTGGCCCTCGCCGAAGCCAAGTGCCAAACCGCGCCTTGGGTCACCGCCCCCGGCCAATGGGAGGAAGGCGCCTTGCGCTGGAACTTCTACGACCTCAACATCATGGGCGACGTGGCCGTCAGCCCCTGGCACGACGAGCCTTTCACGCCTAATGTGGACTACCAAACCCAGATGCTCGTAGGCACCGCAAACACCATAGTCACCGTCACCGACGCCAATGGCAACGGCCTGCGCAACTTCCGCTGCGGTTTCTTCCACAACGGCGAACTCATCGGCCTCGGCATGACCGACGCCAACGGTGTGGCCGAGGTTGAGTTTGACCCCGTCATCGACTTCGTGGACGAGGTCAGCCTCATCGTCACCGGCTGCGACGCCTGGCCCCAGACCCTGGAAGTGTTGACCATGCCCGGCAACTGCGCCTACGTCATCTACGACAGCTACGAAGTTGCCGACGACAACGGTCAGGCCGACTACGGCGAGAGCCTCAACCTCAACATGAGTCTCAGAAACGTCGGCAGCGTGGCCTCCGGCGCCCTCACCGCCACCCTCAGCACCGAGTCGGAATACGTCACCATCACCAGCACCTCCACCACCCTCGAAGGACTGGCCGGTGGACAGACCACAAGCCTCAGCCATGTGTTCGGCATGACCATCAGCGACGACGTGCCCGACATGACCGACGCCCTGTTCTTCCTCACCTGCACCGACGGCACCGACACCTGGACCAGCAAGTTCAACATGAAACTCCATGCCCCCATGTTCGTGATGTCCAACATCACCATCGAGACTGCCGGCGGCAACATAACCCCCGGCTGCAGCGGCACCATCCACTTCACCCTGAAAAACAACGGCAGCGCCTCCGTGCCCGCCGCCGTGTTCCAAGTCTATAACTCCCATCCCGAGATTCAGATTGCCACCAGCGAATGGTACTTCGGAACCATCGCTGCCGGTGAGGTGTTCACCGCCGACATGGACTTCTCGGTCAGCCAAAACATCGAGATCGGAGCCTTGTATGAACTCCCCTACGCCGTCTATCATGGCAACTACCAGCTCACTGACTCCTACTACATCGCCGTGGGACAGTCGATAGAAGGTTTCGAAACGGGCGACTTCAGCGCGTTCAACTGGCAGCATGGCAGCATTGTGACCGCTTGGGAAGTGGTGAACTACGACCCCTACGAAGGCAACTATTGCGCCAAGTCATCCGCCATTGGCGACAATGAGACCTCCGTGCTTTACATCACCCTCGAGGTATTCCAACACAGCGAGATCAGCTTCTACAGAAAAGTCTCCTCCGAAGCCTCCTACGACAAGCTTCGCTTCAGCATCGACAACGTGGAGCAGAACGAATGGTCGGGTGAGGTGCCGTGGGGCCGTGTGAGCTATGCCCTTACCCCTGGCACCCACGCTTTGAGATGGGCCTACAGCAAGGATATCTTGTGGGAAAGTGGCAGCGACTGCGCCTGGATCGACAACGTGCAGTTCCCCGCCGCCCATGTCATCACCGAAGTCAAGACCGAGGTGGTGCCGAGCTTCAGCCTCTACCCCAACCCCAGCCACGGCAGCTTCAGCCTCGACCTGGGCGAAGAGACCTGCACCGTGACCGTGCTCAACAGCCTTGGCCAGACAGTTTATCGTCAGGAGGGCCTCCGGGGCAATAACACTCTGAACCTCTCCCTCAGCCAGGGGGTCTATTTTGTCAACGTCAAGTCCAACAACATCAATAACACTCAAAAAGTCGTCGTAGAATGAGCCCTGACACCCTCACCCGAGTCATCGACACCTTGGCCGGCACCCCTGCCGTGCAGGATGCTGTCCAGCAGACGTCCAACTCCGGAGGCGCCAGCAACACCGGTTTGGTCATCGCCATCATCGGTCTGCTCATCTTCGCGGCCCATTTGTTCACCGAGATTTTCAGCAGGAAGCGCATCCCCGATGTGCTCCTGCTGATGGTCATCGGCCTGGTCATCGGTCCCCTCTTTGGCTGGATCACACCCGAAGACCTGGGGCCGGTCGCCAGCGTGTTCACCACCATCACCCTGGTCATCATCCTTTTTGAAAGTGGTACAGAACTGAATTTCAACACGTTGCTCAACTCCATCGGAGGCACCATGAAGCTGACCACCATCAATTTCTTTGTCACGATGGCCATTGTGGCCGCCTTGGGGTTCTTTGTGAAGGAACTCGATGTCCTGACCAGCCTGATGTTGGGCGCCATCTTGGGCGGTACCTCCTCGGCGGTGGTCATCCCGATGGTCGCACAGCTGAAAATCAGCCAGAAAGGAGGCACCATCCTCATCCTTGAGTCGGCCTTCAGCGATGTGCTATGCATCGTCTTCGCATGGGCGTTCATGCAGGCCATCCAGTCGGGTTCGCTCAACGTGGGCCAAGTGCTGGGCAGCATCATCTCATCGTTCATCCTCGCCAGCATTATCGGCTTGATCGCGGCCATCCTGTGGTCGTATGTGCTCAACAGGGTGCGTCACGTCAAGAACTCCATCCTCACCACCCCCGCCTTCGTGTTCATCGTGTATGGCATCAACGAGTGGCTGGGCTTCAGCGGCGCCATCGCCGCCCTCGCCTTTGGCATCGGCATGGCCAACATCGACTCGATGTACAACACCGGGACCCTCTTGAAGAAGCTGTTCAAGACCGAGCCCGCCAAGCTCAACGACACCGAGAAGCAGCTTTTCAGCGAGGTGGTGTTCCTGCTCAAGACCTTCTTCTTCATCTACATCGGCATCTCCATCCGCCTGGAGCATTTCACGCCCATCCTGATGGGGTTCATTCTTACGGTCGTGCTGTTCCTGCTGCGCATTCCCATCGTCAGGCTTTCCGTCCATCAGAGCAAGGACGAGCTTCCCGTCGAGGACAAGATGTTCATGTCGGGCATCGTGCCCAAGGGACTGGCGGCGGCAGTGTTGGCCACCATTCCCTTGCAACGGGGCATCGCCGGCGGCGAGATGATCCAGAACATCGTGTTCGCCGTCATCCTCTTCAGCATCATCTTCACCTCCATCCTCGTGCCGGTGTTGGAGAAAAACAACGCCTTCAGCAGGCTGTACAAGAAATGTTTCTCACCCAAAACCGAAAAGAGCATCTCCGAGATGCTTGACGAATAAGGTATCGCCATGAACGGAACAAGCCCCATCGACTCCCTCAACCAGACCCCTATCGGTTTGACATCGAGCAAGATAGGCTTGATTATTGCCATCATTGGCCTTTTGATTTTCGCGGCACACCTCTTCAGTGCCATCTTCAGCAAGCGGAGGATTCCCGACGTGCTGTTCCTGATCATTATCGGGTTGGTGCTGGGGCCTCTCACCCACTGGGTGGACTCCGACAGGCTCACCCTGCTGGGCAGCATCCTCTCCGCCGTCACCTTGGTGCTGATTCTTTTCGAGAGCGGCATCCAGATGGGATTCAACAACTTGAGGGACTCCTTCAAGCCCTCCCTGAAGTTGACCGCCTATAACTTCATCTTCTCCGCCATCGCGGTATGGCTGGTGGCCTGGCAGGTGTTGAAGATCGACCCGGTGGTGAGTCTCATGTTGGGATGCGTGCTGGGCGGCACCGCCTCGGCGGTGGTGATTCCCACGGTGCGGCAGCTGCGGATGTCGCAGAAAAGCGCCACCATCCTCATCCTGGAGGCCGCCATCGGCAATGTGTTCAGCATCGTGCTGGCCCTCGCCCTGCTGGAGGCCATCAAGTCGCACCAGCTGGAGTTCGGCATGATTTTCGGCACCATCTTCGCCTCGTTCATCATCGCCACCGTGATTGGGATGATGGGCGCCATCTTCTGGGCCTTGATACTCGACAAGGTACGTAACATCAAGTACTCGGTGTTGACCACCCCCGCTTTCGTGTTCATCATCTACGGTGTCAACGAGTGGATGGGTTACAGTGGGGCCATCGCCGCCCTCGCCTTCGGCATCGGCATGGCCAACATCGACAGCATCTACGACAGCCTCCTCAGCAAAGCCGTGAAAAAACGGCCCGCCAACCTCAACGACACGGAACGGGCCCTGTTCAGCGAGTTGGTGCTGCTGCTCAAGACCTTCTTCTTCATCTATGTGGGCATGTCGATCCACCTTTACGCCTGGCAACCCATCGTCGTCGGGCTGGGACTCACCTTCATGCTGTACATCCTGCGCATCCCCGTGGTACGGTTCGCCATCTCCCCGAAGCACGGCATCCCCGACAAGGAGATGATGTACATGTCGGCCATCGACCCCAAGGGACTCACCGCGGCGGTGTTGGCCACCCAGGCCGTGGCTTACATCCCCGACTTCGAGACCGGCATCTTCATCCGCAACGTCGTGTTCTCCGTGATTCTCTTCAGCATCGTCATCAACTCGGTGCTCATCCCCTTGATTGGCAGGGAGAAAGGCCTGTACAAGTTCTACAGCAACACCCTGCGTTTCCACCAAAAGGTGAAAGACGCCGTGGAGAAAAGCAAGCATGAGCGGAGAGAACGGTGGAAGAAAAACTCCAAGACCCGGGAGATTGTCGATGAGATGTTCTACCCCGAGGTGATTGCCGACATTTTAAAGGAGCAAGACAATCCTGGGGCGTTGAACACCAAGGACGAGTCAAGCAATATGGATGTAGCAGATTAACAATATAACTATGGAAGAAAAGAAACAACAATACGAGTTGCTCTACAAGCAAGCCAAGGCATTGCTGGCCGACGAGGACAACCTCATCGCCAACCTGGCCAACCTCTCCTCGCTCCTCCACTTCGCTTTCGGGTTTTGGTGGACGGGTTTTTACTTCGTGGACGGGGAGCGTTTGGTGTTAGGACCCTTCCAAGGACCTTTGGCCTGCACCCGCATCCCTTACGGGAAAGGCGTCTGCGGCAGTGCCTGGGCCCAGAAAAAGACCCTCATCGTGCCCGATGTGGAGCAGTTCCCCGGACACATCGCTTGCAGCAGCGAGTCGCGGAGCGAGATCGTGGTCCCGATCTTCAGAAACGGAGAGGTGTGGGCCGAGCTCGACATCGACAGCCGTGAGCTTGGCACCTTCGACGAGGTGGACCAGGCCGGACTGGAAAAAATTGTGGAATTAATATAAAAAAACAATATGAGCACATTACAAGAAGGATTCGTCATTGGAAACTATCGGATACAGCGTCTCATCAAGGAGAACGAATACACCGAGACCTACAAGGTGGTCAACGAGAACGACAACCCCTATTTCCTGAAGTTGTACATCTTGAAGAAGACCCCTGCCAAGATCATCGACCAGAACCTGCATGAGGTGATGGAAATCAAGCTGTTGCGCCGGATGCAGCACCCCAACGTGGTGTCTTACATCGGGCATGGCACCATCGACCTGCCCATGGGCGAGTGCCAGTATGTGGTGACCAACTACTTCACCGGCGAGGTGCTGGCCGACAAGATCCAGCGCGCTTCCTTCATGGAGGAGGAAGCCCTCAAGGTGTTCAAGGGCATCCTCGAAGGGCTTCAATACCTTCACGGCATGGGCATCTGCCACAACGACATCACGCCGAGCAACATCATGCTCAGCGAGAGCACCGAAGGCACGCCCGAGATCATCGACATGGGGCATTCCTCCGAGTCCTGTTCCGGCAAGGTGCCTTTCGACACCATGGACCTCGACCCGAGATACTGCGCCAATGCCACTGCCGCCGGAGTCTTTGACGAGCGTTGCGACGTGTTTTCGGCCATCGCGGTGCTATACACCCTGATTACCGGCAAATCCCCCTGGAACATCGACTTCTCCTCCGGCGAGAACTTCGGCTCCAAGATGGTCAAGATGAAACGCTACCGCAAGGAGCACCCGGTTGACGTGCTGTCGCTGCCCGTCTCCGACAAGGTGAAATACGTGCTTGAGCGGGGCTTGCTCAACAGCCGTGGCGACCAATACCAGAACGTGAGCCAGGTGTTGGGCGACCTGGGCGACAACAGTGGTGCGAACCGGCCCGGCGAGCGAAGCGAGCGGGCCCAAAAAGACGCCGACGAAGCCCGGGGAAGCCAAAGCCAGCAGACCTCCAGCGAAAACGAGCTGAAAGTCACCTCACGCAGAGGCAACGGACATGGGTTCGACGACATCGCGGGCATGCAGGAACTGAAAGACCTGCTGCAACAGAAAGTCATCTTCGTGATTCAAAACAAGGAACTCTCGGAACAATACCGGCTGGTGCCACCTAACGGGATGCTCCTCTATGGGCCTCCCGGCTGCGGCAAGTCGTTCTTTGCCGAGAAGTTCGCCGAGCAAACCGGGTTCAACTTCATCCTCGTGAAAGCCTCCGACCTGGCCAGCATCTATGTCCACGGGTCGCAGGAGAAGATCGGTGAGCTGTTCAAGCAAGCCGAAAGGGACGCCCCCACCGTGCTCTGCTTCGACGAGTTCGACGCCTTCGTGCCCAACCGCTCGCTGCCCGGCACCTCCCACGTCTCCGGCGAGGTCAACGAGTTCCTCACTCAGCTGAACAACTGCTCCAAGCGAGGCATCTTCGTCGTGGGCACCACCAACCGTCCCGACATGATCGACCCCGCCGTGTTGAGGACAGGCCGTCTCGACAAAATCATCTACGTCCCCCTCCCCGACCATGACGCCCGACGCGAGATGTTCAAGATCCACATCAAAGGACGTCCCTACCAGGAGGACAGCATCGACTTCGACCGCCTCTCCGACCTCACCGACGGCTACATCGCCTCCGACATCGCTTTCATCGTGAACGACGCCGCCATGACCGCCGCCTTCACCCGCGCCGAAATCACCCAGGAACTCCTCGAGAAGTCCATCAGCCAAACCCGGCCCTCCGTCAGCAAAGAGTCCCTCCAGATGTACGACGACCTTCAGCAGAAAATGGAAGGCATCAGCAGAGCGAACCTCCTGCCCCGAATCGGCTTTAAAAAAGAACTATAAATTATAAATTCTAAATTCTAAATTGACATGAAAACTACAGAAATGGTAATGAATTACCTCAAAGAGCAGGGATTAATGCCCGCCTTCGACGAGGACAATGACGTGAAATTCAAGTTCAACATGCTGACCTTCTACTTCTTCAACAATGACGACGACGAGCGTTATTTCCGCATGGGTCTGCCCAACATCTACGACGTGACCGAGGACAACCGCATTGCCGTGTTGGAGGCCGTCAACGAAGTGAACAAAGTATATAAGGTGGCGAAGGTGATGGTGGTCCGCGACAGCGTTTGGATCGCTACCGAGATGCTGATGGACACGACCCCCGTGTTGGAGGACTTCATCCCCCGACTGCTGAACATCATGGTTGGCGCCAGAAAAGAGTTTTACGACCAAATCGAAGGATAAGGCATGGAAGAGCAACGCTACTCCTACAAATACCCGCGCCCGTCGGTCACTGCCGACTGTGTGGTGCTGGGGTTTGACGGGAGCGAATTGTATGTCCTGCTCATCGAGCGGGGCGGCGACACCTACCATGGTTACTGGGCCATCCCCGGTGGCTTTTTGGAGCCTGACGAGGAAGGCGAGACAGGCGCGCTGCGCGAGCTGGAGGAAGAAACCGGCCTCCGTCTGCCCCACGCCATCCAGTTCGGAGCCTTCACAAAACCCCACCGCGATCCCCGGGGTTGGGTCATCTCCATCGGCTACTACGCCTTCACCCGCATCGCCAACGTGAAGGGCCTTGACGACGCCGCCAAGGCCCAATGGTTCCCTGTGAAAGCCCTCCCCGAGAAACTCGCCTTCGACCACGACGACATCCTCGCCAAGGCTTTCAAACGCATCATGGAAGACGGACGTACCGTCATGCTGCCCGAGAGGTTCTTCGACGACCTTACCACGGAGGAACGGCTCAACCTCAGCCTGCGCCTCACCGACCTCGTCTGACACCTCATCGCATCGGGCACACCTTAGCGAGACAACCACTAACATTGCAGCAAACAAGAACTTTTGAAACGATGAAAAAAACTGTATTCCTTTCTTTCGCATTCATGCTCATTGGCCTCCAAACCGCCATGGCCTGCACCAACCTCATTGTCGGCAAAAAGGCTTCGACCGACGGCAGTGTGATGTGTACCTACAATTGTGACGGTTTTGGATTCAGCGGCTCCCTCTCTTACAGTCCTTCGGGCCGCCATGCCGACGGCGAGCTTATCGCCATCCACGGCTGGGGTCCTTCGCACGAAGGACAGTATGTAAAACAAGTGCCTTACACCTATAATGTAGTGGGCCTGATGAACGAGAAACAGGTGACCATTGTGGAGACCACCTTCGACGGACGTTTGGAGCTGGTGAACAACGAGGGGTTGCTCGACTATTTCTCGCTGATGCGCCTGGCCCTGCAACGATGCGCCAATGCCCGCGATGCCATCCAATGCATGGCCGAGTTGGTGGAGGAATATGGTTACAACAGCAGTGGCGAGACCCTCACCGTGTGCGACCCCAACGAGGCTTGGATCATGGAGATCATCGGCAAGGGTCCTGGCCGGAAAGGCGCCGTGTGGGTGGCCTTGCGCGTCCCCGACGACTGCATCTGCGCCCACGCCAACCTGAGCCGCATCCGACAGTTCCCCTTGGAAAGTGGAAAACGGAAAGCGGAAAGTGGAAAGAGCATCAGCAGCAAGAATTTCAAGAAGTTACACCAGCCACAGGTGGAATGCGTCTATGCTTGGGATGTGATTTCGTTGGCGCGTGAGAAGGGGTTCTTCAGCGGGAAGGACGAGGACTTCTCGTTCCGCGACGCCTACTGCCCCATCGACTTCGAGAACGTGCGCTATGCCGACGCCCGCGTGTGGAGCTTCTTCCGCCACCACACCGACCCCGAGGAGATGGACAAATACCTCCCCTACCTCAACGGCGACTTCAGCGAGTACGACCATCTGCCTTTGTGGATCAAGCCCGACAAGCCCCTCTCTTTGCGCGACTTGCAACGCGACATGCGCGACCATTTCGAAGGCACCGCCTTGGACATGACCTCCGACATGACCGCAGGCCCCTGGGGCATGCCCATCCGCCCGCTGCCCATGCATTTCAAGGACAGCGACAGCCTCGACTACTTCCGCGAGCGTCCCATCGCCTGCCAGCAGTCGGGCTTCACCATGACCTGCCAGATGCGTTCCTGGCTGCCCGACGACGTGGGCGGCGTCACCTGGTTCAACTGCGACGACGCCAACATGGTGGCCTACGTGCCGCTCTACTGCTGCATCACCCAGGTGCCCGACCCCTTCCGTCCGGAAAACAACCCCCGCACCGAGTTCAGCGAGCAGTCCGCCTTCTGGATGAACAACTGGGTGGCCAACATGGTATATCCCCGCTACTCCATGATGATTGGCGACCTCCGCAAGGCCCAGAACGAGTTGGAGGACTATTACTTTGCCGACCAGGACACCGTGCTTGCGGCCATCAAGGACCTGATGCCCGCCGAGCGCCAGAGCTTCCTGAACCGCAAGAGCATCGACTACGCCAACCGCATGATGACCCGTTGGGACCAGCTGGCCAAGCGCCTCATCGTCAGGTACAACGACCAGATTGTGCGCCGTGTGGGCGAGGATGGTCGATTCCTCCGCTGGGGTCACGACACCCCCGGTTACGACCAGCAGTTCATCGACGCCATCGGTCCCGCCACCGGCGACCGCTACCGCCTGAAGGAGGTCATCGAGCGCAGGGAACGGTAAACTAGCACCAACTTTAAACCAATGATATGAATCGACAAGAACACGAAATCAGATTAAAACAGATATTCGGAATAGATCATTTCTACGACGAACAATGGGAAGCAATTAGCCGCATTCTCAATGGTGAACGCATTTTAATGATTCAAAGAACTGGATTTGGAAAGTCATTATGTTACCAATATCCAGCGACATTGTTTCAGGGCATTACGGTTATTTTTTCCCCTTTAATCGCCTTGATGCGTGATCAAGTGAGAGCATTAAACAACAAAGGAATACCAGCTAGATATATTAATTCCGAACAGTCGCCCGAAGAAAACACAGACACCATTCAGGAAGCATTACAAGGGAAAATAAAAATCCTATATATTGCTCCCGAACGACAAGAAAATCAAGAATGGATTGAAGCAACTCAAATAATGAACCTTTCGATGGTTGTCATTGATGAAGCCCATACCATTTCTGTCTGGGGACACGATTTCCGACCTGCATTCAGACGAATTATCAATTTGGTAAAACTATTGCCTCAAAGTTTACCAATTTTGGCGACAACAGCTACTGCCACAAAAAGAGTTCAATCAGATGTAGAACAACAAATCGGTGGAAAACTAACCACTATTAGAGGTAATCTGAAACGCGACAACTTCCGATTGTATGTCTTAAAAGTGAAATCCGACGATGCAAAACTGATTTGGCTTGCCCAAAACATAAAGAAACTTGACGGGACTGGTCTTATTTACACAGGTACCCGTGTGGACACTGAGATTTATGCGACATGGCTAGTACAAAACAACGTTAACGCCGTAAACTATCACGCTGGACATGATGCCGAAACAAGAAAAGAAATTGAAATCGGCTTGATGCAAAACAAATATAAATGCGTTGTTTCCACAAATGCTTTGGGAATGGGCATTGACAAACCTGATATTCGTTTTATTATACACACTCAAATCCCTGCCTCTCCAATTCATTACTTTCAAGAAATCGGCCGTGCCGGCAGAGATGGAAAACCTACCAACATCATACTGTTTTATAACGAATCCAAAGATGAAAATGGGATCGAGACCGATTATAAACTACCAAAGGCTTTTATTGATGGCGCAAGACCATCAATAGCTAATTATGACAAAGCCATTAATGCCTTAAAAAACGAGCCACTCACCATGGCAGGACTGACTAAAGCCACCAATCTCAAAGAGAATCAGATTCGTATAATCAAAGCCGATTTAATTGACCAAGGTATTGTGAGAGAAGTTGAAGATGGAAAAAGAAAACTATTGGAATACCAATTCGGGGCAAAAGCGTTAGATACCAGTGTATTTGAAGAATTAAGGATGATCAAATTGAAAGACTTGGATTCCATGATTGGCTATGTCAATACGACAAAACCAAGAATGCAATACTTATGTGAGTTTTTGGATGACGACAGCAAAACAACCTATTCTAACTGCGACAACACAAATTTGTCTAAACTAACCATTGAGACAAACGAGTTTTGGTGTAGCAAATTGTCAGAATTTAGAGAAGCTTATTTCCCTGTTCTAGATGTATCGGAAACTACATCAAGCACCCAAAAATCAAGTGGAATTAAATGGGCGGTGAGTGTCCCTGTTATCAATAGAATTGATATTATCAAAAACGATCAATTATTCAGATCATTCAATCACTCAGTGAATTGGGAATGCTTTTCTGCAGATGAAAAGATATTTCTTGAAGCATTATTAAAAAGACACCTTGAAAAAAAATCGCATATTATCAATGGTGTCGCTGCTTCGTATTACGGTGTTTCCAATGTCGGGAATGCTTTGCATCGATCCAAATATGAAAACGGAGGTGATTTCCCCGATTTTTTACTCAGGCTTACTTTAAAAGCTTTCTGCAAGACTTTTGGAAACACCAAATTCGATCTAGTTCTCTATGTTCCGCCAACACATTCAGGGGATTTAGTCAAAAATTTCGCCATCAAGTTTTCATCCGTATTAAAAACACCAATTTCTCACAAGCTCATCAAAGTTCGTCAAACAAAAGAACAAAAAGTATTTCAAAACCGCCTTTTGAAGGTAGATAATATAAAAGATGCTTTTTCTTATTCCAACCCTTTAGAAATCGAAGGAAAAAGAATTATTTTGATTGACGATATCTTTGATAGTGGTGCAACAATGAAAGAAATAGGGAAATTATTAACATCAATGGGAGCCGACATTATAGTTCCGATCGCCATTGCCAAAACCGTTGGAGGAGATCAATTATGAATCAAGAATTAACCTATTGGGCCGCACTAGCACATACACCTAGTATTTGGACATCAAGAAAAAATGATATTGTTGTCCAATGTTTCAATCAAGGAAAAACTGTCGCTGATTTCTTTGAGTCGGAAAACTTTCTGGACTTGGATTTAAAATCTCAAGAGCTCGAATTGCTGAAAAAAACAAAGTTGGAACTGGCCAATTATGCGTTTATGGTTGAAGGGCTATTGAATCAAGGTTACGACATTGTTCCGATAACATCTGAAGTATATTCTTCGACCTTAAAAACCAATCTAAAATACAACTCGCCGTTGATACTTTACACGAAAGGCAACAAGCAAATCCTTCATGAAGAAGCCATCGCCATTGTTGGTTCACGCAATGCAAACGAAACATCATTAGTATTTACGGATAATGTGGCAAAAAAAGCATCATCCGAAAAAAAAATCGTTGTCAGTGGCTTCGCCAAAGGCGTCGATAAACAAGCCCTTGATTCAGCTCTGAAATACCATGGACAAAGCATCATTGTATTACCTCAAGGCATTACCACTTTTGCAAGCGGAATGAAAAAGTACTACAAACAAATCATAGATGGCGATGTGCTGGTTTTAAGCACATTCCATCCTAAATCACCTTGGAGCGTTGAATTAGCTATGGCTAGAAATCCTATCATCTATGGGCTCGCTTCTGAAATATTTGTAGCACAATCCGATGACAAAGGGGGAACATGGAGTGGTGTCTGTGATGGATTGAAAAAAGAAAGAAAAATATTCGTTAGAAAACCATCGAATGGAGAAAAATGCGCCAACTTAACACTAATTAACATGGGGGCACTTCCTGTTGACATGGAAGGCCAACCAATTCATGACATCATCAAATATGAAATAGTTGAAGAACCATGTCCTATAGTAGCAGAAAATCCCAAACCCTATGAAACTGTAGAGGACAAGATTAGAAATCTGTTAAGCAAAGGGAAATATACCTCAAAAGAAATCTTAGAATTATTACATCTTTCAAATATCAGCAGTCAAAAACTAACTGCAATGCTAAAAAAAATAAATGGTATCAAAACTGAGAAAAAGGGAGGAACCAATCTGTATTATATTCAAACAGAATCTCAATTGGGACAACTATCATTGTCAATATAAATGATAGTAATCACTCCATATAATCCGAAATATAAGGAAAAATTGGTGTTTTATAGTATGGATTGAAATCCAATAATTCTTAACTTTGCAGCTCCAAACCCTATTGAAATGAGAAGATATACCCTCCTTACCCTGCTGATGAGCCTCTGCCTCGGCACGGCCTTCAGCCAAGAAAAAGCGCTCTCCCCCGTTATCGTAGTGATGAGCCAGCAATATGACAACACAAATATTGCTTCAAAAACAATGTTTATGAATAAGTCACAACGACGACAGTTTGTCATCGACGAGCGGAAAGCCTTCTGCCAAGCCTCGCAGCAGGCTGTGCTGCAATCCCTCGACGGTCTCGACGTGGAGTCGATAAGGACTTTCTGGAGTTTCAACGGTTTCAGTTGCGACGCCAGTGCTGAGGCCATCGCCATGCTCCAGGCCCGGAAGGACGTGGCTGCCGTGATGCCCGACGCGAAGAAGTGCATGGCCCCCGCCAACGAGAAACCCCGTCCCACCACCGCCAAGGACATGGCCTGGCAAGTGCCCCAGGTACACGCCCCCGAGGTGTGGAGCTACAACGGCAACGGCTATACCGGCGACGGCATCGTGGTCGGCCATATCGACTCCGGTGTCAACTACAACCATATCGACATCGCCAACAGCATGTGGGACGGAGGTTCCGAGTTCCCACATCATGGCATCGACATTGTGAACAACGACAATGACCCCATGGACGACCATGGTCACGGCACCCATACCGCCGGCATCCTGGCCGGACAAGGCGCTGCCGGCACGGTGACGGGCATCGCCCCCGGAGCCAAAGTCATGGCCATCAAGGTCATCAACGATGCCGGAGAGGGTTCCGACACCGACGCCATCACGGGCATCGAGTTCGCCTTGGAGCACGGCGCCGACCTCCTCAGCATGTCGCTCAGCATTGCCGGCATCGGAGGCTACGCCATCTACCGCGACGTGTTCGTCACCTGCCTCGACGCCGGCGTGGCCGCCGCGGTGGCCGCCAGCAACGAAGGCCAGACCCAATACGCCCAGCCCATCCCCTTCAATATCGGGGCTCCCGGCAACTGCCCTCCGCCCTGGCTCCATCCCGACCAGCGCCGTCTCATCACCGGAGGTCTCTCCGCCGTCATCAGCATCGGCGCCACCGACCGCAACGACGAGCATTCCGACTTCTCCTCCGTGGGTCCCGTGACCTGGGCCTACGGCGACTATATCGGCGACTACAACGACTATCCCTACGAGAACGGCGACGCCACCCAGCCCGGACTGATCCGCCCCGACGTGTCGGCCCCCGGCTCCAACATCACCTCGCTCAACTACGCCACCAACAACGGCTACATCGAATACGACGGCACCTCGATGGCCACCCCCTGCGCCGCCGGCGTCATGGCCCTGCTTCTTGAAGCCGACCCCAGCCTGACACCCGCCCAGCTGGACTCCATCGTGGAGCTGACCGCCGTCAAGATCGGCAACAGCTCGAAGAACAACCGTGTGGGCACCGGACGCATCGACGCCTTGGCTGCCATGGACGCCCTGTTCCACCACGGCCCCACCCAACTCACCGCCAGCTACGACGTCTATGAGGTGGCCCTGCACTGGGAAGCCGCCCCCGAAGGCGTCAGCTATCAGGTCTATCGCGACGACATCCGCATCGCCAACAACCTCACCGAGACCAGCTATTACGACCATCTCAACTACGGCGGCAGCTACACCTATTACGTCACCGCCACCCTCGACAACGGCCTCACTTCCCTCCCCTCCAACTACGTGACGGTGGAGAAGCCTGTGGTGGTGGAGACTCAGGTCATCAACAACGCCCGTGTCGTCCTGTCGTGGAACATGCCCGCCGGACTGGCCGACGGCTTCGAGTCGGGCGACTTCTACCAAAACATGTGGCTGATCGACCAGACCTATCCCTGGGTCATCAGCACCTCAGAGCCCCACAACGGCACGTATTGCGCCAAATCGACCAACACCGGGATGTTCACCACAAGCAAGATCTCGCTGGCCGTGAACGTGGCCGCCACCTGCATGGTCAGCTATTACGCCAAGATCAGCTGCTTCCCCTTGAACGGCGGCGGCTTCTTCATCGACAACATCCAGATGGGTGAGACCATCAAGGATCTCGTTCCTTGGACCCGTTACTCTTTCCCGTTAAGTGCCGGCAATCACATCCTTGAATGGAAATACGCCAACCAGCTCGCCGAGGGTGAGTATGAGAACGCCTTCTACATTGACGACATCACGGTGGGCAATCCCTACAACCTCTATCGCGCCGACTGCGACGGTTCCAACCTGGTGCTGGTGGCATCGGACGTCACCGAGACCACCTACGTCGATCTCGGCTGGGAGGCCTTGCCCATCGGCCAATACAAATACGGTGTGAGTGCCGATGGCGGTGCCCACATTGCCTGGTCGGAGTGTCTGGACAAGGATTACATGGCCCTGTCAGAGGCAACGGATGCCGAGGTGAAGGTGTATCCCAATCCCGCCATGAGCCAGGTCACGGTGGAGTGCGACGGTCTCCGGCGTGTGACCTTGACTAACCTCTTGGGCCAGGTGGTCTATGACACCGAAGTCACCACCTCCGTAACGGTATTGCCTTTGGAGGCCCTCCCCTCAGGGATGTATCTCCTCAACATCGTTTCGGAGAGCGGCAGCTTCACTACCAAAATCTCTCACTAATAACCCCACATACGCCATCGTGGCGATTAATACGTTAACGTGACGTTTGGTCAACGTGGCGTTTTTGCGCCATCGTGGCGTTTTTTGCGCCCCCCCCCACACTGACGTGCGGGGCTACGAGGATGTCGTGCCTTCGGCACTCCATATAGTCATGGGATGGGTTCACCCCATACTACGCCCTATCGGGCTTGTGTGGGAGTGCTAACTGTTAACTGCCAACTGTTAACTGCCAACTGATTAACTGATTAACTGATTAACTGATCAACTGATCAACTGCCAACTGCAACGCACAGGTATTCCCCGACGGTCATCGTGTCGCGGTCGAACTGGACGCCGACCTTGACGACCTTGCGACCCTCGGTCTGGTAAGGCAACGCGTAGCCTTTGCTGTTGATTTGGTCCATGGCCTCCTGGGCCGTGCCGTTCACCTTCAGCTCGAACACGTAGGTCGTTTCGGGCATCTGAACCACGAAGTCGATGCGGCCTCCATGGCACTTCACCTGCGTCTGTGCATACACGTTCAGCATGTTGAATATCAACCAGAAGGTGTATTCATAGAAGCCTTCCGAGAAGGAGGCGTCCTCCAGCTTCTTTTTGAAACCCTCCACGTAGGGAACCCCCGCCAAGAATGCCTTCAGCTCGTTCAACGCAGTCTCCATATCCTCCTTCCTTAGAGCGCGGTAAAACTTCAAGGCAAAGCCATCCCTGACCAAACTGCCGCCCAAGCCGGTATAAGCGGGAATCAAGCCATCGATCAGTCCAACCCGTACTTCCTTGTTGGGAATTGACAAAATGTAAGATTCGGTTTCGCGGTCATATTCCTTAATAGTGATGTACCCACTCTGGTAAAGCAATGGCAGGGCGTTTTCCATAGCCTCGGTGGGGCGGTCGAAAGAGGAGGCCGAAGCCTCGATGCGTTCCATTGCCATGATATCCGTTCTGAAATGCTGCATCTGACGGATGAGGAACGTCGGTGTCCCGCTCTCGAACCAATAGTTGGCAACATCTTGATGCTTGAAGCATTTCAGCAGGCTGAACGGATTGTAGATGTCGGGGGACTGCTTTGAAAACCGATAGCCATCATACTGTTGTTTCAGTTTGGCGTGCATCTCTTCGGACGTGCATTCGTAGGCCTCCGCCAACAGGGCGATGTCAGGGGCCATGTCCTTCGTGAGTTCCTCCTCGGTGATGCCGCAGATAGCCGCATAACGCGGGTCCATCGAGACGTTCATCAGGTTGTTGATGGTCGAAAAGATGCTCAGCTGGCTGAACTTGGTGATGCCCGTGATGAAGCAGAACTTGACCATCGCCTCGCTGGCTTTCAGTGGCTGGTAGAACTCCTGCATCACGACACGGAATTCCTTCAGCCGCACGTCGTGAAGCACGTCCAAAAGAGGAGCGTCGTACTCGTCGATAACGATGGCCACTTGTTTGCCCGTCATCTCGTAGGCGCGTCGGATGAGGCCTTTCAACAATGCTCCTGGCAGCTTCTCGTCTTCATCGCGTCCGAATTTTGCCGCAAGGGGCTTCAGCAGGAGCAAAAGCGCTTGCCGCAGTTCTTCGGCTGACTGTTGGTTTTTTGCGTCGCTCAAATCCAAATGGATGACAGGATAATCTTCCCATTCCTTCTCCAATTCCATGATTTTCAATCCCTCAAATAGCTCTTTGCGACCTTGGAAATAGGAATCCAAGGTGGTGGAAAGAAGGCTTTTTCCGAACCGGCGCGGACGGCTGAGAAAAACATACGGGCTTTCCTTGGTCAACTTCCAAACCAAGTCCGTTTTGTCAATATAAAGGTATTTTTCTTTCCTTATTCTCTCAAAGGTCTGGATGCCGATGGGGTATTTTCTTGTTTGCATGACAATGGCATTTTAATGGTGCAAATATACAAAAGAAAATTCAATGGCGCTTGGTCCAGTGAAATTTATTCAAGTTTCGCTAGTGGAGAATAAGGCTTTTGCCCTTGCAGGGCGTTTCCCCCAACATCCTTCTGGAACCCAGGGCGTTGCCCTGGGCTATTGGCTCGTTGCCCCTATCGGGGCGCCCCTTGAGAACCGCCAACGGCCAACCGCTAACTGCCAACTGCCACGACCCAACACGACCCAACACGACCCAACACGACCCAACACAACACGACACGACCCAACACAACATGACACGACCCAACACGACCCAACCCCACACTGACGTGCGGGGCTACGAGGATGTCGTGCCTCCGGCACTCCACATAGTCATGAGAGACGTTCATCCCGCGCCGCGCCCTATCGGGGCGCCCCTTAAGAACTGCCAACCGCCAACTGCTAACTCCCAACTGCCAACTGCCAACTGAACAACTGCCAACTGAACAACTGAACAACTGCTAACTGCCAACTGCTAACCGCCAACTGCAACACACAGGTTTTCCTCGGCTAAAATCGTGTTAGGGAACACCTCATGAGCCTCTTTCAACAAAATGGACTCATCCCTGTAGCGGGAGGAAGGATGACCGATAATCAGTTTTTTGGCTTGAATCTCGCGGGCGAATTGCGCCGCATGACGCGCCGTGGCATGGTACATGGTTGCGGCAAGATTCGCTTCCGAGTCGGCGTAGGTAGCCTCATGATAGAGCAGGTCCACCCCATAGAGCGCCTCGGTGGGCGGGGCGATGCGCTTGGTGTCGGAGCAATAGGCGTAGCCATGGCCATCCGCCTGGAAGAGGAAACCGTAGCAAGGCACCTTATGTTCCAGGGGAAACGCCTGCACGGAAAGATGACCATCCTCATAGAGGGTGGTCGTTTGTGAGCCTTCGATGGGATGGAACACCAGCCGGTAGGTGGCGTTGGAGGCATAGAACTCGAACTGACGGTAGAGCATTCCCTCGAACTCAGCGGGGGCATACACATGAAGGTCGGCGGTGCGCCGTTTGAGGGCGTAGGCGACAAGGACACCCGTCAGGCCCAGACAATGGTCTGCATGAAGATGACTGATAAAGATATGGTTGAGTTTCGACTCATGAAGGTGGTTGCGTTGGAACTGGTAGTGCGCGCCCTCGCCGCAATCGACCATGAAGAGGTTCCCGTGGTGGTTGACAACTTGCGAGGAGCAATAATGCCTTTCGGTGGGCAAGGCACTGCCGCAACCCAGGATGGTAACGTTGAAGGGATTCATAACGGAAATTTTTGGCAAAGGTATGAATTTTAGGGGAATCTGACTTGTATAAATCTAGATATTCATTGCTTCTCGGTCATGAACTTCCAGTACCTCCGGGGCATGTCCTTGAGTTGTTTGCGGGGATTCATGCGCTCACGGATGCAGATGGCCTTGAAGTAGGTGCGCCACAGCTCCTGCATGAGATGGTCGTCAGCGCTCAGCGCCTCGTCGCTGAGCTTGCCGTCGGCGAGGTTGAAAGGCACGGCGGACTCGTCCTCGAAAGTGACCCTGACGGGGGCTCCCCCACCCTCGTGATAATAGCCATAATGCCGCTTGGCGTCGTAGATGAGCCAAGGCTGGTCGTTGAAACGGTCAGCGAAATGCGTGATGACAAGCGGCACCACATTGTGGTCGGGGGCCACGACTGCGAGGTAGGTGCCGTCATTGGCTTTCTGGAAGCGGATGAACTGCTTCATGCGCAGCTGCTCGTGCAGCACCTTCCGGGCGATGTTGGTCACGGCCAGCACGTCGGGGTCGGCAAAGTTACGCTCGATGCTCACCCCAGCAGGTTGACGGAAGGTCTTGCACACATAGCCGAACAAGGGGTTGGCCAGCTCCGGCAGCTCCGAGAGCCAGCTCACCGAGATCATCCGCAAGGCCTCCCGCGACAGCCTTTTCTCCAGTCCCGCCCATACCCGTTTGGCCTTGGCCTCGTCGGTAACCACCTCGTGGACCTGTTCGCAGAACAGAGGCAGCATATCGCCCGCGGCCAGAAGCTTCTCGGGCGCCTCATGCCGCTCGAAGGCGTCGAAAACAGCCGTCAACAGGCCGTCCAAAGTCCCGTCGAAAGTGTAAAACGTCATACGCCGAAGTCTATGGAAAGTTGTTGTTCCTTCTCGGCCATCTTGCGTTCCTGGGGAGAGACCAGCAGGGCGCGCAGACGCTCAGGCCGCAACTCGTTGATGCCGGGCATGGCCCCAGGAAGCGGCGAGGCGAGTTCGTGGCAGGTGATGAAATACTTGGCTTTTTTCATCACCACGCCCATCTTCTTCAGGTCGAACGACGAGAGGTTTCCGTAACGGCGCGCGTTCACGATGAGCGTCGCCGACTTCACGCCGAGGCCCGGCACCCGCAGCAGCATCTCGTAGTCTGCCTTGTTCACATCCACGGGAAAGACCTCGGGGTGGCGCAACGCCCAAGCCAGCTTCGGGTCGATCTCCAGGTCGAGGTCGGGTGTCTGGTCGTCCACGATCTCCTCCACCTTGAAATGATAGAAACGCAGCAGCCAGTCGGCCTGGTAGAGGCGGTTCTCGCGCACCAGGGGCGGCTGTTTGAGCACCGGCAGGCGCGGGTCGTAGGTGTTCACGCTGATGTAGCCCGAATAATACACCCGTCGCATGGTGGGCTGGGCGTAGAGCATCGACGACATGGTGAGGATGTCGCGGTCCGTTTCCTTGGTCGCTCCCACGATCATCTGGGTGGATTGTCCCGCAGGCACAAAACGTGGCGCGTGGCGGAGGTGGCGGCGGTCTTCCCTATTCTCTATCACTCCCTGTTGGATGCGTTTCATCGGTTGGAACACGCTTTGGTGGTCTTTCTCGGGGGCAAGCAGTTTCAGCGACTCCTCTTTGGGGATTTCGATGTTGACGCTCATTCGGTCGGCGTAGCGTCCTGCCTCGGCGAGCAGTTCGGGGGAGGCGCCGGGGATGCTTTTCAGATGGATGTAGCCGTTGAAGCGTTGGCGGGTGCGGAGCTCCCGGACGATGGCCACGAGGCGTTCCATGGTGTAGTCGGGGTTACGCACCACGCCGCTTGAGAGGAAGAGGCCTTCGATGTAGTTGCGGCGGTAGAACTCCATAGTGATGTCCACCAGTTCGGTGACGGAGAGGGTTGCCCTTGGGATGTCGTTGGAGCGGCGGTTGACGCAGTAGGCGCAGTCGTACATGCAGCTGTTGGTGAGCATCACCTTGAGGAGGGAGATGCATCGTCCGTCGTCGGCGAACGAGTGGCAGATGCCCACGCCGCCGACGGTGTTGCCCACCATGCCCTTTTTGCCGCCGCGCACGGTGCCGCTCGACGAGCACGACACGTCGTACTTCGCCGACTCGGTGAGGATCCGCAGCCGTTCCATGGTGTTTTCGGTGAGCATGAGCGAGAACAAAGATGTTTTTCGGTGCAAAGATACGAAAATGGCGGGATTCTCATCGATATCCCGTCGCATTCTGGGAGTGGATGTGTGATTACTTGATGAATGGCGAAGAGGTGCCACCGAGAGAGCCAGGGCCGGATGTCACATGGTCGAATGTGATTCACGACATTGAACCGCTGTGGCAGTTGAAGTATAGCCAAGACGAAGGCAAACAACAGCTGTACCAGTGGCTGCTTTTGGCGAAGGATTGGCGCAATAGCGAGTCACATATATCTTTATTGGAATTTTTTGTTTCAAAAACAGAAATTTTTGCATAAATAAGGAAATTTTTTTGTTGATATTAGAAATTTTTTGTATTTTTGCGGAAATTTTCAACGTACCATGAATTCGGATTTTGTTATAATACAGGCTCTCTGCCGTTCGGCCCTTTCTTCTTCAAGAGAGATGACGGAGCATCAGATCGGGCGTCTCATAGCTTTTTATAAGAAAAGTGGCATGGAAAAGGAAGCGAAGTCGTTGGAGGGTATATTGGCGCAGTCACGTAAGACACAACCAATCGAACCGTTAGGCTTTGTTATTTCTTCGCTAGAGGGTGATGATTTGACCAGGAACACAACGATTCCTGTCGATAAAGAGACTGCAACCCCAATTTTGGAAATCATATTTCAAGATGATTTGGAGAAAGAAAAGCCTTTGTTCAATGAATCTATACAAAGTGCGGTGGATTCCCTTATTAACGAATGGCGAAACTACGACAGGTTGATTCAATTAAACGCATCTCCGTCAAGGTCATGTTTAATCTATGGTGATCCCGGCACTGGAAAAACGATGCTTGCCAAATGGATCGCAAAATCAGTCGGGCTTCCTGTTGTATTGGCAAAGTTAGATGGCATTATTTCATCATTTCTTGGAACCAGTTCAAGGAACATTGCAAACCTTTTTCGTTTTGCTAATAAATACAAATGCATTCTCCTGTTGGATGAATTTGATGCCCTCGCCAAACTAAGAGACGACCCACAGGAAATAGGAGAAGTGAAAAGGATTGTCAACACCTTGCTGCAGAACCTCGATGCGCGCTCGGAAAAGGGAT
>CACZQL010000018.1 GCA_902783365.1 uncultured Bacteroidia bacterium | reverse complement strand
CCGAAGTTCCTACGAGCAAATCGCCAAGGCCATCGCCATGTATTCCTCAACGCCACAACTTGACCTGGTGAACTTTTATGAATCAGTGATCTTCTCCTGGCTTACGGGCAACAACGACATGCATCTAAAAAACTTCTCGCTGCTCTCCACCGAAACTGGCCATTATGGGCTTTCGCCCGCATACGACTTGTTGAACGCGGCCATCGTAAACCCGAAAGACAAGGAAGAGCTGGCACTGACGCTCAACGGGAAAAAGAGCCGCATCACTTTGAACGACTTTAAGATAGCGGCAATCAAAGCCAACATACCAGAAATAGTAATCGATAAGCTGGTGACACATTTCAAGAAATGTATGCCCGCATGGGAGGCGATGATTGCCCAGTCCTTTCTTTCCGAGGATTTCAAACAACGCTATCTCGACTTGCTTCGCGAAAGGCTCCATTGCTTAGGAATTTAAGGCTTACTGTTATCCCACCTCCCGCACCAACCGCACTGCCCGACCGTCACCACGGTGACCACCAGTAACGAGATATAAATAACCACCAAATTGTAACAAATAGGAAGATTCCGCGCCAGCTGTGCGAGTTGGTCACCGAGGAAGTCCTCATGCTTCAGCTCGCCTCCCTCCTGCTCTATCCAGTGAAGCGAATACTGGAAGGGGACCTGCTGCTTGGTCAGGGAATGTAGATACAGAAAGCAAAGAAGGAGCAAGAGACCTTCTCCCTAAAAGTTCCACTATGAGGCCGTGGCGTTATTTTTGGAACAGATCCTCCATCGTGACTGTCCTATCGAAGCGGGAGGCATATTCGTTCCGCTTCAGACCGTAGGTGGTAACCAGTACTGACATGACGGTTTTCTTGTCCCCGACAATCTCCTGCACCCGCTCCATTCGCTCAAGAAGGGTCTTGTTGTAACTCTTTGTAACCTCGAAGTCCCCTCTCGTGAACTTCATCTCACACAAACAGATGAAGCGGTCGTCCCTGTTGATAATCAGATCTATTTTAGCATCTGGAGGGATGTTCCATGGAGATTCCTTCGTAATCACTCCGTCAATCCCCAAGGCATGCTTAATCTGCTTGATGTGAGTCCAGCACAGGTCCTCGAAAGCAAACCCCATCCATGAGATGACGAAGGGCGATTTCTCATGCGTCTGCCAGTATGAGGAGTTGTCGGTGTTACCTCGGACATGATTCAGATAGAAGATACAGAATGGATCAGCAAGTTTATACCTCGCAGTCGATTCACCAAAAGGAATGTATTCCATAATCAGCTTGCTTTTCTGCAGTGCTGCCAGGTTTTCCGACAAGGTGCCTCCGGAAGAAAACTTTCCGCGCTTGATGAGCTCATCGCGTGTGAAGCCGATGCGTTTCGTTGCGAGTGTTGTCACAATGCGCTTAAGCTCATCAGGATGCGAGAACTGTGATGTAAACAGCCGGTCGAACTCTTCCTTCTGTCATCACTGTTAGTTTTTATTTTCAGCCGCAAAGATATGAATAAAGATTCATTTGGCTAAATATTAAAACAAAAATCAGCCAAAACAACTTGATTTTTGGTTGATTTGGCTGATTTTGACACGAGGTGCTACAAGCAAACTTCTACATATCCTCAATGGACAGGCCCACGCCAGTCGGTCATCTATTCTTGTCAACTTGATTACGGTGCAAAATAAACAAAATAATTGGCGAACCACCAAGCATTTTGGACATTTATTTGTCCACGAAACATATAAAATATCAGTTGATTGAAGCTGCGGCTCACCAAAGGCTCGAAGGAAACACTCCTATCGGAAGGCAAGATAAACTACACCTGGATGGACCCCGATGTGCTGCTGTCGTCGTTCATAGCGGAGGTTTTGCCTACCTAGAAAGTTACCATTTTGGTGGTCTGGGCTTGGGACACATACACATAGCCGTGTCCGGGTTGCAAGGTGGTGAGGGTGCCTTCCCAAAGGGTGCCGTTGAAGATGGCGAAGCCTTCGTCCTGCGAGATGACCTTGTCGCCTGCGACGGGGCCGTAGGTGGTGTCGAACACGCTGTCAACCGGCACGGGATCGTGGCACGGGCAACCGAACCAGTTGTAGCCCGGCTTAAGGGCGACGACGACCGGATAGGATTTGATGCCGCCGAGGGTGAAAGCACACGCCGCCGAGGTCTCGATGCCGTACATCCTGCCCAAAGCGATGTGTTGGATATCGCCGCTCCACGCCCCGTTGGCATAGCTGAGGGTGCCTCCGTCCTCGGCGGTGATGGTCAGCCCGGCGTTACCCAGGGCCAACTCCAGATGGGCGAGAGCGCCTTCCACCATGGGTGCCCACCAGTTCCAGCCCTCGTGAAGGGTGACTTCCTGCTGATAGACGAGCTCCTGGGTGGAGCGCACCAAACGCACCGACTGTCCATTGGCTCGGGTGGGAGCGTATTCCGGGTTGGTGCTGCTTGAAGTGAAGTACAGCGCTTGGGCGAAGTTATTGGTGTTCGGATTAATGCGATACGACGCCGACCAATAGTAGCCTGAGGTTCCGACTTCATAGAGCGTATTCGTGCTTCGACGGCCTCCGGCGGGCAAGAATACGGCGCCATGCTGCTCCAAAGCCGCCCATTGCTCAGCGCTGATGACATTGCTGGAGAAACTCGCGTCTTGGACATTCGGGCTGTTCAGCGAATAGTAGGAGGTTTGCCAGTCGTCGGGCAGCAGGATCACGCCATTGATGTCGTTCACGCAGGCCCTGGCATAGCGGATGCCGGAGCTCGTCGCACGGGTGTTGAACAGATAGCTCCACTCCTCACGGGCAAGCGTACGCCACCGTGCCAGCTGGTCGCCACCATTGCTGATGGTGTTGTAGCCCCAGTCGGCCCGGCCGGTCTGGTCGAACAAATTGGAGGTGGGGTCGCCGTAGGCGTAATAGTCTTTATAATCTACGCTCGTGCTCCACGGCTGGTAGCAGTTGGCCCCGTGGTCATAGCCACTGGTGCCCCAGCCGAACAGGTCGCGGTCCACGTTTTGGTTGTAGCTGTTTTGGCCGGTGGTCGCACCGAGACAGTCCCATTGGTGGTCGGCGAACTTCCAGTAGGGGGTCTCGGCGCTGCCGATGTACTGCAAGTTGCCTTGGGAGAAATACACGGTGGTGGATTCACCCACCGAGAACACGCCTTGAAGCGCTCCCGCGGGGCAAGGACGGGCGAAGTTGGCGACAAGGGTTCTCGACGCGGCCACCGTGAACTGATAGCTCGCATTGGCGGAGACCACCTCGCCGTTCTCTGTCCAGTTGACGAAGATGCAACCCTCGGCGGGCATCGCCGAGAGGGTGATTTCGGAGCCTTCAGGGTAAGTGCCGGCGCCACTCACCGTGCCCAACGCCGCTGTGTTCGGGGTGGCTTCAATAGTATATGAGAAATTTTGATATGGACGCACCAACCGCACCGATAAGCCGTCGTAGCGGCCGAATTCGAATTGCGGATTGGGATGATAACTCTGGACACTTAAGCTGAGCGCTTCGTTGGAGTTGTAATGCGACGACGACCAGTAGAAGCCGAATTGTCCGGCAAAGTCAACGCTGGTCCCGTAACGGTAACCTCCAGAAGGCAGGAACACGGCACCGTGCTGCTCCAAAGCGGTCCATTCAGTGGCGCTAATCGTGTTCATGCTGTAATGGATGCCCGTGTTGGTGATTTGGAAAGCATAGTAATCATCGCTCCAATCGTCGGGCAACAGGACCAAACCGTTCACACCGTTTACACAGGCGGGAGCGAATCGGACATCCGTGGCCGTGTTACGGAGGTAGAGCAGGTATTCCCACTCCTCACCCAAAAGGGTGCGCCAGACGCCGGAGACACTGCCGCCGTTCACGATGAGGTTGTGGACACCCCAGTCGTATTCAGCGCTGCCGTCCGTAAGGTCCAGAGAGGGCATGTTCATCGAAGGCCCGTAACCATACATATTATAGGATTCGTTCACAAGGGATTGGGAAATCGACCAAGGCTGATAGTTCAGGTTATAAGGGTCGTTGCTGTCGTGGTAGCCACTGGTGGCCCAGCCGAAGAGGTCGATCCATCCGCCATAGGTTTGCGAGATGGCGCTGTTGGTGTCTCCCACGTAGTCATACTGGTGTTCGGCGAAACGCCAGGTGTCGGTAGTGGCCTGGTATTGCAGGTTGCCTTGGGAGAACTCCACCTGGACGCCGGCGGAACTCACGGTGAACCTGCCGTTGACGGCGCCGACATGGGCAAGATGCGGCTCAAAATGCGCCACCAAGGTACGAGGGCGCTCCACGGTGAAGATAAACCTGGGCGTTGTGGAGACCACCGTGTTGTTTTCCGTCCAGCTGACGAAGGCATAGCCCTCGGCGGGCGCCGCCATGAGCGTGCATTGGGTGCCTTCCATGTAGGTGCCGGCGCCGCTCACCGTGCCGCCTGCTGACGGACTCGGGGCGGCTTCGATGGAATAGGAATAGTCCTGGGGTGAACGGACCAAACGCACCGAATTACCGCTATAACGCTGCATGCTGCCCAAGCTGGCATAGAAGTTTGAATTGTCGAACATCACAAGTTTCGCATGACTGTTAGCGTCGCTCTTCGTGGACCAGTAGTAGCCTTCGGAACCGGGTGCGCTGGTCGAAGTCCCGTCGCGGCGACCGGCGGCAGGCAGGAATACCGCGCCATATTGTTCCAAGATGGCCCAGTTACTGAGGTTGATGAAGTTGGAGAAGAAACTGGCGCTGGGGTCGTTCGTGTTGTTCAGCACATAATAAGAGGCCTGCCAGCTGTCGGGCAGCAGGATCACGCCGTTGACATAGTTCACACAGGCTTTGGCAAAGCGGATGCCGGAGCTGGTGGAGCGGTCGTCGAACAGATACCCCCACTCCTCCAGGGAGAGCGCGCGCCACAGCTGGGGAATGTCGCTGCCGTTGCTGATGGCGTTGTAAACGCCCCAGTCGTAATTGGCGCTTGAGCCCGTAAGGTCCGGGGAGGGTCGGTTGGAGGAGGGTCCGTAACCATATTGATTATAGGTCGCATTCACCGTTGCGCTTGAGGTTGACCAGGGCTGATAGTTCACGTTATAGGGGTCGTTGGCGTCATGGTAGCCGCTGGTGCCCCAGCCAAACAAGTCGATCCATCCGCTGTAGGAAGAGGAGATATTATTATTGTCGCTGCCGCTGACCGTCCCGCCGGCATATCCTCCAGATGAAGTCTGCGAACCCACATAATCCCACTGGTGCTCGGCGAAACGCCAAGTGCCGGTACTGGCCTGGAATTGGAGGTTGCCTTGGGAGAACTCCACCTGGGTCCCGGAGGCGTCCACGGTGAATAAGCCATTGATGATGCCCGCATGGTTATGGAGGGTGAAATTCGCCACCAGGTCGCGGTTGGCATCGACGTCGAACGTGAAGACGCGCGACGTGGAGACCACCTCGCCGTTTTCCGTCCAGCCGACGAAGGCGTAGCCCTGACGGGGGGTTGCCGTGAGGGTGCATTGGCTGCCTACCGTAAAGGTGCCGGCGCCGCCTACCGTGCCGCCGTAGTTGGGACTCGCGGTGGCTTCGATGACAAAGGAATAGTTATGAACGTTTTGGACGAGACGCACAGAGATGCCTAGATAGCGTCCATCGGTTTTCGTCCCCATATTACCACCCGAAGTGAATACAAAAGCCGAAGAAACACGGCTATTGTGGTGCGTTGTGGACCAATACCTGCCTTCCAAGTTGAGATGATTGACCGCCCACGAGTTCCGTCCGCCCGCGGCAGGCAAGAATACGGCGCCGTGTTGCTCCAGAACGGCCCACTCTTCAGCGGTGATGGTATTCACGTAATAGTAATAGGTATCATCATTCGGATGTTTCAACAAATAGTAGGATGACTGCCAATTGTCGGGTAGCAGGATCAACCCATTCACATTGTTCACCGTGGCTTTCGCGAAACGGATGCCTGAGGGCGTGACACGGGTGTTGATCAGATAGTCCCACTCATTCTTGGTAAGCGTGCGCCAGAGGCCGGCAGCGTTTCCGCCATTGCTGATGGCATTGTGGACACCCCAGTCGTATTCGGCGCCACCCCCCGAAAGGTTCGGACTCACCAGGTTCGCCGAGGGTCCGTAACCATATTCATTAATATCGTCTGGGCCGTCCGTGGCATTTGAATTTGACCAGGGCTGATAGTTCACGTTATAGAGGTCGTAGGGATTATGGTAGCCACTAGTGGCCCAGCCGAACAAGTCGATCCATCCGCTGTAGGAAGAAGAGATATACTTATTGTCGCTGCCGCTGACCGTCCCACCGGCAGCACCAGCAAATGGTTCCTGTGATCCCACATAATCCCACTGGTACTCGGCGAAACGCCAAGTGCCGGTACTGGCCTGGTATTGGAGGTTGCCTTGAGAGAACTCCACCTGGGTCTCGGAGGCGTTCACCGTGAACAATCCGTTGAGGGCTCCTTGCTGCTGTGCAAAAGCGGTACCCATCATAGCAAAAGCCATTAAAAAGACTGATAGGTATGCACCAAATTGTAAAAGTTTTTTCATATTATTTATTTTTTTATACCAAAAAACGCCTACAAATATAATAATAATTCAAAATGAGCCAATATTAATAATTTTTTATCCCCACCTTTCACCTCTCACCTCTCACCTTAAAAAAAGGACCAACAAGGACTAAGGAAGGTTCGGAAAGTTTGAAACGCAAGATGAAAACGCCCACCGATTTCGTCTTCCTCAGTGGCGCTGTGTTTGAGCGCACCCGCGAGACCATGAGCCTCACCACCCATCTTCACAACCTCTTTTGAGGTCATCCGTTTCATCTTCTCGCATACCGTGTCAATCACAGCCATCTCCTCTGCGTAGAAGCCGCCCATGTCGGCTTCCACATCCGCCTTGAGCCTCGTACTCTCCTGCCCTTGCACCTGTTTCAACTGGACTTCCACTTCATCGAAGGCGCTGTACACACGATCCCAGCGTTGAGGCGCTGGCCCCAACTCGAGTGACTGATATGCCAGACCCGAGATGGCCATCCCTCGCTCACGGTACGAAAAGAAGTCGATGTAAAACAGCACCTCATTCATCTTTGTTGGAGAAATCTCTCCCATCTGTCGCAGCAGGTAGAGCAGCAGGTTTTTCAGTCGGTCCGTCGAAAGAGGCGCAAAGCCATTCACCATGCCACGTTCGGTTCGGAACAGCCGTTTCGTTTCCTTCAGCTCGTCCTGCCAACGCTCAGATGCTTTGATCACTTCGTCCACTCGGGTGATGATTTTCGCGTATTCTTTGTCAGTCAGCTAGGAGCGTGTGCTACGCACCAGGTCGAGAAACACCTGGGGGTTCATGGCCGAGCGGATCATCTTGCCGTTACTTTCGCTGGGCACCTCCCCCATCTCGTAGAGCCGGTACTGGTTGGTGCCAAAGCCAAGGATCATGGCCATCTTCGTTTGAATTAATAGATAAAAAACAACCTTATCAGGTTTTCTATCCCTAAGTACCAGAATTTCGAAAATGTTACATGTAAAAACAAAAAAATCTCCGTCCCAAACGAGACGGAGATCTCTATCATAAAACGGATTGTGCGAACTGGAATTACTTCACTACGAGTTTGTTCACTCGACTGCCACTTTCGTTTTCCAATCGAAGCAGATAGAATCCGGACGGCAAATGCAAGGTCGTTTGGCCTTCAATGTCACGGGTGAGTATTTGCTGGCCAAGAGGGTTCACAACTGAGAGCCTGCCCCTGCCCTCAACAACGAAGGTGCCTTCTGAAGGATTGGGATACAGGACAAACCGTTCCCCTTCGTTTTCATCGACACCGGTACCCGAGAATTGGGCCACCAAGTCTCTGTTTCCCGTCACCGCGAAGGTGTAGCTGGCCTCCTCCGAGACGACCGCGCCGTTCTCCGTCCAACACCTGAAGGTGTAACCCTCGTTAGGCGTGGCAACCAAGGTGCAGCTGTTATTGGCATAATAAACACCCGCGCCTGTCACAGTGCCGGCTTCGGCGGGGACAACCGTGGCAGTGATTTCGTAGGTTTCTCCACCTTCACCTTTCATAAAGACATAGCTCTGCGTGGCCGCCACCGTGCTGCCTTCCAAAT
>CACZQL010000017.1 GCA_902783365.1 uncultured Bacteroidia bacterium | reverse complement strand
GTTAGTCGTCTTGGTTCAAAACTCCAAAGGCGGCGGTTTGATCTCTAATTTCGGTGGTGCAAACCAGATGATGGGTGTTCGTCAGACAACCGACTTCTTGGAAAAAGCCACCTGGACGATGGCCATCATCCTCGTGGTTCTGTGTTTGGTGTCAAGCATGACCATTAAGACGGGAAGAGGTGGCGACATTCAAGACTCACAGATTCGTGAGCAGATTGAGATGTCAGCTCCTGTGGCTCCCACCGATGCCCCAGCTGAGTGAGAAAAGCGTTAAAAACACTGTTGAAAAAAAGCCGGGCTTTCGTCCGGCTTTTTTCTTTGGCAGCCCTTTAAAGCGTTGAGCTCAGATGGTGGCGACCGCTGCCCAGGGTTTTGACTTGATAGCCTTGGGCGGTGGGGAGATGCACTTCCGCCGAGGTGTTGGCGGGAATCACCACCTCCCATTCAAAGCGATGGCCATCCCGTTTCCAGGAGCTCTCGATGCGTCCCGAGACCGACTCGAAGGCGCAGTCCACATAGTCCAGTCCCTCAATGGGATAAGGCTTCAGCTGGATTTGGCGGTAGCCCGGCTCCAAAGCGCGGATGCCGCCGAGATACTCATATTCCCAAAGGATGAGGTCGCCGAGGAGCATCACATGGTTGCCGGAGTTCATGGCGGGGTCGGCGGTGTTGCCGTTCCAAAGCTCCCAGATGGTGGTGGCTCCGTTGCGGACCATGTAGCCCCAACTCGGATAGGTGTCGTTGGCGGCGATTTTCAGCGCGAGGTCGCCCCTGCCATGCTCGGTGAGGCAGCGCATCAGCTGTTGGATGCCCACCACCCCGGTTGACACATGGCCGCCACATTCGTTTTCAGTCTTGTCAACAATACTGGCAAACACCTGTTTCTCAAGGTCTTTCGGCACCATGCCAAACCATAGGGGGAGGATGTTGGCGGTGACGGTGTTGTTGGCATAACAGCAGTGGGTGTAATCAAGATACTGCCGGTTGAAGGCTGCCGTGGAGGCTTCCACCTCATGGTTGAAAAAGTCGGCGTCCTCGGAGTTGCCGAGAACCTGGGCGAACCTGGCCATCTTGCCGCTGAGGTAGCAATAGAAGGGCGTGGAAAGCACAGGTCCGTCGGTGATGCGCTTGGGGTCGTTGGAGTGGATAAGCTCCAGTGACTCAGGGGGCATGCACCAGTCGCCGTAGGTGTCGCGTCTCAGGATGCCATTGGTCATATAACGTTCCTTCATGTGGAGCATCCAGCGTTTCAGGGCCTCGTAATGCTGGCGGATGGGCTCCTCATCGCCGAAGCGGGTGTAGAGCATGTCGGTCACGGTGACGACGGCTCCAGGCCAGGTCATGTTGTCGGTGTAGCCGCGCCAGTAAGGCGGAATGACGTTGGGCAGCGAGCCGTTGTCCCATTGGCTGTCGTCGGCATCGGTGAGCCACTTGGCATACAGTTGATGGTTGTCGAAGATGTACGACTCGCCATAGTTGCCCGTGGTGCGGTCGCCGGTCCAGCCCATACGCTCATCGCGTTGCGGGCAGTCGGTGGGCATCGAGCGGTAGTTGCCACGGATGCCCCAAAAGGCGTTTCGATACACGGCGTTGAGGATCTCGTTGGAGGTCTCGAAATGGCCCGTGACGGGCATCTCGTCGTAGAACACCAAGCCTTCAAAATCATCCAGCGAAGGGGCTTCCCTCAGGCCTGCGATCTCCACATACCTAAAACCGTGATACACAAACATGGGACGCCAAGGGAGGTGAGAGCTGAGAGGTGAAAGGTGAGAGGTGATGTAACGGTCGGTGCATTCCGCGCCACGGAGGTTGGCGGTATAGAGAAGGCTGTCGGGGGTGAGAAGCTCGGCAAAACGCAGTGTGATGGTATCTCCGCTTTCCACTTTCCACTTTTCACCTTTCACTGCCAACACGCCTACCATGTTTTGGCCCATGTCGAGGTACCAATTGTCGCCTTTTTTGAACAGGCTGACAGGTTTCAGCACCTCCTGCACCTTGATGTTCGGGTTGGGCTGGGCGCTGAGTTGTCCCTCCGGGGCCTCCACGAGCTCGGCCTGGAGCCAGGCGGTGTCATCGTAGCCGGTGTTGCTCCAGTCGCCGAGGTCGTAGTGCTCATCGTAAGTCTCGCCATCCCATTCGTTGGCAGCGCGGATGGGACCCTGGTCGGTGATTTTCCAAGTCTCGTCGCTGACAATCAATTTTTTTGAACCGTCATGATAGGTAACCTCCAGTTGCAGCAACAATCGGGGGGGTCCAAAGCCGAACACATGTTCCGTGCCGTCCCAATTGGGGTTGGCGGCATTGTAGCGAATGCTTGTATAGCGACCGCCCTGAAGGATGATCCCGAGGGCATTGTCGCCGCTTTGAAGTTGGTCCGTCACATCGTAGGTATTGAAATACACACGTTTTGAATACCATGAGAGCGTAGGCTTCAGCAGTTCCTCCGGAGCAATCTCAACGCCATTGATGAAAGCGCTATAAACCCCCATGCCGCTGACATAGAGCCTGGCCTTTTCGATCTCGTTGTCGAGGGTGAAATCCTTGCGGAGATACCGGGCGGCCAAACGGGTATGTCCCGTCAGCACATCATCAGCGAACTCATGCCCAATCCAGTGGGCTTGCCAATCCTCATGACGCAGCAGACTTATTTCGAAGGCATTGACCTCGCTTTCCACCTTGGTTTTCCGACGTCCGTCGGTCACGGTGGCGATGACTTTCCAATAAGCTTGGTCGCGGCTCTTCAAGGCAGCGCCCTCGTAGGGGACATACAGCATCTGATTGGACGGCACCGTTTGCGAGTCCCAGAGGTCGCCCATCCCCTGGAGAGCCTTATCGGGACTTGAGGACACAATGACCCGGTAGTCGAGTTGGGTCACATTGTGGGCCGTGGTCGCGTAATTCCAGCTGAACCGGGGGTGTGCTGTGGCCAAAGCCTGGGGATGCCTTTGCTGTTCCACATTGGGGTTAACGATGGCGACGTCGAGCTTGCCGCACGAGGCGAGGCCAAGCAAGGTGAGGAGGAAAAAGAAGCTGCGTTTCATGGAATGATGCGATTATTTCAATTGGAATCTGAAGCCCAAATAAGCCCGGATGCCGCTCAGCGGACCCCACACCATGGAGGCGTCGAAGTCCTGGCCGAAAGGATTGTTGGCGGCCACCAACGGATGCTGTTGCTTGTAGTTGGTCAGGTTCTCGCCACCGGCATAGACCTCCCAATGCTCACCGAACTTCTTGGTGACCTGGGCGTTCATGATGACATAGAACGGGGAGCGGTCGAGGTCCTGCCCGTAGGCCACGGCGGTGGCGTTGCCGCTCAGGTCGGGGATGCGGCTGTCGCCATTGAACTGGGTGATGAGGTCGAATTGCCAGGTGCCAGGAGCGTACGACAAGGTGAGCAGGCCTTTGTAGCGGTTCACGAAGGGCTTCTCGCGAAGGGTGTCGTTGACGGTCATCTTCACATCGGTGTAACGGAAGGCCGCCGAGACATCGAAGTTGGGGAACAGCTCATAGTCCAGCTGGATCTGGGCGCAGTTGGAATACGACTTCCCATTGAGGTTATAGATGCGGATTTGATGGGCGTCCGCGTCACGGTCGAGGACAATTTGGTTGACGAAATCGGTGCGGTAGGCATCGAGGAGGAGTTGGAGTTCCTTCTCCCCCACGTCGAAATGCTTCGAGAGGTTGATGCCGAAGTTCCAGGCTTCTTCCATCTTCGGGGTGTCCACAAACACGATTTGGCGCGACGAGGCCAGCATGGTGGAATTCTCCGCCAACACGTTGGGCGAGCGGTAGCCTTTGCCCGCTGAAAGGCGCAGGGCCAGTTCGTTGTCGGTACGGAAACGCAGATGGAGACGCGGGGTATAGAACAAGCGTTGGTAGTAGGTGTTGTAGTCGGCGCGGAAGCCAGCAATGACGGTCCAATGGTGCTCGTCGCTGAACACATACTCCGCAAAGGCGCCTGGCACCTGCTCCACCCGGTTCATGACGCTGTCGTTGAGCGACTCGTTGTAGTGGTCGTAGGAATAACTTGCGCCCAACGAGTATTTGTGGTGGTCGCTGACAATATAGGAGTCGAACAGCAAGTTGGCGTAATAGGAAAGCTGGGTGGCGTTATAGTCGGTGCGTCCGAAATAGGAATCCATCTTATGGTATGTGAGCTGTTGTTGGATGCCAAGGCTGGTCTCGGGACGGTCGAAGATGAAGCCTGTTTTGGCGAAAGCCTCGTAGCGTTGGGTATTGATGCCGATGCCATAGAGGCCGTAGCCAGGGTCGAGGCGGTGCTCCGGCTCGAAGCCCATCTGTCCGCTGAGACGGTTCTCTTTCAGGGCTTTCACGCCCAGTTTGCATCCGAAGTGGCCGGTATTGGGATGGTTGTAGCGCAGGAACAAGCTGTATTGCGTGGTGACGGGGTCGTCGAGGAAGCTGTCGCCATTACCGTCCATTTTCATGAAGTTGTGTCCCACGTGGCCGAGCAGCAGCAAGCCGTCGCGTTCGCCCACATTGAGGCGGGTGTTGAAGTTCAGCTCCGTCATGGCCATGGTGTTGACGAATCCGTTGACGAACACTTTCTCGGCGTGGTCTTCCTGGGGTTCCTTGTAATCGACGTTGATTTGTCCGCTGATGGACTCATAGCCGTTGCGCACTGAAGAGGTGCCTTTGGAGACCGAGATGCCGTGCATCCAAGTGCCAGGCACATAGCTGAGGCCGAAGGCCGAGGCGAGGCCTCTGAAGTTGGGCATGTTCTCGGTCATCATCTGGGTATAGAGGCCGCTGAGGCCCAGCAGTTCGATTTGTTTGGCGCCAGTGACGGCGTCGGCGTAGGCCACATCGACCGAGGCGTTGGTCTCGAAGCTCTCTGCCAGGCTGCAACAGGCGCAACGGCGCAGGGCCTCGCCGGTGATGTGCTCCACGGAAATCGGGTCGAGGTTGGACACGTACTGCGCTTTTTGACGCGCGGCGACCTCCACCTCGGTGAGGATATGGGCGGTGTTGAACACGTGGTCGATGACACCGGGATCCATCACATGGTGAACGGTGTCGTTCTCATAGCTGATGCAGCTGAACACGAGACAGTGTATTTGCTCGTGCATGGGAAGCTTGTAGTGTCCGTTGGCATCGGTGACGGTGCCCACGTTCACGATTTTCCAATACACGTTGACCCCCGGCAGCGGGGTTTTCACGCCGTTGTTTTCTTCATATACGGTGCCTTCAACGAAACCTTGGGCGGCGCAAACGCCCATAAAGGCGAACCACAAAAATGCGATCAATAATATTCTGTTGGTTTTCATGATTTTAAATTTAAATAAATGGAAATGACTACAGACACTCGTCATCGGAGTGCCTATAAAAAACTATTCTTCTTGATGAAAGAATCAGAAAACCAGAGGATTCAGTTTCAGGGAAGAGAAATACACCAGCATTTCCCTTCCCGAGACAAAAATAGGAATCTTGAGGATGCTGCCATGGATCCCGAGTTTTTGGGTGATGGTCGGCAGGCTCAGGAGGTCAACATTAATAAAGGTAAAAGCCTGAAAGAAAACGTTGAGGTGTTTCTCAGGAGAAAAAACGAAGCCGTCGGCAAATTGGACGAGTTGTTCGAAGTCCTCGCAGCAGCACTTGTGGTTGAGCTGAGCCCTATCGTCGTGAGGGGCTTGGGAAGCTTCGTGTGCATGGTCATGCTCGTGCTCATGCGTTTGGCAATGCGGGCAGAGGTCGGCGGTCAAGCCGAAGCTGCCCAGTAGCACGTGGGTCTCGGTGCAGTAATGGAACTTGACATCCCAATCGGCGGAGACCCAGAGCATCAGCAGGGCGATGAGGAGGGATCCTATTTGCAGCCAACGTTTTTTCATGGTGCAAAGCTACTATTCCGGAATCACGAAAATCTCCGCGGGGACCTCCACGTTTTCCTGGAAATCGGTTACCTCGTAAATGGTCTCCTGACGGCCATTCTTCATGAGGCTTTTCAACACGATGCCTTGATACACCCAGGCGGTATTGTTGATGACTTTGTTTCTACGGCCCATCAGGGTCTCGTAGGTGAACTTGCGACAGATGCGGCCCAAAACCTCTTCGTCTTCGCCGGTGTCAACGAGTTTGTACTTGTCAATGACCTCCTGGGAAGGATTGATGAACGTCAAGTCGGCAGTGGGGTTGTCGAAAACTTTGGGTTTGCTCGCTGCGTTAAACACCCAGGCCTTCTCCTTCTTGGTAACAGTGGTGTTTTCAAAAGAACCCAGGCCTCCCATGTCGATGGTTTGCACCATGGCCTCTAACTCGCCATAATGATCGAAATAGCGCACATCGGGGGTAATGTGCTCATTCAATTTGGAATACTCATGGATGATCCCTGACTTGATTCCGTAACGATGGTTGTTGTCTTGGGCGTTGAGGGTCAACGCGACGACGAGCAAGATTGCTGATAAGATATACCTTTTCATGATGTAGGGTTTTAATTGCTATTACGTTGCAAAAGTAATCATTTTTTTCATATTTTTGCCAAGCAGAACAAAAACACCCTTATGATGAAAACAAGGTACATGATTTTAGGGCTATTGCTTGTTTTAGGCACTAACGCTTACTCGCAAGAGGCTCCTGCCGTTTTTAAAACCAACGAATTCAAGATAGGGTTGAAAACCGGAAGAACGTTTTTCACCAACCCCGAAGAGCTGGGAGGGTTATCCACCCATGTGTTTTACGGACAAGTGTCGGCGGAATATGGGGTGTGCCGCAACAATAACGTTTATTATGGCGCAGGCATCGGCGGTGAGTACTTCGACTTGTTGGATGCCAAGATCTCCATTCCCATTTTTGCCGACTTGCGCTATTATTTTACCGGCGACGCTCAAAAAGGCGCTTTCTTGGAGGTGCAAGCCGGATATGCGTTTTGCAGCAACCAGACGTTCCCCATCAACGAAACGCATGATGGCAATGAAATTCTCGTCGGACAAACTGTCCGAAAGATGTCCGGTCCCTACGGTGAAATCTCAATAGGATACCGCACCCAGCGATTCGACTTCCAGGTGGGGTATGGCTATCGGGCGGTCAATTACACGAGGACCAATTACGCCAATCCATACAATCACGGCTTGAACGAGCAAAGCTTTTTCAAACCGATGCATACCTTCATGGCGAGGGTGGGCTACAGTTTGCTGAGGGATATTCCACATTAACCATCTCTCGCCCTCCGGGCGATTCTACGCGGGGACGTATCGTTTCTAACCATCTGTCACCCTACGGGTGATTCTCCGTGGGGGTCATTTCCTAATCATCTTTCGCCCTCCGGGCGATTCCACGAGGGGAATATCGGGGTTCTAACCATCTGTCACCCTACGGGTGATTCTACGTGGGGGCCATTTTCCTAATCATCTTTCGCCCTACGGGCGATTCCACGAGTCATCGTGCGTTCCGGCGTGGGAGGCTTCGCCATGGTGACGGGCTTGTTCATGGTGATGGGCCTGTTCATGGTCATGCTCATGTTCATGGTCATGCTCATGTTCTAGGCAATGCAGGCAGAGCTCCGCAGGTTGGCCGAAGCTTCCCAGCAAGGTATGAGTCTCAGTACAATAGTGGAACTTGATGTCCCAGTCGGCGGAGACCAGCAGCATCAGCAGGGCGATGATAACAAGTGACAAATCTTCTCAAACTCCAAGCACCACAGCGGGTTCGATATTGAGTTTGAGGCAGAGGTCGCGGGAAAGTTGGTATGAAGGCTCCATTTTGCCATGCATCAGTTCGCTCATTCTCGATGCACTGATGCCAAGTAACTTCGCCACGGCTGCCTGTGTCAGAGAGCGTTCGTACATACGAAGCCTGATGACATCTGCTAATTCAGGTCTACCGATGGGATAATGGATGTCCTCGTATTCCTCTACCATGTCGGAAAGCATGTCGAGTTCCAGCATGTTTGGGTCGTCTTCAGGTACATCATCACCGGTCAGTGGAAGGAGTTCGTCAATTCTTTTCAGAGCGGCCCGGTATGCCGCCTCGCTTTTAATCTGTGCCATATCTCAAATGTTTTTTATGTCTTTGATTTTTTCATATTCTGCATGTGTGCCGATGAAACGGATGTACACACGCCCTTTCGTGAATCTTATGACAACAACAAGGCGATAATCGTTGCCCTTGATGTTGAATACATAACGGTCATTACCTACATAGTCAACGGTGTTGAATGCCGCCCTGATGTCGTTTATGTTCTGCCATTCCGCCCTTTTGGTGGTTTCGTACCAATCTTCAAGAGGCTTTTGGGCCAATGGATGTTTGGTATAATACTCAACCAATGTGCTTTTCGCTATCACTCTCATAATGGCTTTATTTTTGTTTTGTGCTGCAAAGATAATAAAATAATTCGATATAGCAAAATAAAGTTACAAAATTTGTGTATTTTTCAATGATAGCCCAAACGTCTCCGCCAGTTCCTGCATTTGGGCCTCGGTCATGCCTTCGGGCTCGAAGCCCATGCTGCGAGAACTCAGGTAGATTTGGGCGGCCTTGTTGAGGACATCCACCTGGTCGAAGGCCGACATGATGTCGGTGTCAACCGCAAACACGCCATGCTTCTCCCACATTACCACGTCGTAGCCTTCATCGAGGGTGTTGAGGGTGGCCTCGCCAAGTGCCACACTGGAAGGTAGCAAATAAGGCACGATGCCCAAGCCCTTTGGACAGAACGCCCGTGTTTCGGGAATCATCGACCAAAGGATTTTGGTGAGCACATCTTTTTCCAAAAAAGGACGATGGTGCGTCATGGCCACCAACTCGATGGGATGGGTGTGGAGCGAGGCTTTGCAGGGCGATCCTTTGGCAATCAGATAATTGTGAACGCTGAGGTGCGATGGTAACTCCGAGGTAGGCATCACAGGTTTATCAGCGATGATTTCGTAATGAGCACCATCATCGAGGATATGGATGATGGAACCGTTGTCCATGGGCCAGCGTGCCAAGTCGCGCATACGACGGTTGGTGCCTTTGCAGAAGAAATAGCAACCCCGCAGGTGAGGGAGAGGAGTGGAAAACGGAAAACGGAGAACGGAAAACGGAGAACGGAATGGCGAAGCCCCAGAAGTTAAATCGGAAATCGACGAGTTGATTTCATTCGTGATATTGATGACGATGTTTCCACCGTTGCGTTCGGCCCAGCCTTTTTGCCAAAGATAGCCAGCCACCTCGGCCACCTGCTCGATTTGACGGGTTAATTCCAAATTGTTATCTAATATACTCATTTCTCACCTCCTTTTATTTTTCCGTTTTCCGTTCTCCGTTTTCCGTTTCCCCATACCGTTCTTTGGTGATTTGTGCCAGCGACTTGCCTCGGGTGTTGGGGCAACCGATGACACCCACAATCAACGAGATGAGCAGCAAGCCGATCATACACCAGGCGGCCACGGTGAAGCCTTCGCCATGTTCACCGTAGATGAAGGTGAAGACGAGTCCCCAAACCGCGGAGAGACCCCTGACAACAAAGAACATCAAGCCCTGGGCGCCAGCGCGGAACTTGGCAGGGAACAACTCCGAGCCCCATAAAGCGTAGAAGATCTGCACCGACATGCCGCCTTCGATGCCCCACAAGATGGTAAACAGCCACAAACCTGCGGTGCCATTCACGCCGACAGCGACGATGATGACCCACGCGCTGATAGCGAAAAGCAGACCCAAGATGTAAATCAGTTTATGACTGGTCTTGTCGATGACCTTGGAGAGCAGGAAGGTGACACCCACGATGATGGCCCATTGGATGCAGTTCATCCAGTTGGCCTGCTCGTTGCTCACGCCGCCCGCCGTTTCATAGATGTGCGGTTGGAAGAATCCCAACACCGAGGCCACAAGGTTCCATGCCAAGTAGATGACGGCCAAAAAACAAGCGGTCTTGATGGCAATCCTGTTGGAAAACAAGACTTTGAAGGCATTCCATAGTCCTGAATCCTCGCCTTTGGCCTTGGCGACCTCTTGGCTTGTCTTCCATTCGGTGCTTTCCTCCAGTTTGCGCTGTAGGTTCCAGGCGATGAAGGCCACAACCAGCAACGAGAAAAACACGATGCGCGAGCTGAACACATGAACGGCCTCCAAAGGCATGTCGGAACCGCCAAATGTGTGTGCGATGCGTTCCACCCAACCGAACAGGTAGCCATTGGGGGCGAAGAACATACCCAACAACAGGATGATCATCGGGCCAAAGCCCCACGACATCTGGGAGATGCAGATGTTGCGGCCACGTTTGTCGTTTTCAGAGCTCTCGGAGATGTAGGTCCATGAGGCCGGCACACCGATACCTACCGAGATGCCCGTCACCAAGAACCCCGCTAACAGCATGGGGAAGCTGACAGAGAGCATGATGAGCAGTACGCCCACCATATAGACGAGCAGGTTGTAGGTATAGATGAACTTGCGCCCGTATTTGTCGGCGAGGAAACCGCCGATGATGGCCCCGAGGGCGGCACCCAAGCAGTTGGCACTGATGAAGTTGAGCCAGCCTAAGTGTACCTCGGTGAGGCCGAGATAGTTTTGCCACAATGTCAAGCCGCTGGCCCCGGCGACAATCGCTCCGGCATCCAAGTAGTTGGTCAGCGAGACAGCGAGAGTGCTTTTTAGACTCCCCGCACTGCGCTTCGCTTGTGCGGGGTTATTGAGGTCACGCCTCCTTGAGGCGGGTTGTGCGTTTTCCATGGTGTTATAGTCTTTTGCTGGTGACGGTTTTCTCGTAATCCTGCACTTTGGCGATGAACTCCTCCCCTACCGGCACTTTGTGCTGAAGGTTGAAGTAGTCGTAAACAGCACCGAAGGGCAGCGATTTCATCTCCTCCAACAAGGCCAGTTTCTCGAAGCCTTGACCGTTGTCTTCATATTGGCGCAGCAGCTGCAACGGTTCCAGCAGGGCTTGCAGCAGGCATTTCTGGGTGGCGCGAACACCGATGAGGTAAGCCCCGATGCGGTTGATGGAAGCGTCGAAGTAGTCGAGGCCGATGTGAGCGCGGTGGAGGGCTTCGGCGCGGACGATTTCCTTGAAGAGGTCGAGGGTTGGGTCGTTCATGATGGTCACATGGTCGGAGTCCCAGCGGACAGGACGGCTGACATGGAGCATCAACTCAGGCACATAGAGCAGCAGCGACGATACCATATCCGACACATTCTCAGTGGGTTCATAGTGACCTGTGTCGAGGGTATAGATGACCTTTCGGGTGGCGCAATAGCCGGTGTAGAAGTCGTGCGAGCCGACGGTGAAGCTCTCTAAGCCGATGCCGAAGAGCTTGGCCTCGACGCAGGATTTCATGTCGGGCAAGTCTTCGGCGAGGATTTCATCCAACGAGGCGGCCAGCAACTCACGGTAACGTTTGCGTTCCACAGTGAGGTCTTTCAACCCGTCATGCACCCAGATGTTCATGATACAGGGGTCGCCTTGCGCCTTACCCATGGCATCGGCGATGCGGCGGCAACGTTTGGTATGCTCAATCCAGAAGGCGCGGATGGCCGGGTCGGGGTTAGCGAGGCTGAGGTCGCCGCTCTTGGGGTGACCGAAGGAGGTGGAATTGAAGTCGAGTTTCATACCCACCGACTTGCCCCAGTCGATCCAGCTTTGGAAATGCTCCACGCCCACTTGGTCGCGGTCGATGAACTGGCCGCCGAAGTCGCCGTAGATCTCATGGAGGTTGACGCGCATCGTGCCGGCGAGCAGCGATTTCACGAACTCGAGGTCGGCGCGGACCTCGTCGAGGGTGCGGGCGCGGCCTGGGTAGTTGCCGGTGGTCTGGATGCCTCCCGAGAGGCCGGCCTGGCTCTCGAAGCCCATCACGTCGTCGGTCTGCCAGCAGTGCAGCGAGACGGGGGTCTTCTCGAGGGTGGCTATGGCTTGGTCCGTGTCGATGCCGAGGGCGGCGTAACGCTCACGAGCCATCTCGTAAGCTTGAAGGATAAGGGTGTCTTTGTTCATGATACTCCGATGATGATAATACCACGCAAATTTATTAAATTTCCTGATTCTTTCACGGTTTCGGGGTTTTTTATATTTTTGCCGCAAAATGACACCCGAATGAAGCTATTCCTGACCTGCGTATTGTTCGCGATGATGCTGTCGGTTGAGACGACAGCCCAGCAGGCGGACACCCTCCGTTACGAAGCAACAAGGATTGAGACCGGGCGGCTGCCCGACCTCAACCTGCCCCGTTACGGCCACTGCACTTTCTTTGCCAACGGCGAGTTGACGGTCATCGGCGGCCACACCACAGGGTTTGTGCCGACGGCCACGGCAGAGTATTTCAGCGACGGGACATGGCACACCGTGCCTACGGTCTATGTTCACGACCATGGCATTGCGGTACCCATGAAATCGGGCAACGTGCTGGTTTGTGGCGGTTGCAGCGAGCCATTGGGCATCGGACGAACTTACTCAGCCGAATGGTACGACCCTGCCACCCACTCCTGCGAAGGCTTCAGCTGCATGGACATGAAACGCAGCAACTTCTCCGCCACCGAAATCGACAGTGGGTGTGTGGTCATAGCAGGCAACTGGTTTAGCGATGACGGCATCGAATGCTTCGACGGCCAAAAGACCTTCATCAGCGTCAAGGAGGTGGCCGCCAAGCGTTCCTGTCCTTACATCCTGCGCACAGATTCGGACAATGTGATGATATTCAGTAGCTTGGATACAAAGCATATCAATGGTATCCGTCCCGATAGCATCCTCGTTGACCAGCTTCGGGGCGAACCTTTCCATGCACCGCTACTCGATGAATGGCGTCCGTTGGCCTACGACATTCCCCAGATGAGCGAGCTTTGTTTCATCGGCGACGAAGCTTCTGGCGACTATGCCTATTTGCTGCCCGTGGAAAACTCCGAAGGTCAAATAGGTTTTGTCAAGACTCGTGGCACCGACTTCAGCTTGCTGCCAACAATGGGTACTGTGCCGATGGTGTTCCACGGCGACAGCATCTTGTATCATTTTCCCGTGGTGGACAGGCAGCGCGGACGGGGCTATTTGGTGGGCTTCAGCCCAAGCAAACGGGTTTATGTGCTGTCTGTGGATTATATGGAGCATCCGGCACCCTTGACACTTTATTTCACCGACACCCTTCCTGACACCGGCCCCTCCTGGCCCGTTCTCAATGCCGAAGGCAACCTCATCCTTGCCGGCGGCCTCGGCGATTCCAACTACCATCCTCTCCAGTCAGTGCTGGTGCTGCGCATCCATCCCGATGCGCCGCTACTTGCCAGTCATGCCTCTTTTCCTTGGTTATGGGTTGCGATCGGCGTGGCACTCTTGGCAGCCTGTCTCGTGTACCTTAATATATATCGTGCGCGAAAAGCGACTCCGCGCGAGAATGATTTGACGGACGAGACCCAGGACACAGACGAGGCGCAGGAAACAGACGAAGCCATCGAAACCATCGAAACCAATGAAGCGACCGACCCCGTGTCACCCACCCCATCAGTGGAAGAGGACAAGCTGTTGCAACGTGTCTGCCAGCTGATGGAGGAACAGCATCTATACCTGAACAGCGGGCTGAAGCTTCCCGATGTCGCCTCGGCATTAGGTTGCAACCGCAATGTATTGTCGGCCTGTATCAACAACTTGCGCCATTGCTCGTTCTCGCAGTTTGTCAACACTTATCGCGTGGAGCACGCCAAGCAGCTGTTGCTCAGCCAGCCTGACACCCGCGCCTCGGAGGTGTGGATGGAGTCGGGATTCGCGAACGAGACGACCTTCTTCCGTGCCTTCAAAGCCCTTGTCGGCATGACCCCCTCCGAGTGGAAAAGCCAAAACCAGTAAGAATCGGCTTACAAAATGTCATTTGTAAGTGGGTTTTGACGATTTGTAAGTCCTCGATATATCCTGTCTTGGTACTTTTGCATTGTCTTAAAATCCATACACAATGAAAAAAACATTCTTACTCATGGCGCTATTATGCGCGACCTCGCTGGTTTTTGCACAAAACAGCACCCAAACCGCCTTGCTGCAGCATGGCGACGTAATTACCACCTTCTACGGCGCTGATGCTTTTGCAGACGCCTATAATGCCGCCGCCTCAACCGGTGACATCATCACCCTTTCAAGCGGCACCTTCAATGCGCATAACCTTGGCAAAGCCATCACCTTGCGCGGTGTGGGCTGCGTTAGCGATGACGAACTAAATACGCTTCCCACCATTATCGCGGGAGATTTTCAGACTTGGAATTCTTATGCTCCCGCCGTCTTGACTGTTGAGGGTATCTTCTTCGATGGCATCATCACAGTGAATGGACAGAGTTCCCCGGTCTTTATCAGATGCAACATTAATGAAATCAAATGGGGCTCCGATGGATCGTCAGCCGGTATGTACGATGCCGAGTTTATCAATTGCAGAATTAGATTATTCAAAAATGATAATTTAAATAACACAACATTCCGCAACTGTGCCGTCTTCTCCTGCGGTAGTGAATTAACAGACCCATCCTCCTGCACCATCCAAGCTTATAATTCCTATATCTGGTTAGCCGATGTCCATCAAAATTTATCTGCCTATAATAGTATTATTGGAGGGAGTCGTATGGAAGGTATGAGTGTGGCTTATAATTGTATAAGTTGGGGCTCTGTGCTTGAAGCGTGCTCGCATCATAATTGCTGGGTCTTTGATCAGATACCGGATGTTTTCGAGACCTTCGATGGGGTTTATTTCCATTATGTATGGGAAACGGAACCTTTTATCCTGAAAGGCGAAGTCGCCGCCCAATGTTTGGGTCTGGATGGCACCCAGGTGGGCATCAATGGCGGCAACATGCCCTATAGCGCGCGTCCCACTTACATGACGACCTACCGGACCACGGTTGACCAACACTCGAACCCCGATGGCAAGCTGAACGTCCATATCGAAGTGGTTGAGTAACGTGAAACCCAAAACACTGAAGCCATGAAACGATATGTATTAACCCTTTTCGGCTTGCTGCTCTGCCTCGGGCTGAGTGCCCAAACCACGCGCACCTTCCGCTATTGGTTCGACGGAAACTTCGAACAAAGCGCGACGGCCAGCTTCAGCGGCAACGGCTGGGATGCCCAAATCGACGTGAGCCTGCTCCCCGACGGCATCCACACCCTGCATTATTACCTGACCGACAGCACCTCGACACCCGTCCAAGGAACCCTTTTCCACAAAGTATCGACCGTCGGGACCTCCTCGTTGGAATACCGCTATTGGTTCGACAACCATCACAACGAGATGCACCACGGCACGGTGGACAACGGCCTGTTCCAGTTGGATGTCAGCGGCCTCACCACAGGGATGCACACCCTTCATATTATGGTCAAGGATGACAACTACAGCGCGACGCGCGGCTACCTCTTCATCAAGACCGAGGCCTTGGGCGACCTCGCCTACCGCTGCTGGTTCGACCATGACACCAGCACCGAACAGACAGGCGCCGTGGGCGACGGCAACATCCTGCTCGATGTGACAGGTCTTCCCAACGGCGAGCACACGGTGAGCATCTGCCTCGAAGGCAGCAACTTGTCGGCCCCGCAAACCTACGTCTTTATGAACAACCTCGCTGTCGATGAATTCGACAATGGAAGCCTTGTAATGTATCCCAACCCGGTGGAGGACCGCCTGATGATTGAGTGCGAGGAAGTGATCCGCCAATGCGAGGTCTATTCGCTCACCGGCGAGCTTATCCTTTCGGTCGGCGATGCCACAGAAAAAGCCGGTGTTTCAGTAGCCACCCTGCCCGCTGGGGCCTATCTTATCAGGATAGTCACCGACAGTTTCACGCAAACCTGCCGGTTTGTCAAGAAATGATTTCTTAACTGAATCCTTTCAGTGACTGAGTTTTTCCTGGGATCATGATTTCGGGAAAAACTCAGTCGTTTTGATGCTCTCCCTGACCATCCTCCGCATCGCCCAGCGGTCGCTGACGAGGCCGGCGGCCTTGGCCTGCACCATCAGGTTGCCGAGGGCGGTGGCTTCGGTGGGGCCGGCCACCACAGGGATGCCGAGGGCATCGGCGGTCCACTGGTTGAGGAGGTCGTTGGCCGAGCCACCGCCGATGACGTGCAGCTTCGCGATGGGGAAAGGCGCCATCGACTGTAGCATATCAAGCACCTCTTTATAACGGTCGGCGAGGCTGTGATAGATGCAACTGAGCATCTCGGCGTCGTTGGCCGGCGCGGTGAAGCCCCTGTCGGCCAAAGCGTTGCGAAGCTCGGATTCCATGTTGACCGGATGGGCGAAACGCGGGTCATCGGGGTTGACGCGGCCCGGATAGGCTTTCGCCGACTGCGCCATCTCCACCATCTCTTGGTAGGTGTAGTCGCGGCCTTTCGCTTTCCATTGCTTGCGGCACTGCTCCACAAGCCACAGCCCGGTGATGTTTTTCAAGAAGCGCGTGGTGCCTTCGATGCCGCCTTCGTTGGTGAAGTTCAGCTCCATGGACTGCTTGTTGACGACAGGCTCCGGCACCTCGATGCCCATCAGGCTCCAAGTGCCGCTGCTGAGGTAGGCGAAGTTCTCGTCGGCGGCAGGCACCGCCACCACCGCCGAGGCCGTGTCGTGTCCCGCCACGGCGATCACCGGCACCTCGCCCAAGCCCGTCACCTGGGCAACATGAAAGCGCAGACGGCCCACCGTCTTCCCGGGTTGGGAGATGGGCAGCAGCCTCTCCGGGGAAAGGTTCAGCGACTCAAAAAGTTCAGGATCAAATTGTTGTGTGGTTTGATTCACCAATCCGGAGGTGGTGGCGATGGTGTATTCGCAGACTTTCTTTCCCGTGAGGAGATACCCCAACAAGTCGGGCATAAACAAGAGGTGCTTGGCATGACGGTAGGCCGCGCAGCCTTCCTCGTCCTGGGCCGCCATCTGGAAGATCGTGTTGAACTCCATGATTTGGATGCCCGTCAGGGTGTAAAGCCGCTCGCGGGGCACTTTCTTGAAAAACCTTTCGGCGACACCCTCGGTATAGGGGTCGCGGTAAGCGCGGGGCAGGCAGAGCAGGCTTCCGTCGTGGCCGACACAGCCGAAGTCCACGCCCCAGGTGTCGATGCCGATGGAGTCGATGAGGTAGCCCTTCCCACCCAGCTCCGACAGGCATTGCAGGAGATGCTCATAAAGGCTGTAAACATTCCAGTAATATTTGCCGCCTATCTCCAAGGTCTGATTCGGGAATCGGCCCACCTCCCTGAAGGTAAAACCATCCTCGCCAAAAGTCCCCAACACGGCCCTACCGCTGGTAGCGCCCAAATCAAAAGCCAAAAATCGATATATTTTCTTATCCATATATATTACTTATCTCTCAGTTTTCCGTTCTCCGTTTTCCGTTTCCCAGGGGTAGGCTCGCTACGCTTCGCCCAACCCCTGGCTATTAATAGAAAACCCCTACGGGGTAGTCTCCTCTTTCCACTCTCCACTCTCCTCTTTCCACTCTCACCGGTCCTCTCATCCCCATGGATTTCAGGGGTTGGTCGCGTTTGGGATGGTTGACATAAACCCAGGCAGTGGGGCATTCCTCCTTTGAAAGGGTTTTCATCCAGTTGCCCAAGGTGGTCGTGACCCGTATCTCCAGGTCGTTGTCGCCCTCGTGAAGCCATTCCCCGATATCGTATCGGCGACGGCCAAAATAGCGCACCCCCGCCGAATGCCCGTTGACGAACACCTCGCTGACGCCCTCCACCAAGCCCAAATCCAAGAGGTTCCCCTCCGCGGGGATGGTTTTCCGATAGATGATGGTTCCGGCAAAATGCTGGGTCTCAGGATGGTCTTTCAGGTCAAAGAGGGTGTCGAAATGGGTTTTGATGACGGTGTCCAACCGGGCGTGGATCATTTCCACGTCCCAACTGCCGGATAGGATGGACATTGAGTCCCGGTCGGGGTCCATGGCGGGATCCATGGCGGGGTCCATGGCGGGGTCCCCGCCATATCGCCGTGCCGATGGCACGGCTGCATGGCGGGTTACTGTTGTGGGATGCCTAACGGCATCCTGATGATCAAAAACAATCAAAATAGATTCTGCTGGCCCCAGATCGAAATGGCAGCTGCCATCCTCTTTCAATGACAAGGGGAATCGCTCCCCGGTGTGGAGATCCCAAATCCAGGGATGCTTGCGACGGGTCAACTCACGGTGGAAGGTGATGTTGGTTTGGTGCGATTGATAGCGATGGCTGTTGCAGAGGAAGATCATCTCGCTGCCATCGTCAGTGATGTAGCGGTTTTGCATCACGTAGGGGTCGGGACGATCAATGTCGAGGTAATGAGGCAGGTGGTGGAGACGCATCAGACTGTCGTACCAAGGGATGAAGCCCTCCTGGGGCGGCTCCGCGAAAACGAAACGGTCCTTGAAAGCCTGAATCTTCCCGAAACACGACCTCACCGCCGCGTCCCTTTCCGCCCGGTCGGCACGCAGGCCCAACGACTGGTAGGGAATCGTGTCGATGCAGACCAGTTTCCCGCCGGTCTCCACAAAACGGAGCAGCCGCTCGGCAGTCTCGGGATGGAGGCTTTCCACATCGATGAGCAGCAAAGTGTTGTATTTCCGTTGGTTGAAACAGAGCTGGCCTTTCTTGACGGTGGACTGATTGAGGATGTTTTCGCTCACATAATCCACACCGCCCCCGCATTTGTTGATAGCTTCCCACACCAGGGTCTTGTAAGGGGCGCGGGTGGTGTTGGGAAAGGGTTCGTTTTGCATCCCGAGGGTACTCCACATGTCGTTTTCGGGGTTGAGGATGGCAATGTCGGCGTAATAGTCGGCGTGTTGCAGGGCGTAGGAGAGCCGGGCCTTATAGTCATTATAAAGGTGGAAAAAGGGCCACCATGGATTGTTTTCGCTGTAGTAGGCGCCGTAGCGCAGCCATCCCGGGAAGGGCGCCTCGTGGTTGGGCGAGTAGTTGAAGCCGTGGAACACGCTGTGGGTCACGCCCGAGATGACCGACTGGTCGCCGCCGATCTTCAGCTGGTCGAGACTCATGTTGAACACCGTGTAGGTGTTGGTCATCTCTTCGCAGCTGACGGTGCGGTGGCCGGCGAGGTGGGCGGCTGACGACACGAACTTGTTGACCATGGTGTAGGCGCGGCCCCGGCGGTAGTCTTTCTCCGACATCTCCTCGCCGGGTTTGTGGCGCAGCCAGTTGGTGGTCCACGACTCGCCTTCGGGGATGTCGTAGCCCATGGCGTTCTCCAAGGGATAGAAGCCGCGTCCGTAGGCCTGGGCGCGGGCTTTCACGCCCAGGTGGCGGCACCAAGCCAGGTAGGTGTCGGTGAAACGTTCCTGCATAAGCCGAGCCTTGAAGTCCTCGAAGTCGTAGCGGGCGCGTTGGATCTCGCGCTGAAAAGACTCCGTGACAGGGACGACAGGATCATAGTTGAGCGCGCTACCCATCGAGCCGATTTTGAAGAGGATGAACGGCAGGTAGTCGGTGATGTCGTAGCCATGGCGTTTCAGGAACTCCGCGGCCATGTCGGAGGTCCAGTTGGCGCCTTCGAGTTCCATGCTGTCAGTGAAGAGGGCGCGTAGGTGGTCTTTCAGCGGCCCGGTCTGTGCCTCTATCTTGTCCGACATATTATAAAGGTAGCGGTTGACGGCCTCGGTGTTGAAGTGGTCGAGCACCGGTCCGGCGGCCCCCGGGGCGCCGTTGATGACTTCGAGGAAACCGTTGACGCGCACCAGGGCGGCCAGGGTGTAGTCGCCTTCGGGGACTTCCACAGTGAAGACGGAGTCGGCTTTCCACACATCGACACCCTCGTCCACACGGGAGGCGGGATTCGGATAAAGCCGAAGCAGCATCAGCTCCTTGGTGTTGCCCGGGTAGGGAGAGCTCACCTTGGGCATGGCTTTTTGGCAGAGGTTGTCGCGGACGATGGTGAGGGTGGTGGGGCCAGTGACTGTTTCGGCGTAGTTGACCACGATTTGCGCTCGTTCATCCTCGTCGAGGAACTCGGCGCCGAAGGGCCATCCCGAGCCCACCAGCAGGTCGCAGGTCATGTCGAGGCGTCGTGCCTCGTCGAAGCACACTTTGAGCATCTCGATCCACTCGGGGCTGAGCCAAGTCAGCGAGGGTTTGCCAAGGCTGTCGCAATAGGAGGGAAAGGCGATGGGGTTGATCTCGACGCCTCCGATGCCTGCTTCTTTGAGGAGGCGCAACTCGCGCACCAGCTCATCGGCCTCCACCTTGTCGCCATTCCACCACCAGCGCACAAAGGGGCGGTATTCGGTGGGGGGCTGTCGAAAGGTCTGGTACAACTGCTCGGTGGTGAGCGTGTCGTGTCGCGACCCGCATTGGCAGAGGGCCAACCCTATTAATAGGAGCCACAGCTTTTTCATCTTGGGGATATTTTTTCGCAAAGATACTTATTTCGGGTGTCAGTTTGTCACTCCGACTGACATTTTTATGACAAAAGACGGTTTGGCACGAAATCTGACAAGGGGCGGGCGGAAAAAAGTTAGCAGTTAGCAGTTAGCAGTTAGCAGTTAGCAGTTAGCAGTTAGCAGTTAGAAGTTGGCAGTTAGAAGTTAAAACGAGTAACAACATATAAAAATAATATTATGGCAACATTGAGCATTAAACCATTGGCTGACCGCGTGGTCATTGAACCTGCGGCAGCTGAGCAGAAAACAGCAAGCGGCATCATCATCCCCGACACCGCGAAAGAGAAACCCCAACAAGGCACCGTTGTGGCTGTCGGTCCCGGCACCAAGGACAACCAGATGACCTTGAAAGTAGGCGACCATGTGATTTATGGCAAATACGCCGGCACTGAGTTCCACCTCGACGGCAAAGACTACATGATCATGAGGGAATCTGATGTGATTGCGATTATTTAAGAAGACAGAAGACAGAAGTAAGAAGTAAGAAGTAAGAATTTAAAGAATTTAGAGATATGGCAAAAGACATTCTTTTCAACATTGAGTCGCGTGATGGCCTGAAGAAAGGCGTCGATGCGCTGAGCAATGCAGTGAAAGTGACCCTCGGTCCCAAAGGCCGCAACGTGGTCATCGAAAAATCGTATGGAGCTCCCCAGATCACCAAGGACGGTGTGACCGTGGCCAAGGAGATCGAGCTTCTCGACCCTGTGGAGAACATGGGTGCCCAACTGGTGAAGGAAGTGGCTTCCAAGACCAACGATTTGGCTGGTGATGGCACCACCACCGCCACCGTGTTGGCACAGAGCATCGTGGCCACTGGCCTGAAGAACGTCACCGCCGGCGCCAACCCGCTCGACCTGAAACGCGGTATCGACAAGGCCGTCAAGGCCGTGGTGGACGCCCTGAAGAAGATGTCGGTGAAAGTGGATGGCGACAACGAGAAGATCAAGCAAGTGGCCACCATCTCAGCCAACAACGACGGCACCATCGGCGGTCTCATCGCCGAAGCCATGGGTAAGGTGAAGCAGGAAGGCGTCATCACCGTTGAGGACGCCAAAGGCATCAACACCTACGTCGATGTGGTGGAAGGCATGCAGTTCGACCGTGGCTACATCTCGCCCTATTTCGTCACCAACACCGAGAAGATGGAAGCCGTGTATGAGAATCCTTTCATCCTGATCTACGACAAGAAGATCTCCGTGATGAAGGACTTGCTGCCGGTGCTTGAGAAGACCTTGCAGACCGGTCGTCCGCTCATCATCATCGCCGAGGACATCGACGGCGAGGCCCTTGCCACCTTGGTGGTGAACCGTCTGCGTGGCTCGCTGAAAGTCGCCGCCGTGAAGGCCCCTGGCTTTGGCGACCGCCGCAAGGAGATGCTTGAGGACATCGCCATCCTGACTGGTGGCACCGTCATCAGCGAGGAAAAGGGTTACAAGCTGGAGGATGCCAACCTGCAAATGCTCGGCCAGGCCGACAAGGTGAGCATCAACAAGGACAACACCACCATCGTGAACGGCCACGGCGACAAGGAGAACATCAACGCCCGTACCGCCCAAATCAAGGCCCAAATCAAGACCACCACTTCCGACTACGACCGTGAGAAGCTGCAAGAGCGTCTCGCCAAGCTAGCCGGCGGCGTGGCCGTCATCTATGTCGGCGCCGCCTCGGAGGTCGAGATGAAAGAGAAGAAAGACCGTGTGGAGGACGCTTTGAACGCCACCCGCGCCGCCATCGAGGAAGGCATCATTCCTGGCGGCGGTGTCGGATTCATCCGCGCCATCAAGGCCATCGAGAAGCTGAAAGGCGAGAACGAGGACGAGACCACGGGTATCGCCATCATCAAGCGCGCCTTGGAGGAGCCGCTCCGCCAGATCGTGGAGAACGCCGGCCTCGAGGGTTCGGTGGTGGTCAACAAGGTGAAGGAGGGCAAGGCTGACTTTGGCTTCAACGCCCGCACCGAGGTCTATGAGAACCTGCTCACGACCGGTGTCATCGACCCCGTGAAGGTGTCGAGAGTCGCCTTGGAGAACGCCGCTTCCATCGCTGGCATGTTGCTGACCACCGAGTGCGTCATCAGCAACCACAAGGAGCCCACGCCTCCCACCCCGCCGATGCCCATGGGCGGCGGCATGGATGGGATGATGTGATGAAGAGAAGACAGAAGTCAGAAGACAGAAGTCAGAAGACAGAAGTCAGAAGACAGAAGTCAGAAGACAGAAGTCAGAAGACAGAAG
>CACZQL010000016.1 GCA_902783365.1 uncultured Bacteroidia bacterium | reverse complement strand
CGAGGCGGGCACGGAGATGACCTTCGCCAAGCGTCACAACACCTATTGGATTGACAAACAAACCATTGCCAACACCGATGCCGACATAAAGGAAAACAATATCGCTGCCTTTGCGCAATACGCCTGCGACTTCGGGAAATGGGGACAAGCCAGCGTTGGAATGCGTTACGAACATACCTTGTTGGATTATCAAGATGTGACCAACGACGATTTCCTGTATCGCCCCCAGGACGAGTTCTTCCCAACGGCCTCCTATTCCGTTGCCCTGGGCAAGGTGGAATTGGGCCTGTCGTATGGCATCAAGACCAACCGCCCGAGCTTCTTCGCGATGAACGACGCCGTCACCTATATCAGCCGTTATTCGATGCAGGCGGGCAACTCGCAACTGCTCAACGAGCGAATCCAGGACCTTACGCTGAATGTGAGTTACCAATGGCTCGCGTTCACGGCTTCCTACGGGCATTGCAAGAACCCCATCACGCAGTGGGCCTATCTCACCGATGGCGATGCCGCGCTCATCAAACATATCAACCTTGACAAACCTGTGAATACCATCGGGGCCTATGTTTCGGTGACCCCAAGAGTTGGGATTTGGTCGCTCAACGCCACCGCTGGTATGGAAAAACAAGACCTTTGGCTCGACCTTGAGGACGTCCATGTTCCTGAAGGCACACGCAGGGTCTATTTCAACAAGCCTGTCTTCACCTTCAACGCTTTCAACACCTTCAGTTTCAAGCGCAATTGGAAGGTTGACCTCAACTTCATGTTCCGCTCGCACGGACATCAGCTGAATTTCTACAACGATTACAACTACTTGAACCTTGGCGTTGTCGTGCAGAAGAGCTTCCTGAAAGACAAGTCGCTCACCCTTCGGGCAGCTGTGCTCGACATTCTTCGACACAGTGGCATGAACGAATACAGCGACATGGGCTACTATCAAATCCAGCAGAATAATGTCTTCTCGACGCACAAGTTCCAAGTTTCGGTGTATTATCGCCTGAACTCGACGCGCAGCAAATACAAAGGCACAGGTGCCGGTAAAGATGCGCAGGAAAGAATGAAATCATAGGTTGGAAGAGGGTTTGTCACATTCCCAACTTGGCCTTGAGCCTTTGTCGCGCCTTGGTGACTGAGGCGGGCGAAATGCCCAAAAGAAGGGCTTGCTCGCTTACGGAAAACTGAAGTCGGGAAAGGATCATCAGGCGGACATCGCCACGGGTGAGGTTGGGATGCTCCTCACGAAGCGATTCTGACGTGATGGAGAAACCGTTTCGGAACACACGTTCCATTTCAATCCATTCATGGTCCTGAATATAACGGGGTGCGGCGTGAAGCTCTTGTAGCAAGTGGTTTTGGCCAGCAAGGGAGTGTATCAGGAGATAGGATTCAACGCCGCCCTCGGGCCCTTTACCTTCATGGGGCATAAACGATTCGCGCTCATCGTTGCCGGCACGCATGACCATCAGGAATGCCCGCACGTTTTTGCCGAAGATTTCGGACACTTGGGGGATGCTGAGCGCCGCACCACCTTCCACGCAGGTATGGGCCAGCCCGATACCCACGATCATCAGTTGGTAATAAAGCATTTCGGCCTCTTTCCCTTGCAAGCCGAAAGACTGGCTGATGGCGGCAATCGATTCCTGCTTGAAGCCCACTTGGGTGTCGATGTAATCCTCAAAAGAGGTAGCCGAAGCCTTGTCGTCCATCACCAATTTGAAGAGTTGAGGCTCGTCGATGGCGAACCAAAGGAAAGCCAATCCCATTCCTTTGAAAGGCGGATTCAATTGAAAGCCGGCACCGACACGCTCCTTGAACAGGCGGCGGGCTTCGGCGCGGACGGCCTCCCAAATGCCTTCCATGGAGCCAAATTTCGAGAAAATGGCATTGACACCGCACCCCAACGCCGAGGAAAGCTTTCTGGCCGTAAGTGCGCAAGTGCCGCCGTTTCTCACGATGTCAATAGCACCAGCGAGTATTTTTTCTTTCGTTACGCTTGTCGGTCTTACCATAATAAAACATCTGTTCCGTTATTATCCGCTGCAAAAGTAGGGAAATTACACGCAATTCCAATGTGTTTTAAGAACTAAATGTCACAAAACCCATATAATTGTCCACATTAGGTTTTTGTTTCGGAATGGATAATAAACTATCTTTGCAAGCTGTTTTTATCAAGCAAACCGATTGTTTTTAAAACCGATGCCCGATGGTATATAACCGTGGATATATTAAAAAATGAAAAAGCATTTGATTCTTCTTTCAACCCTTGTTTTGTTTGCTTTCTGTAGTTGTGGTAAATTTGCTGGCAATCCTGTCACGAAGGATTTCAGCGTTTCGGGTGCTTACACTGCGCTTGAAGTGGAAGACGCCTTTGAGGTCACGGTTAGTAATGTTGCGACTCAAGTTACCGTTACGGCGGGAGAGAACATTATGCCGAAAGTTGTGGTGGAGATTATTGACAACACGATGAAGATTTATCTTAAAGGCATCACTCATGCCAACTATGGAACGGACATGAAGGTGGTTATTCCTTTTAATGCTGGCCTGGTGAGTGTTGACCTGTCGGGCGCCTCGGAGTTCCATTCAGAATATGGCCTTGAAGGGAAAAAAGTTGAGGTTGACTTGTCGGGTGCTTCCGATTTCTTTGGCGACATCCTGGCCGACGAAATCGAGATGGACTTGTCGGGTGCCTCCAATATCAAAGGCAATGTGTATGCCGATGAACTCGACATTGAATTGAGCGGTGCTTCAGATGCCACGCTTGAAGGAGAAGTCGGCACGCTCGAGATTGATTTGACGGGTGCCAGCAACATCAAGAAAACCATCAACGGAAACAGATACGGCTTCGTCTGCGACCGCTGCGAAGGATCGATGTCGGGTGCCAGCAATGGCTTCATCCACTGTGACGGAACCATCAAGGTCAGTCTTTCAGGTGCCAGCGACCTGCATTATACAGGCAATGCCACCACTACGGGTTGCAACACTACGGGAGCTTCTGGTGTTTATCATGATGTGCTTTAAATTAAAATAGTTTAGCCATGGAACAAAAGTTTTGTCAGAGCTGCGGAATGCCGCTTACGAATGAAATCCTCGGTACCAATGCCGATGGCAGCAAGAACGAAGACTACTGCATGTATTGCTATAAGGACGGCAAGTTCCTGCAAGACTGCACGATGGATGAGATGATTGAGTTTTGTGCCCAGTTTGTGGACGAGGTGAACAAAGGGTTACCACAACCTATCACAAAGGAAGAATACATTGGCCAGATGAAGATGTACTTCCCGCACCTGAAACGCTGGCGCAAGGCATCGACCATCAGAGAAGATATGCCTGAAAATCCTGCTTTGGCAGGCGTTAAAGACCTCATTGCCAAGATGGCTGACACGCTGCCCATCACCATGATATCGTCAGTTGACGAGGAGGGCTTCCCTTGCACCAAGGCCATGCTCTCCCCTCGGGTGCGTGAAGGCATCAAGGTGTTCTATTTCACTACCAACACCTTCTCGTTGCGTGTGGCTCACTATCACGCTAATCCCAAGGCGAGCATCTATTTCTGCGATGCCGAGGGTTTCAAGGGCATGATGTTGCGCGGCACGATGGAGGTGCTGACTGATGCCAAAAGCAAGGAGATGATTTGGCGTGATGGCGACACGCAATATTACCCGGGTGGCGTTACCGACCCCAACTACTGTGTGCTGAAGTTCACCGCCACAGATGGTCGTTTTTACAGTGACTTCTATCCGAGGAGCTTTGTAATTGAGTAAAGGTTGTTGATGAAGCACCTGCCCAATGCCATATCGGCACTTCGATTTTTGGGAGCCGTTTGTCTTCTGTTTTTCGGAGTCGAGCGTTGTGTTTTCTGGGTTATCTATTGCGTTTGTGGCCTTAGCGATATGGCAGATGGCTATCTCGCCCGAAAACTGGGATGCGAAAGCAAGACGGGTGCTCTGTTAGACAGTTGGGCAGATTTGGTTTTTGTGGTTTGTTGTTGCTTTCAATTGATACCAGTTTTGGCATTCCCAAAATGGCTATGGATTTGGGGCGGAGTGATTGTCGCCATCAAGGCCATCAATCAAATCTCTGCGTTAGTGATGTGCAAGAAATGCGTTTTTCCTCACACCATTGCAAATAAAATATCGGGGCTTCTACTTTTTGTTGGAGTCCCTTTGACGGTGTTTTTGGAATCAATGGTTCCGATGGTTATTATTGCCGTTGTCGCAACATTTGCTGCTGTTCAAGAGGGGCATTTCATCAGAACAAAAAGATTTCAATGAGCGTTAGATCACCTTTTTATTCGTGGAGGTTTGGTTATAATGGCATAGGTATTGCCTTTAATTCCAATTTAATCATGTTTTGAAAATTGTTTTTTGATAGAAAATAATCCTGTAAGTCTTTTTTCATTAGTTGTAGTGTAGGTACTACAAGCCAAAAAATAAGCTTTTGGTCTTTGTATTGTGTTGAAAGGAATGAAGATGCTTTATAAAGAATCCATTTTATCTTTTGTTTCCCAAAACACGCTTTAGATTTGCTCGAATACTTGCACTGAATAAAAGCTTTGAAATCATCTTTGCTGATTATTAAATCCATTCCTCCATCTAAAAACCCTTTTCTCAAACCTAAATAATCAACTTGGAATCCTTCCTCTTCATATTTTTGTCCAACATATTTTTCATATATATATCCCCAGTTGTCAGAGTCGATTTCTGAATAAGGGAGACTACAACTAACACTATTTAATTCTTTGGGAATGATACTAACAACACGACTATTGCAGTCAATTTCTAATCGACCTTTTGATAGGATTGATGCTATATGTCTTACCATAATTAATGTTGTATTATTATTCCAAGGTTGTGTTATAACAATTAATCATTCTCGCAAATGTGGCGTGCCATATCATTGAGTATAAGGCATTGGTTTCTGCTGATGGTTATCTGTTCGTTGTGATGTTCCCATGGGGAAAGGATGAGCAGTTGGCCTCGGGCACATGCCTCCATGCGAGTGCCACTTGGTTTGGCGAGTTCGTTAAAGCCGTTTTCTTGTAAGTAAATCAAGGGAAGACCTTCGTTGAATGCTGCTCTCATCACCGATTTCTCGCCAGGAGAGATTGCGGGAGAAACAAGCACTGCGCCTTGTCTGGCAGCTGTCAAGTATTCTTCTACCTTTGCTTGGATTTCTATTTCGGTGAGGCGACGAGAGCACTGCACAAATAAGCGAACAGGGCGATTAAGCAGTAAACAGTTACCAATGGCAGAGAATGAAACTCCGGCAACAGTTAAGTTTCGTTGAACACGGAATAAGTCTGGATGTTCGCGTTTCATAAGCAAGCGACGGGGATTATCAGTCAAATAGCGGATCCATGTTTCAAGCTGTCCTGCTCTTAGTAGAATCTTGTCGTTGTAGCCGCGGGCAAAGAGCATGCCGTGGATGCGGTCTTCGCCTCGCCTGTCTTTGCGGGGTGCGGGTTGGGTCTGTTGCGTTGCCAACGCAACAGACGGAACGGGTGGCACTCCCAGCACCAACTCACGGTAATGCTTGTTACAGCTTTGCTTGAAACCACGTAGCGCAATGCCAAGTGGTTTTTCCATTTTTTCTCTGACAAAGAGGATGCCGTGCAAATGGTCGGGCATCATTTGTAGAGCGATGACCTTCACCTCGGGGTGGTGCAATGATGCCGCCCACCACTCGTTAGCAACACATTGCCCTAACGACGAAAGCTCGATGCGCGGCTCTTCAGGGCTGCCTTCAAGAGCTTCGCTTTTACCTATAACTTGCCCAAATAGAGTACGACGCCCCTCTGTCACCATCGTAATCATATAGATTTGACGGCCTGTATAGTCATGCCCAACACAGCGGCGAAGCATGGATGGCTTCTTCTCACCAGCAAAGGCTTTTTGTGCTTCGTAGGTTTCTTTTTTCATGCAGCAGTTCTTTTTACACTGCAAAGATAGAATTCTTTCACAAATTTCCCAAAAACTTGCGGGAACGAGGCTTATGCCGTATTTTTGCATCAAATTACTGAGACCTATCATCACGCATTGCAAATAGTGAACAGAGAAATACACGTTATGAATAAAGTCATAAAAATCATAAAGAAATACACCTGTGTAAGCCTGATGCTCCGTATCTTCATCGGATTGGTCATCGGGGCACTCTTGGGTTTGCTGGTGCCTTCATGGACGGGTATCGGCATCCTTGGCAGGATGTTCGTCAGTGCCTTGAAGGGTATCGCTCCCGTGTTGGTGGCGGTGCTGGTGACTTCTTCCATTGCCAAGGCTGGCCAAGGGCATGGGCGCCGTTTTGCCGCCTTGATTTCCGTATATATGCTAAGCACTTTCATCGCGGCTATCTGTGCGGTGGTGGGCAGTTTCATGTTCCCCGTGACTTTGCAGTTGGGCGAGGTGCCCGAGATGGAAGGCACTGTAGGCTCGTTGTCGGAAGTGTTCACCAATTTGCTTACGGGCATGCTGACCAATCCCATCATGGCCATCGCCAATGCCAACTATATTGCCATCCTGTTCTGGTCCATCATCATCGGCATTGCCTTAAAGAAGTTGGCCAATAAGGCTACTATCGAGGTGATTCATGATTTTGCCACGGTGATCTCCAAGGTGGTGAAGTGGATTATCGAGTTCGCTCCGTTTGGCATCCTCGGTTTGGTCTTTTCGACGGTGTCGGAAAACGGCTTGGAGGTCTTCACGACCTACGGGCACCTGTTACTGCTTTTGGTGGGATGCATGTTGGTCAACACCTTGGTTTTCAATCCGCTCATCTCTTTTGTGATGTTGAGGAAGAATCCTTATCCGCTTTTGTTCACCTGTTTGAAGGAGAGTGGTTTGAATGCCTTTTTCACGCGCTCCTCGGCGGCCAACATCCCCATCAACATGGCGTTGTGTAAGAAACTTGGCCTGGACGAGGACTTTTATTCCGTAAGCATCCCTTTGGGGGCCACCATCAACATGGACGGTGCCGCTGTGACCATCACGGTTTTTGCTCTTGCCGTGGCGCACACGATGGGGGTGGAGGTCAGTTTTGCCTCGGCGGTCTTTTTAGGGCTTATCGCCACCCTCGGCGCCTGCGGCGCCTCGGGTGTGGCAGGTGGCTCATTGCTGCTCATCCCCATGGCCTGCTCTTTCTTCGGCATCAGCAATGATGTGGCTATGCAAGCTGTCGCCATCGGCTTCATCATCGGTGTGGTGCAGGACTCCGTCGAGACCGCCCTCAACAGCAGTGGCGATGTCTTCTTCACGGCTACAGCAGAGGATTACGATAGAAAGAAAAGACAAAACAAAGGATAAAAACTAAAGGCCTGGCAAAATGACCCTTGAGCAACATCCATTGGAACCCTTCCTGCCCGAAAATGCCAAAGTGCTGTTTCTGGGCAGCTTTCCGCCACCAAAACAGCGTTGGTGCATGGATTTCTATTATCCTAACTTCCAAAACGACCACTGGAGAATCGAGGGTGCGGTATGGTTTGGCGATAAGGACTATTTCATTGAAAAGGACCGTAAGGCGTTCAATAAGAAGAAGATCGTAGATTTTCTGAATGAGAAAGGAGTGGCACTTTACGACACGGCGAGGGTGGTTCGGCGGCTGAAGGACAATGCCTCCGATGCTTTTCTTGAGATTGTGGAGCCTACGGATCTCCGAGAGCTGCTCCGGAGAATACCACAATGTCACGCCATCGCTACCACGGGCGAGAAGGCGACGGGGGAAGTGTGCCGATCTTTCGGGATAGATGCCATTCCTGCTTTGGGTAGCGTCACCGAACTGGAGCGGGAATGGCCGTTTGCCCCAGGGCACCCGCTGAAACTATACCGGCTCCCGTCATCTTCGAGGGCTTATCCTTT
>CACZQL010000015.1 GCA_902783365.1 uncultured Bacteroidia bacterium | reverse complement strand
TGATGCCTTATCAAGGCGAACATATTCCACACATTATCTCCATCGAAGAAATGGAAAAAATCAAGCAACAACCATGATCGAACTCCTCTCTATTGACCTTTCCAATTATTGCAGCAAGCAATGCTCGTTCTGCTACAACCACAGCACTCGTGAGGGCAATACTTTGTGGAAACCCCAAGAGGTAATAGCCTTTGCCACCGACTGCATCGAGCATGGCGTGAAAGCCGTTTCGTTAGGTGGCGGCGAGCCTTTCGAATACGATGGCGTTTTCGAGGTGATTGACACCCTTTATCCTTTATGTTACCTGTCGGTGACCTCAAACGGATTGCCCTTGGAAAACGATGCGGTGTGGGAAACACTTCTCAAACATAAACCCGACAAAATCCATATCACCATCCATCACCCTGACAATGTGGAAGAAGTGGAAAGGGTTGAAAGGATGGTGAAGCGAATCGGGAACATCGGTATAAAGCCAGGCGTAAATCTATTAGTAGGTGCCGACAAGGTGGACGAAGCATCGGCAGTGTTTCGGAGGCTTTGTCAAGTGTTGGGCAATGAGCAAATCATCCTTGTGCCGCAACGGTTCTCCAATACACCATCGCCGAAGCAGTTGTCGCAAGTCGCTGGCGGAAAGCCATTTCAAAGCCCATCTTGTTTGCTCGGCTGCAAACGCCCCGAGAATTTCTGTTCCGTCTCGTGGGATAAGAAAGTGAATTCGTGTAGTTTCGCTCAAGGCAAAGTGGTCTTGGGAACTCTGGACTACAAAGGTGTGATGGAGGCCTTAGGGAAAGTGGAATGGAAATACTTTTCCACCTTTTCGCAAACAACTTGTTGACTAGTAATTGTAACTCCCACACCATCCAGAAAACAATCAACAAAACTGTTATACATGCGGAATTTCATTTCATGTAGATACGGTAGCTCAAATGTCCCCTTCATTTCTACCGCATCAATGAATCGAAAAGTTGCGATGCATTCATAGTTGATATTGATTCGCAATACCACCTCATCACGTTTCCATGTGATGTCATGGATTTCCGCATCATGAAACTGACATCTGTTTGTGTAGTCATACCCCAAGAATTCGTCGATTAATTCGAGACCTTTCACTTTTGATGCTGCATTTGGCGAAACAACATCTTCACAACTATTTTCAGACTGCTCGTTACGCGCAAACTCCAGGCTTCTTTCAATATCCTTCATTTTCTTTATCGGAATTTGCTCTCCCATAAAAGCCTGCCGCTTGAAGCCATCCAAAGCTTCTTCCAACAACGGAATCCTTTTGTCCGTTGAAGAATATGGCGCCAGTCCACAATAAACACGGAAACACAAATCAGGATAACATTCTGTTGTTTTATGCTCCTGTAGCAAATCGTATGCAACACGAAAATAGGCATTCGCTCTGTCATATTTGTATTGCTTCAAAAGCTGCATACCATATTCATAGTATCTAACACCCATTTGCTTTGCCCCCGTGTCATAACCCTTTTTTCCATTCATATCACAAAAAGCCTAATCATTTCATGTCAAGACACTGTAAAATTACATATACGTTGTTTCAAATCACGGTACAAGTTCGAGATTATTTCTAAAATATTGAAAATACTTGTTGACAAAACAAATCATTAATCAACGACTATGTGACGGGCAGGGCGGAACCAACCTTGAAAATCGCCCGCCTGCTTTGCCGCACTTTGAACATTACGCCAGCCGCGATGCTAGGGTGCTGAAAACTTTTTGTTCAATTTGCCAACTTCCAACTGCTAACTTCCCAGCACGCCCCGTAGCCCCACTCTTAGCTCGGGCATCGGGCATCGGGTGTCGCGCTCCACAATCAGGGTCTTGAGGCTCGCGAAGGGACGGATCTCCTCTTCAATGGAAGCAAGTGTGCGTTCCTCGCCGAAATAGGCCGGAGCGAAACACTCCCAGAATCTGATGGATGTGGCCTTGTCCATGTGGAAGGTCTCCTTGATGAAAGCCTCGTCGGACAGGACGCAGCAAAGATACACCATGCCCACGTCGAAGAGATGGTTGCCGTAGCAGAAGTCGCCCAGGTCGATGAAATAGCGCCGGTCGCCGGCAAAGATGGCGTTGGAGAACTGAAGGTCGCCGTGGATGGCGGTGTCCTCGTCGGGGACCTCCGCGATGAAACGGCGCAGCTTCTCCTTTTCCTCGGCGGTGAAAAACGGGTTGTCCTGCAACAAACGGTAATAACGGTCCTTCACGTTCTCGAACTGCGTGGTGTCGATGTGCGTAGCGTGCAGTTGCTGGCACATCTTGGCAAACTCCCCGGCGTATTGCCTCACCCGCTCAGGGTGGTCGCCCGTGGCCCTCGAGTAGGAGGTCTTGTTGAGAATCCGCTTGAAGCGAATCCCGTAGCGCCCATCCTCGGTAACTACATACTCGCCGGGTTCAGGGGTGGGAATGCCCATCTCAAACACCTTGCGCGCCAGCCTCATCTCGTCGAGAGGCTGTTGTATCTTGCCCGGAAAATAGAGCTTGAGCATCACCGATGGGTCGGTCTTGTGGTCATAGCTTTCGCCGTTGGCGCCGCCACCCGAAAGGGTGTAGTCGTTGAGAGAGATTCTGATGGCTTCCATAGGAGTTTGTATGAAGAAAGTGCAAAAATAGAAAAAAAACCCTTCTTTTACTAACTTTTTGTATCTTTGTCCGTTAAAACAACCCTTGGATATGGGTAAGAATTCGTTTGCAAACCGGCTGAGTTGGAGTATCATCGGCTCTGTCTCCGTCATCTATCTGACGGCGTTGGTCATCATTGCGGTCATCTCGGATCAGGATGCGTTGATGTATCTCAACCTGGTCATCGTCGGGATTGTCGGCCTGGTGGCGAACTTTTTTTTGTGCCGTTATCTGATCTTGAAAAACACGAGGCCTGTCACCGAAGAGCTGCAGAGCACCACGAAGGCCAACGAGCAGATGGAGTCGGAGTTGAATGTGGCCCGCAAGATCCAGATGGGCATCCTGAACACCCAGTTTCCGGAATGGCTGCACGCGATGCTGTGCCCGGCCAAGGAGGTGGGGGGCGACTTCTACGACTTCTCGCTCAAGGACGGACAGCTGTATTTCGCCATCGGCGACGTGTCGGGCAAAGGAGTGCCCGCCTCGCTGATGATGGCGCTCACCAGCGTCATCATGCGATTCGTGGCGGGACTTGGACTGCCCATCAACACCATGCTGGAACGCATCAACAACAGCGTGTGCAAAGCCAACAGCAACGGGATGTTCGTCACCCTGTTCGTCGCCCGTGTCAACCTGGAAACAAGGCAGATGGAATACTGCAACGCCGGACACAACCCCATCGTGGTGATACCCCCCGGCGAGCCGCCCCGCCTGCTGAAGGCCAAGCCCAACCTCGCCATCGGACTGCTGGGCGATTTCCATTATGAAGGGGAAAGCCTTGCACTGAAGCCCGGCACCAGGCTCATTGCCTATACCGATGGCGTCACCGAGGCGGAGACGGTGGTGAATGACGACCAAGCCACCTCCATTGAGATGTATGGCAACGACCGCCTGCTGGCCTGGGCCGAAAACCTCGCCCACCAAGGCACCTCACTCCAAGAAAAAACCGTCGTGGAAAGCCTTTACCAGTCGGTGAAGGACTTCGCCAACGGCAACCCACAAAACGACGATATCGCGATCATGAGTTTAAGTGTTTAAAAAGATGAAAAAACGTTTCAATCCTATCAAAGACAAAAGCAGCGAAATCATCAGTTGCCTGATGGCTTCGCCCGACATGCCTGACGACGAGGCCCTGCGCTTCAAACTACAGCTCTCCATCGAGGAAGTCGTCGAAAACGTGGTGCGCTACGCCTACGACGGCGGCATCGGATGGCTCGAAGTGAGCACAAACCTCGACCATGATACGCTGGTGCTGACCGTCGAACTGCGTGACGCCGGCGTGCCTTTCAACCCCCTGGAACAACCCGAACCCGACATCACCCTCAACGCCGAAAACCGCGATGTCGGCGGCCTGGGCATCCTCATCTGCAAAAAAATGATGGATAGCCTCAACTACCGCTATGAAAACGGAAACAATGTATTGACAATGACAAAAATGATATGGAAGTAATCATCAATAAACAAGACGGAAAAACCCTGGTGGCCCTCAAAGGAAGAATCGACACCACCAACGCCGACCAGTTCCAACAGGAACTCACCCCCCTCATGGAAGGCGAAAACCCTGATATCGATATCGACTGCGCCGAAATGACCTACACCTCCTCCCAAGGACTGCGCACCTTCCTGCTGCTGCAAAAAAGCGTGAGCACAAAAGGCGGGAAAATGGTGCTGCGCAACATGAACCCCATGGTGAAAGAAGTGTTCGACATCACCGGATTCTCCAACATCATCACCATCCTCTAACTGCCAACTGCTAACTGCCAACAGCCAACTCCACCACCACTTCCTCTTCCGTCATCCGAAGGTCACGCATCTCAAACCGCTCAAAAAACGGCTTGAGACGGTCCAGCTTTTCAAGATGCACCAGCAACACCTGGTCAGGATGCTCCTCCATCAAGCCCTCCGGAATCCGGCTGCGCACCATATTGAGCGCCATGCCTACCAAATTGTCCATGCCAAACCCCGTGAAATACCGCACCCGAAGGTCGGTACCCGAAATATCAAGCACCCTTAGGTTGACACCAAGGTCTTTCTTCATGAATCCAAGATTTATAGGATACAACACTTTTATTGTTTTGTTGTCAACAAAATAAAAACGGATGGGTTGTTTTGTCTGTTCCGTGACCAGCCTTTCCAGTTCCTGATACGATACGGTTGCCTTCATTTTTCAGCGATTTTAAATTCTTTGCAAAGATACGTCAGAAATTACTATTTTTGCCGCATATTATTTCTAAACTATCTAATCATGAAAAAAACCTTCGCTCTATTTACTTTTTTGCTTTTGATAGCTAGCTGGAGCCTTCAAGCTCAGGAACGCAAGCCTGACTGGGCGCGCTGGCACTACCTCTCCGAGGAGGAGATGAACACTCCCGTCCGCAACGAGAATTTTATAGAAACTGACCCGCCCGCGGGAACCCCCCGCTTTGTGGGTGAGTTCGAGCCCATGCAAGGGGTGATGATCCGCTATCCCCTCGGCATCCCCACCAGCCTCGTCGCGCAGCTGGCCAACAACTGCCAGGTGTATTGCGTTGTCAGTTCCAGCTACCAAAACCAAGCCCAAAGCACTTTCCAGAACGCGGGCGTCAACATGGACAAGGTGACCTTTGTCAACGCCTCCACAGATTCCTACTGGATTCGCGACTACGGCCCGTGGTACATCTTCGAGGACCGCAACCCCGCCATCGTCGATAACCGTTACAACCGCCCCCGTCCCAACGACGACAACATGTCTCAAGTGTTCGCCACTTACTGGGGCATCCCCATGTACGGCATGAACCTTCAGCACACCGGCGGCAACATGATGGAGGATGGCCGCGGCCACGGCGTGAGCGACAACCTCGTGTTTCAGGAAAACAACAATAACGAAACCAATGTGCGCAACAAGATGCGCGACTACCTGGGTATCGACCCCTATCACGTCACCATCGACCCGCAAGGCGACTACATCGCCCACGTGGACTGCTGGGGCAAGTACCTTGCGCCCGACAAGATTTTGATTGCCCGTCTGCCCCAAAGCAACTCACACTACAACGACTACGAGGAAGTGGCCAACTACTTCGCCACCACCAACTGCTGCTGGGGCTATCCTTACCATGTGTATCGCGTGGACGAACCCGGAGGCTACACCTTGGCACCTTATACCAACAGCTTGATTCTCAACAAGACAGTGTATGTTCCCTTGGGCGACAACAGCAGTTACAACAACCAAGCTCTGGCCGTGTATCAGGAGGCCATGCCGGGCTATGAGATTGTGGGAGTCACCAACAACGACTGGAGCATCGGCTGGGAAAACACCGACGCCCTCCACTGCCGCACCCGTGGCGTGATGGACTTCAACATGCTTTTTGTGGATCACCGCGAGGTGTTGCACGGCGAACAGGAATGGAAGAACTCCTATTCCGTGGTCAGCAAGTTCATCGCCTACAGCGGCATGGATCTGAAGCAGGATTCGCTGCTTGTTTATTACAGCATCAATCATTCCGCATACCAAGTGGCCCACATGACGGCTACTGGCAACCCCGACGAATATGTGGGAACCATCACAGGTTATGCCCCGGGCGACACCATTAGTTATTATGTGTTTGGCGCCGATGAGTCGGGCCACCGCTACACCCAGCCGGTCTTCGCCGAGTTGGATCCCCACCAATTCATCGTGGGGCCTCATGCTCCTTCGGGCGAGCTCGTCATCACGCCTGAAACGGTGCGCTTGGAGCACGTCTATCAGGAAGTTCCCTTCCAGATTGTCAATCAAACTACCGAAGACGTGATCATTGAGCGGTTTGACGCCAATTACGATTTCGGAAACAATAAATACCTGGAAATCAATTACGGCGTTTTGCTTCCTTATACTTTAAGTCCCGGAAGCTCTCTCGAAGTGACCGTTGGTCTTGGAACGATTCCCATCCTTCCCAAAGGTTACGTTGATGCACAGATTGAAATCACCACCTCATTAGGAGTAAAGACCGTAAAAGTTGAAGTGTTGGACACCGCCATTGACAGTGGGTTATATACTTGGGAAACCGTTTATTTCATGGATCAACCATCGTTGGAAGTAGGGGTGAGAAACGGCAATACAGGCACGAACACGCCTATTACGATTACCTCGATCATCGAGGAGAACCCGACCGGTGTATCTTATTTGAACATCGAACCTCAACACGAGCTGCCCTATACGCTGCCTGCCGGTGACTACTTTATGGCGAATTTGGTTCTCAACCGCGACAACATGAAAGGATCTGTGGTAACCGAAGTCAAGGTGCTCTCCGACCAAAACACCATAGAGTTCAGTATCTATATCGATGAGTCCATTTTAAGCGTCACTGAAATATCATCGGAATCGGAACTCTATCCCAACCCAACCTCAGGCCTGTTTACCATTAAGGGCAACGACATCGCCAAGGTGGAAGTGTATAACCTCGTGGGGGAGAAAGTGTTTGAAGTGGAAAGTGGAAAGTGGAGAGTGGAAAACTACCTGGATGCGTCGGGATGGAACAAGGGTATTTATTTGGTGAGTATTACCAAACAGAACGGCGCCGTTGAGAGCAAGAAACTTGTAGTGGAATAATGCGGAATTCGGAATGCGGAATGCGGAATAAGCCTACCGGTAGCAGGTAATTATTCCGCATTCCGCATTCCGAATTCCGCATTTAATCAAACGTCGAACTTGAACTCGGCGTCGAACCAGCCTGTGTCTTCTTTCAATAAATCGTATTCTTCACCGGTAAGATGATCCACGACGTGTACGGTGCCTTTGATGTCGTCGTAGGTAAATGTGAACTGCGAGTTCACGTTTTCTAAAGGAACGTCCATTTTAGTTGTCAATACTGATTGAGGCTGCAAAAGTACAAAAAAACTTTATCTTTGCAGCATCTTTAACTGAATCATTATGAAAAAAGCATTCTTATTTCTTGCGGCTGCTGCCCTGATGGCCGCCTGCAACTCCCCCAAGGAGCCTCAGTTCAACATCAACGTGAACCTCGCCAATGCCGACGGACAAACCGTCTATCTCCAAAAAGGCGGACAAACCATCGACTCCGCCGTCATCAAAAATTGGGACGCCGCGTTCCAAACCCCAGTGTGCGACGACGACGAGATGTACGGCATCATGCTTAAAGGCTGGCGCCGACCTTTCGCGTTTTTCACGGATCATAAGGATTTGACCCTCGAAGGCGATGCCCAAAATCCCAATGCCATCCTCGTCAAAGGCTCTGATACTCAGTCCCGTTTGGATGCCTTCAACAAGGGCTACATGGATATCGACGCCAAGCTGGAAGAGATCAACCAACAGCTTGAGAAGGCCAACGAAGAAAAGAACCAAGAACTCGTGGAGCAGCTCAAACAGCAATATGAGGACCAGGAAGAAATCCAGAAGATGTACTTCTTTGACTATGTGTGGGACCATCCCACCGACCCTGTGGCGCATTATGTGCTCTACCGCTACAAATGGGCTTTCGGTCCTTGTGAGATCCGTACCATGCTCGATAACATCCATCACGCCGACAGCAACCTCACGTCCAACAACCTGACCCTGGCCGAGGAGTATGTGGAGAAACTCGAACGCGTGCAGGCCGGTCAGCCCATCCTCGACTTCACCCAAAACGACCCCGACGGCAACCCTGTGACCCTCTCTGAGCTCGCCCAAGGCAAACTTCTCTTGGTGGATTTCTGGGCCTCGTGGTGCCCCGACTGCCGCAAGGAAAATCCCAATGTGGTGGCCGCTTACCAGAAGTTCCACGACCGTGGCTTCGACGTGCTGGGCGTGTCGTTCGACACCAACAAGGAAGCTTGGTTGGCCGCTGTCGAAAAAGACGGCCTCACCTGGACCCAGGTCTCCGACCTTCAAGGCTGGGGCAACGCCGCCGGCGCCTTGTATTCCATCGCCTTCATCCCCCAAAACGCCCTTATTAAAGAAGGTGTCATCGTGGCACGCAACCTGGAAGGCGACGCATTGATGGAGGAGATAGAGCGGCAGCTGAAGGACTAAAAACCTGGACAATGGGGACAAGAAATAAAAAAAAATTCATAAAAAATCCCCATTTGCAATTTTATTCTACTAATTTTGCGCCCGATATCCGGAGGAATGACCTCTCTACCTGAAAACGAAGATCAATTATGACAAAAAACTTAGTTATCGTCGAGTCTCCTGCCAAAGCCAAGACCATCGAAGGCTTTTTGGGCAAGGAATATACTGTTAAATCAAGCTATGGCCATGTGCGCGACTTGAACAAGAACACCCTCAGTGTCAATGTGGAAAAGGATTTCGCTCCTGAATACGAGATCAGCGACGACAAGAAAGCCTTGGTGGCGGAGTTGCGCAAGCTCTCGAACGAGTCGGAAACCGTGTGGCTCGCGTCTGATGAGGACCGTGAGGGAGAGTCCATCTCATGGCATCTCTACGAGGCCCTCAACCTGAAGAAGAAAAACACCAAACGCATTGTGTTCCACGAGATTACGAAAACCGCCATCCTCAACGCCATTGAGCATCCCCGCGACATCGACATGAACCTCGTGGCCGCCCAGCAGGCCCGCCGCGTGCTCGACCGTCTCGTGGGTTATGAGCTCTCGCCCCTCCTCTGGAAAAAAGTGAAACCCTCGCTGTCGGCGGGCCGTGTGCAGTCGGTGGCCGTCCGCCTCATCGTCGAACGTGAGGAAGAGATCCGCAACTTTGTGCAGACCAGCTCTTACCGCGTCACCGCCAACTTCTCGTTCATCCAGAACGGACAGGAATACACCCTCTCCGCCGAGATGCCCAACCGCTTCGACACCGAAGAGGAAGCCCGCAAGTTCGTGGAGTCGTGCGTCGCCGCGGAATACAAGGTGGAAGGCATCGAGAAGAAACCCGCCTCGCGCTACCCCGCGCCGCCTTTCACCACCTCCACCCTCCAGCAGGAAGCCGCCCGCAAACTCGGCTTCTCCGTGGCCAACACCATGCGCCTCGCACAACAACTCTACGAGTCCGGAAAAATCACCTACATGCGTACCGACTCCGTCAACCTCTCCACCCTCGCCCTCGGCATGGCCAAGAAAGAGATCACTGAGAACTACGGCGCCGAATACGTGAAAACCCGACAATACCAAACCAAGACCAAAGGGGCCCAGGAAGCCCACGAGGCCATCCGCCCCACCTACCTCGACCAGCACACCATCAAAGGCACCGCCGACGAACGCCGCCTCTACGAACTGATCTGGAAACGCACCATCGCCTCCCAGATGGCCGACGCACAGCTCGAACGCACCAATGTCAACATCGGCATCTCCACCTCCGACAAACAGTTCACCTCCACCGGCGAGGTCATCCTCTTCGACGGCTTCCTCAAAGTCTATATGGAAAGCTTCGACGATGACCACTCCGAAGACAAAGTGAGCGTGCTGCCTCCTATGGAAGTGGGCATGACCCTCGACCTCGACAAAATGGAAGCCCAACAACGCTTCACCCGCCATCCCCTCCGCTACACCGAGGCCAGCCTCGTGAAGAAAATGGAAGAACTCGGCATCGGTCGCCCCTCCACCTACGCCCCCACCATCTCCACCATCCAAAAACG
>CACZQL010000014.1 GCA_902783365.1 uncultured Bacteroidia bacterium | reverse complement strand
GGATAACCATTATCTAACCTTCTTGCGCCCTAACCATCTTGCGCCCTAACGGGCGCTAACCGATTGGGGATAACCATTATCTAACCATCTTTCGCCCTAACCATCTTGCGCCCTAACGGGCGCTAACCGATTGGGGACATTATATTCTAATCATCTTTCGCCCTGACGGGCGCCCGTTAGGGCGCAAGATGGTTAGAAGGAAAAACGGGAGGAATCAATTGGGACGTTGTATTGGACATTAGAGATGGAGTAGCTGTCTTCTGTGTCGCGGCTGTCATAGAGGATGATCTCCCTGAGTTTCAGGGTCTCTTTCTCGAATTTGAAAACAACCTGCTTATAGCCAATCCCTAAAAACCCTTGATTCTTGCTGGTGAATGTCACCTGCTGAAACGCCCCATTCTCCTTGATTTCCATGTCATAGTCGTTTTCCTCGGCGAGGTCCTTGCATCGGCCTTGGAAGCCATAAAGGAAGATGTTGCTCAACGAGCGCATCATGCCCGACTTCTTGAGTTTGAAGGAACCGTGAAACATCCCGATGTCCATCTTCAGCCGATTTTCGTTGACCACCATGTAGTTGCCGTTGTAGAAGAGGGCGGCGAACTTGTTGGGTTTGACGAAATACAGTCGCCCGTCCTGTGTGTTGCTTTGGCCTTTTTTGTGCATGGTGTTCCTGAGGTCCGACTCGAACGATTGGGCTGCGGAGTTGACTTCGAGGATTTGTTGCAGGAGGGCGTAATCCTGTGCCCGCAGTCCGGTGGAGAGCAGGAACAGGACAATGAAGAGGATGGACTTCTTCATGGATTATTTGTCGAGGCTCATCAGGAACTCCTCGTTGCTGATGGTTTTGGCGACTTTGTCTTTGAGGAACTCCATGGCTTCCACGGGGGTCATGTCGGCGAAGTGGGTACGCAGGGCCCACACGCGGGCGAGGGTGGTCTCATCCACCAGCAGGTCGTCGCGGCGGGTGCCGGAAGCCACAATGTCGATGGCCGGGAAGATACGTTTGTTCGACAGACGACGGTCGAGTTGCAGCTCCATGTTGCCGGTGCCTTTGAATTCCTCGAAGATCACTTCGTCCATCTTGGAGCCGGTGTCGATGAGGGCGGTGGCGAGGATGGTGAGTGAGCCTCCGTTCTCGATCTTACGGGCGGCGCCGAAGAAGCGTTTGGGTTTCTGAAGGGCGTTGGCTTCTACACCGCCGGTGAGCACCTTGCCCGAGGCGGGCGACACGGTGTTGTAGGCGCGGGCAAGACGGGTGATGGAGTCGAGCAGGATGACCACGTCGTGGCCGCACTCGGTGAGGCGTTTGGCCTTCTCCAACACGATGTTGGCGATCTGCACGTGCTTCGAGGCGGGCTCGTCGAAGGTGGAGGCGATGACCTCGGCATTCACGCTGCGCTGCATGTCAGTGACCTCTTCGGGACGCTCGTCGATGAGCAGGATGATGAGATACACCTCAGGATGGTTGGCGGCGATGGCGTTGGCCACCTCTTTTAAAAGGACGGTCTTTCCGGTTTTGGGCTGGGCCACGATCAAACCACGCTGTCCTTTTCCGATGGGCGCGAACATGTCCATGATACGGGTGGAGATGGTGCCTCCCTTATGGCCGGTGATCTTGAATTTCTCGTTGGGGAACAACGGGGTGAGGAAGTCGAAGGGGATACGGTCGCGCACTTCTTCGGGACGGCGTCCGTTGATGAAGTCCACGCGAACCAAGGGGAAATACTTCTCGCCGCTGCGCGGAGGACGGATGGCGCCCAGCACGGTGTCGCCGGTCTTGAGGCCAAACAGCTTGATCTGCGATGTGGAGACGTAGATGTCGTCGGGCGAGGAGAGGTAGTTGTAGTCGGAGGAGCGAAGGAATCCGAACCCTTCGGGCATGATCTCAAGCACGCCTTCGGCTTCCACCACGCTGTCGAACTCGTTGAGGATTTCGTCGCGGCGTTGTTTCTCGGCTTTTTGCTGTTCCCTTTGGTCGGTTTGTTGCTCTTTCTGTGGGGTGGGGTTCTCCTTTTGGGCTTCGCGCGGCTGGGGTTGGCCTTCTCGCTGTTCTCTTTGACCTTCCCGCTGGCCGTTGTGTTTGCCTTGCGGATGCTCCTTTACCTCTGTTTTAGGCTCTTTAGGTTCCTTTGGCTCTTTAGGCTCCCTGGGTTCCCTGGGCTGTTCTTTGGGCTCTCTTGTTTCTTTGGCTTCCTTGGGCTCTTTAGGTTCCCTTGTTTCTTTGGCTTCTTTGGACTCAAAACGCTCTTTAGTCTCTTTAGGGGTGGCGGGTTCCTTCAGTTCCATGCTGAGTTGCTTGGTCTCCTGGGGTTTGCGGGGCTCCGCGTCGTTGGCCTTGCTTTCGCGCGAGATTCTCGGGCGTTTTTCCCTTTTGGGTTTAGGCTCGTCGGGCGTGGCAGGCTCTTTGGTTGCTTCTGGGGCCGCCGGCATCTCTTTAGGGGCTTTCAATTCTTCTTTTTCCCCGTTTTGGACGGTGGGCTCTGGCTTTTCTTCTTTCGGGGTGGGGTTCTTTTTCTTTCTTTGTTTGGGGGCTTTGGGCTCGGAGGTGGCGGCGGGGGCAGTGGGAGCGGGCGTCTCTTCCTTGGAGGCTTTGGGAGCCGACTCCGACTTGGGCTTTCTGCCGCGTTTCTTGGCGGCGGGGGCTGATTCGGGATGTTCTACCTGATGGTCAATGATATCGTAAATCAGCTGTTGCTTGTTTCTGCCCTCATCGTCGATGCCGAGTTCAATGGCGATAATCTTCAGATCTTCCAAAGTCTTATCGTTCAGTTCATAAATGTTGTACATAAAATAATAAAATCTGTTGAGAAAAAACTGTTTGAGGAAAAATAAGAGGAAACGGTTTTTTGGAAATGCGGTGCAAAGATAAGGAACTTTTTTTTATTGCCAAGTTTTTTTTGGTTTTTTTCTATCTTTGCAGCCTCAAAACACTTGACAAAAATGAAACAAAGAGTACAATCCATTCTGTTTTTCCTTTCGGCGGTCGCTTTCGGCCTTTTGTTTTTTATGCCTATTGCTTCTTATCTTGATGTCGCCGGTTCCTATTACAAATTGTTTGCCTACGGTGTGAACACGATTTCTTTGGCAGAGGGAGTGAGCTTGCCCTTCAGCGGTTTGTACGCGCTTCCGTTGCTGATCCTCACGGTGGCCGTCCTCCTGATCAACTTTTACATTGCCTTCTCTATTTTCCGTGCGGTGAAGCTGAATCAGTTTGTGCAGCTCTTTAAGCTTTCGCGGATTAATATGGGGATTGCGGTGGTGCTCATTGCCACCATCTTCGTGTATTACCTGTTCAACACGGGCAAGCCGATTGCTGCCGCGCCTTCGTTCCAGTGGCCTTGCTGGGGCGCGTTCCTCACGCTTCTGGGGCTGTTGATGATGCTTGTGGCCTCCACGGGACTGAAGAAGGACATCGACAAGGTTCGGTCGGTCGATCGCATCCGTTAAAACAGCCTGTTACGGTCTTTTTCGAAGATTTCCAGGTCGTGCGGTGTCTTGCCGTCCACGACGAGGCGGATCATGGTAGTCACTTTTTGGAAGCCGGAGTTGCCTGCCGCGCCCGGGTTGATGTGGAGTAAATTGAGCTGCTTGTCGTAAATGACCTTCAAAATGTGGGAATGTCCGCAGACAAAGAGGTCGGGCTTTTTCTCCTGAAGCAGGTGTTTGATTTCGGGCAGGTAATGGCCGGGATAGCCTCCGATATGGGTCATGAATACCTTGAGGTCTTCCACTTGGAAAAACAGGTCCTCGGGGTATTGCAGTCTGACGATATGGTCGTCGATGTTGCCGTGTACCGCCCTCAGCGGTTTGAAGGCTTCCAATTGCTGGGCGGTTTCAAGGTTGCCGATGTCGCCGGCATGCCATAGTTCGTCCACATCCTTGAAAAAGTCAAAGAGTTGGGGGAGGAGGGTGCCGTGGGTGTCGGAAAGGATGCCGATGCGAGTCATGGGAGATGAAAGGTGAAAGGTGAGAGGTGAAAGGTGAAAGGTTTAGAGATTGAAGAGGATGCCGATGCTGAGGACTTCCTTGAATTGGATTTTGGAGCCTTCGGTCATTAATGGGGCTCCGGTTTCGGGGTTCAAAACGGGTTCCTCGTTGGGGTCCAGGATGGGGAACTTGATGTCGTAGTCGTAGATGAGATGGGTGGCGAGGTTGAAGTTGAGCCAGGGGGTCACTTTGAAGAGGATGAGGTTTTGCCAGTTGACATCGATGCGTTCGGGGTGGTTGAGGTAGTTGGAGAACAGGTCGATTTTGGATTCGAGGGTGATGTTCTTGAAGAAGGTATATTGGAATTTGGCGGAGAGTCGGGTGCCGAATTCGTAGCGGATGGTTTTTGCGGCGTGGGTAAGGGTGTCGTGCTTGTCGAGCTCGTTGACGCCGTAGGCGCCTTTGGCGGCGAGGGCGGTGTCGTTGACGATGGTGATGCGGCCTGCCACCGGGGCGAAGTTGAGCGAGAAATGCTCGCTGGGCACCCATTCCATGCCCACGCCTAAGGTGATATAGGCGGGGGCAAGGAATCGGGAGGTGTAAACGGTGGAGTCCACCTTGTAGTCGTAACCCTTGGCGAATTGCGACCTGAAGGCCAGCTCAAGGCTGTAGTTGAGCTTGTCGGTGGCTTTGAGGCCGGCCAGGGAGGTGAACTCGAGTTTGTCGTCGGTCTTGATGGCTTTCTTCTCGAAGTCGTAGAAACTGTAGCCGAGGGCGGTGTTGAGGGTGTTGTCCCACTTGAGGTTGTCCTTGGCGTAGTTGACGGTGTAGCCGAAGGTGCCTAACCAGGCGAGGGTGTTTTGGCCTCCCGCTGCCCAATTGGTATAGGAGCTTTGCGAGAAGTTGAGGCCGATGTTGCCCTTGTATGTCCAGTGACGGAGGGTGTCTTGCGCCGAGGCGAGGCCGGTAATGACGAGGTTGAGAAGGATGATAAGACCGATGCGTTTCATGTGGATTATAAGTTAAAGAGGAGACCGATGCTCAGCACCTCTTTGAACTGCACCTTCGAGTTGGGGTCTTTGACCATCTCGCCCGTGGTGGGGTTGAGGTCGTAGAACGGGATGTCGTAGTCGTAGATCAAATGGGTGCCGAGATTGCAGTTGAGCCAGGAGTTCACCTTCAGCACCAAGAGGTTCTGCCAGTCCACATCGATGCGTTCCGGATGGTTGAGGTAGTTGGAGAAGAGTTCCAGCTTGGATTCGTAATCGACGTTTTTGAACACGGTGTATTTCATCTTGGCGGTGAGGCGGGCGCCGAACTCAAACCGCACCTTTTTATATGCGTGGGCAGTGGTGTCGTTAGCGTCGAGCTGGTTGACACCGAAGGCCCCGATGGAGGCCAGGTAGTCGTCGTTGACGATGGTCAGCCTTCCGGTGATGGGGGCGAAGTTGATGGAGAAGTGCTCGTTGGGGGTCCACTCGGCGCCGAGGCCCAGACTCACGTAGGCAGGGGCGAGGAATTTGGAGATGTACTGGGTGGAGTCAACAGCGTAGTCGAAACCGTAGGCGAATTGTGAGCGGAAGGCCAGCTCAAGGCTGTAGAACAGATGGTCGGTGGCCTTGAGACCCGCCAGTGAGGTGAACTCAATCTTGTCGTCGGTCTTGAGAGGTTTCTTCTTGAAGTCGAAGAAGCTGTAACCCAAAGCGGTGTTCAGCGAGTTGTCCCACTTGAAATTGCCTTTGGCGTAATTGGCCGAATAGTTGAAGAGGCCCTGCCAGCTGAGCGAGTTCATTCCGCCAGCGGCCCAATTGGTGTAGGTGCCTTGCGAGAAATTCAGTCCAACACTTCCTTTGGTGGTCCAGCCGTCTCCTTCCTGAGCAAACAAAGAAATACCCAAGATCACGGCGAATGATGTAAGTAAGAATCTTTTCATACTGTTGATTTTTGTTAATTAAATTGTTTAAATATTGTTTAAATTGTTAACTTTCAACTCTCAACTTTCAACTTTCAACTTCAATAGGCGTTCCCGTCCTGGTAGTTCCTGCTCCCGATGTTGAAGGTGATGTCCTGGTTGTTGTGGCTTCTGACGTATTGGCCGTTTTTCACAGCGGGGATCCAGTGGGTTCCCTGCAAAAGGCGGATGGCCTCGTTGTCGCAGCCGGCTCCTACAGAGTTGATCACGAGGATGTTCGAGACGCTGCCGTCGGTTTCCACCACGAAGTTGAGCCTCACTGTACCGCTTACCTCGGCGACCTTGGCGGCCTCGGGATACACCAGGTTGGAGAGGATGTATTGCGCCATGTTGCTTCCGTCGGCGAAGAAGGGTTTGGCAGTTTCCTCAAGCTGTCGAAGCTCGTAGATTTGGTAGCTGCTGTCGGCCTCCAAAGTCAAGGGTAAGGCAGGGCGTTGACGTTTCTTCCAGTAGCGCTTGTAGGCCTTGGCGTTGAACTCCACCTCATACTCGTTGTCGGAGGCGATGGGTTTGAGGTCCTTGTTGGCGGGTTCCCAAAGAATCTTCCTCACCAAGTCGAGGGCGATGGGACTGGCGGCCTCGTTGAACGACTGTGTGACATGATAGTCGCTTCCCTGGCCTTTCTCGTCGAGATGGAAGGCGACGACGACATGCCCGCTCTTGCCGGCCTGAAGCGCCTCTTCAGGATACACGAGATTGTGTTGGAGGTATTCTTGCGTCTGGGCTTTCCCCGCGATGGGGTTGGCCTTGGTGACTTGGGCGTTGGCGTGGCCGCCGCAAAACGCCAGCAGCAGGACCGCCAAAAAACAGGTTTTTTTCATTTTGTTCATATTCAGTATTGTTGGGAAAACGACAATGTTTCGATTTCATTTTGCTAAAATACACATTTTTTTATGTCTTTCACCAGGATTCTTGTTATTTTTGCAAAAAAATAAGAATGGTCATGGAAAAAGAGTTCAGGAATGACATGGTTTTCGGGGTCCATCCGGTGCTGGAGCTGTTGCGCTCGGGCAAAGAGGTGGAGAAGGTGTATGTGCAGTCGGGTGTCCGCACGATGGAGATGACAGAGATTGCCAACCATTGCCGCTCGCACGGCATCCCTGTGCAATATGTGCCGTTGGAGAAACTCAATAGGCTGACGCGCAAGAACCATCAGGGGGTGGTGGCCTTCCATTGCCCCATCGAGTACCAGGCCTTGGAAAGGGTGATTCCCATGGTTTATGAGCAGGGGAGGGATCCCTTTGTGCTGCTGCTCGACCGGGTTACGGATGTGCGCAACTTCGGTGCCATCGCGCGTACCGCCTTTGCCGCCGGGGTCGATGCCATCGTGATTCCCGACCATGGCTCCGCGCTCATCAACGGCGATGCCATGAAGACCTCCGCCGGGGCACTCTCTCTCATCAACGTGTGCAGGGTGGCTAATTTGAAGGACGCCATTGATTTCCTTCAGGCCAGTGGTTTGCAGGTGGCGGGCTTCACCGAGAAAGCCAAAGAGCCCCTTTGGAACGCCGACCTCCACGGCCCGCTCTGTGTGGTGATGGGCTCCGAGGAAGACGGCATCGCTCCCGCCTTGCTCAAACGTCTGGACAAACATCTCATGATTCCCATGCCGGGCGACATCGACTCGCTCAACGTCTCTGTGGCCACAGGGGTTGTATGCTTCGAGGTGGTCCGCCAGCGCCTCCAATAAAACTCCTGTTTTCTATCCATTTATCAACAAAAACTGTTGATAACTTTGTTGATAACATTGTTGATAAAAAAACCAGTGTTATCGGGTTAACTTTTTGTCAAATCGTTTTGTTTCTTTAAAGATTTGACTTATTTTTGTCCGATTCAAAATAGTTATTTCTATATAAAATGATAAAATTTATACATTATTATTCACATATTATTAACTTAATTTTCATGTTATGAAAAAGTTTATTTTATCACTAGCCATGATGCTTATTTGCTTCGCTTTTTGGGGCGAGGCAAGAGCGCAAGAGGAATTGGTAGTGCATGAAGGTGATGCCACCAATTCGTATGTTCCTGTTTACGGCTTCTATGGTGACGCCTATCTGAAGTGCGAAATGGTGTACCCTGCCGGTGAGCTGGCTGACATGAATGGAGGCAGCATCAGTGCCATGACGTTCTATTTGTCAACCCCTGCCTCTGACGCATGGACTGGTACCTTTCAAGTGTTTTTGGCTGAGGTTGGCGAGAGCAGTATCAGCAGTTTTTATGGACCAGGTACCATTGTCTATGAAGGACTATTGGACGGTACTGGTCCTGAAATGACGGTTCAATTTGAGACTCCATATATTTATGGAGGAAGCAATTTGTTGGTTGGTTTTTACCTTATATCGACAGGTAACTACAAATCCGCAACTTTCTATGGTGAAACAGTTGAAGGAGCTTCTGTCCAAAACTATAGCTATACCAGTCTTGATGCGGTCAGTCCCGTACAGCGCAATTTCTTGCCAATGACGAATTTCACCTACACTCCCAGTGGCGGTTCGGTTTGCGACAGACCCTCCTCTTTCACGGTGGATGAGGTTACCGAGCAAACCGCCCAATTGTCGTTTACAGGAGGCAACGGTAATTATCATTTGGAATACAAGGTCGAAACCGATGAAACATGGATCAGTCTTGGAAACACCTCCTCGAATAGCATGACTTTGACGAACCTTGCTTCTAATACGACGTACCAAGCTCGTGTGCAATGCGTATGCCCGAGTGGCAACAGCAGTTGGAGGACTGTGAGCTTTACAACTGCTGCTTGTGCGCCTGAGGCAATGTGCGAGATCAGCTATGCACTGCATGACAGCTATGGCGACGGCTGGAACGGCAACGCCATTCATGTGGTTGACGCGGAAACCGGCGGGACGCTCGCTTCTTGGACCATTTTCTCCGGTAGTGAAGCCAGTGGTACCCTCGCCGTGTGCGATGATATAGATATCCGTTTTGAGTGGGCCTCTGGTAGCTATGCCAGCGAGACTTCATACGTGGTTTATGATGCCAATGGGGAAGAAATCTTCAGCGGCAGCGGTGTTATGACAGAACCAGTTCAATACCATGTGGATTGCACCGTGACCAATTGCAAAAAGCCTTCGAACTTTGCTGTTGCGTCGGCACCCGGCCCGAGGAGCGTGGAATTGGTCTGGACGCCTGGCACCAACGACCAAAACCTCTGGGAGATTTGCCTTAACGAAGATGAAAGCAACTTGATCACTGCCAACACGACCCCTTACACCCTCATTGGATTGGAACCCGAAACCACCTATACGGTCAAGGTGCGTGCCAATTGCGGTAGCGAAGTGAGTGGATGGAGCGCCTCGATTACCTTTACTACCCCCGTTGCTTGCCCCAAGCCCACGCCAATGACTGCCACAGAGGTCAACGCCAACTCGGCACTCATCAGTTGGAACACCGAGGCTTCTGCCGTTGAGTTGCAGTATGCTACGGTACCTGCTTCCAAGGGAGCCTTATGGCTGCAATATGACGATGATTCTTATGTGAATGGTATCGGTAACAACACCGCAACCAACTGGACCTGGGGCGTGATGTATCCAGCCTCGATGTTCCAAGGGAACGGCATGTTGACCAAGGTTTCTATTTATGAAGATGCCGCCTTCAATACCTCGGACATCACCATCAACATCTATTCCGGTGGCGACGATGCTCCTGGTACGCTCCTCTACACAGAGACGGTTACTCCTCAGGTTGCCGATGCTTTCCATGAGATTACCCTCAATGAAGCAGTGGTGTTCGACCAAAGTGAAAACCTGTGGATTACTTTGACAGAATATGGCACCTTTGTCATCAACTATTGTGCCTCTACCGAGCCCAACAACCAATGGATATTAAACGGTGGCAGTTGGTCAATCATTGGTGACTTGGTTTCGTCGTTTGCCGGCGATGGTTGGATGATTCGTGGTTTCATTGAACCAGCATACGATCCTTCCACCTTGAACTGGATCTCCAAAGGCAATGTCAGCTCGCCTTACCGTTTGACGGGATTGAGCCCCGAGACCAATTATGTGGCTAGAGTGAAGGCCAACTGCGGAAGTGATCTTGGCCAAAGCGAATGGACTTATTTGCCGTTTACCACCTTGGGTCTCTGCGACAATCCCACTTCGCTTACCGTCTCTAATGTCGGTGGCTCCTCTGCCGTCATGCAATGGCAAGGCGCTCAAACCAGTTATAATGTGCGTTACAGAGAACGCGCTGGCTATGAACTGTTTTTCTCAGAAGACTTTGATGGAAGCACCAACTTGCCAACAGGCTGGACCATTGTTGACAACGATGGCGACGGCTATAATTGGGAGCATCAGACAACCTATATAGCCCATTCCGGAGAGGGTTGCATCTCTTCCGCCAGCTATATAAATAATATTGGTGCACTTACCCCCGACAACTGGTTGATTACACCTCAACTTGACTTGCAAGGCACTATGAGCGTTTGGATGCGTGGACAAGATCCCAGCTATGCCGTAGAACACTTTGCCATCCTCCTTTCCACCACCACCACCGATCTCGCTGCCTTCGATATCACCCTTCTCGAAGGTGATGTCACTGGCGAATATGTGAATTACACCGCCGACTTGAGTAATTGGGCTGGCCAGCAAGGCTACATCGCGATTCGTCACTACAACGTTACCGACATGTATTGGCTTAATGTTGATGACTTCACCCTCGTGGGAGATGAACTTCCGGCAGGTGATTGGCAAACTGCGGTGGTGAGTGACAACTCCTACACCCTTCAAGGTCTTGCGCCTACCACTACATACGAGTGTCAAGTGCAAGGCATCTGCGAAAATGGTTTGACCGACTGGACCGACGTGGTGACTTTCACCACCACGGTGTTGTGCCCCAAACCGAGTGATGATCTGTTGATGACAACCAACAGCATTACCTACAACTCAATCGATGTGACTTGGTATTATCCTGATGACACCCCGTTTGAGAACTTCGACATCAGCTATCATACCGTGGCTGGTGCTCCCGATGAGGGAACAATCATCAATGCGACCAGCAGTAACGTTGTGATCACGGGTCTTGCCCCAGCCACTACTTATTACTTCTACGTCCGCAACAACTGCGGTTCCGATGGTACTAGCCAGTGGTTAGGCTATTGGGCAAGAACCACTTCAGATGCTTGCTCCGCTCCTACAAATTTGGTGGTTAGCGACGTGACCAATTCCAGCGCTGTGCTTTCCTGGACCGAGAATGGTGAAGCCACCGTTTGGGATATCAGTGTCAATGACGAGAGCATCTACACGGTGGTTGACAACCCCTTCTTGCTTGAGAACCTCGAGCCTTCAAGTGCCTACCTTGTGAAGGTTCGTTCCTACTGCGACGATGTTAGCACTAGCGCATGGAGCAGTGTCGCCTCTTTCAATACTCTTGAATCATGCCCCAGTCCTACCGATTTGACTTGCGAGGGGGTCACCAACAATTCTGCCATCTTGACATGGACCGAAAATGGTAGCGCTACCTCTTGGCAGGTCTCCTACAGCAGCGACCCCAGCTTCGATCCTGAAACGGGCACCCTCATCGACGCAACTTCCAACATGGTCACCATCACTGGTCTTACCCCCGAGGTGATTTATTATGCAATGGTTCGCGCGAACTGCGACGGCGAATATAGTGGCTGGAGCCTCAGCTGCAGCTTCGAGCCTACAGAGAAAATCCTTGTCAGTGGATCCGAAACTTCCAACAGCGGCTATCTGCCAACGTATCCTTTCTATAATTACTCATTGACCCAGCAGATTTACACCGCTAATGATATCAACACGGGTGCAGGTACAATCTTAGCCATTGATTTCTTCAATGTTGGTTCTGAAAAGATCCGTAACATCGATCTCTACTTGGTCAACACCACTAAGAACACCTTCGAGAGCACTACTGATTGGGTTCCTGTCACAAGTGAAGACTTGGTGTTCAGTGGCGAGGTGACCTTCGTCTCTGGTAGCTGGACTTCCATCGTGTTGGATGTTCCTTTCAATTACGGTGGCGGTAACATGGTTGTCGTCTTTGATGACAACACGGGAACATGGCAATCTGGTGCCTCCTTCCAAGTGTTCGCAGCTCCCTCTCAAGCGTTGCGTATTTACAGCGATCCGACGAACTATGACCCGATGAATCCCACCGAATACACGGGTACGATTATGGATGTCAAGAACTCAATTCGTCTCCTCGTTGGCGAACCTCTTATGGAGATTCATCAAGGATGGAATTGGGTTTCAGCCGCTATTGAATACAACGAAACTTCACTTGATCAGCTTAGGAATGCCCTTGTCGCTGTGGGCGATACCGCCATCATCAAATCGCAAACCCAATACACCATGTACGAGAACGGCAATTGGTATGGCGACTTGACCACCCTCGACAACGCGAAGATGTATGTGGTGGATGCTTCCCAAGACATTATGGACTTCCAGTTCGACGGTGATCCGCTGAATCCGGAAGACTATCCCATCACCATCAATCCTGGTTGGAACTGGATTCCTTATCTGGGATGCAGTGCGACCTCTATCTATGACGCTCTCTCCAACATGACGGTTTATGATTATGACGTCATCAAGAGCAAACTCCAGTATGGCATGTACATGAACGGCCAGTGGTTTGGTCTCGAAATCATGGAGCCTGGCATGGGTTACATGTATATGAGCAACACTCAAGAGGTTCAGGAGTTCACCTATCCCGCCTGTGGTTCCAAGTCACCAGTTTCACAGAAGCAAAACAGCAAGCCCACCTTCTGGAGAACCAATGACCGTCAGTTTGCGACCAACCTCATCATGACGGTCACGGTTGACCTCTCCAACACCGACTTGACGCACAACGACTATGAGATTGGTGCTTTCGTCAATGGCGAATGCCGCGGCGCTGCCCGTCTTGTGAACATCAACGGCAACATGGTGGCGTTCCTCACTGTCAGCGGCAACGATGGCGACAAGGTGTTCTTCAAGCTCTATGACGCCAATACCGACTATGTGTATCCTGAGTGTGCTGTCGAGACCATCGTCTATAAGGCCGACGACATCTATGGCGATCCCAATGCCCCGATGACCCTGCACTTCGGCGTCACCGATGTGAACGAGGACAGCAGCAATGTCATGGTGTTCCCCAACCCGACCAACGACAAGCTGTATGTCAGCGCGAGCGACATTCAGAGCGTCAAGGTGTTCAACGCCATGGGCCAGTGCATCTCCAGCGAGGAGTTCGACCACGCCGCCCAGGTTGAATTGAATCTTGGTGCCTACAGCGCTGGTGTTTACACCATCGCCGTCCGCACCCACGATGGTCAGTTGATTAACAGGATGGTTGTCAAGAAGTAACCATCCCGATCATCATACCGATGCGAAAAAAAGGCGCCCCGCGGGGCGCCTTTTTTTATGAGGGTTAATGGATTATTTTAAATATTTGTCAAGCCAATGATAGAAGCGGCGTTGCCAGAGGACACCGTTCTGGGGTTTCAGCACCCAGTGGTTCTCATCGGGGAAATAGAGGAACTCGGCATCGAGGCCACGCAGGATGGCGGCGTTGTAGGCCTGCATGCCTTGGGTGAAGCAGATGCGGTAGTCGAGGCCACCATGAATGACCAGGATGGGAGCCGTCCATTTGTCCACAAAGAGGTGAGGGGAGTTGGCGTAGGTCTTGCGCACCGTGGGGTTGTTCCAATCCCAGTAGGGACCGCCGAGATCCCAGTTCACAAACCACATCTCCTCCGTCTCAAGATACTGCGCGTCGAGGTTGAACATGCCGTCGTGGGCAATCAAAGCCTTGAAACGACCGTTGTGATGGCCGGCAAGCCAATAGACACTGAAGCCGCCGAAGCTGGCACCCACGGCGCCAAGACGGCTGGCGTCGATGTAAGGCTCTTTGCTGACCTCGTCAATGGCGCGCAGATAGTCTTTCATGCACTGTCCGCCGTAGTCGCCGCTGATCTCCTCCAGCCACTCCTGACCGAAACCGGGCAAGCCGCGACGGTTGGGAGCCACAACGATATAGTCGTTGGCAGCCATCATCTGGAAGTTCCAACGGTATGACCAGAATTGGCTCACCGTGCTTTGAGGACCACCCTCGCAATAAAGCAGGGCAGGATATTGTTTGTTGGGGTCAAAGTGAGGCGGATAGATGACCCAGGTAAGCATTTGTTTGCCATCGGTGGTCTTGATCCAGCGCTCTTTTACCTCGCCCATGGTGAGTTGCGCGAAGATGTTGTCATTGACATGGGTGATTTGTGTGGCCTCGCCTGTGGTGGGACTGACGGAGAATAACTCCGTAGGATGGCTCATTGACTGGCGACCGGCAATCAGCTTGTCACCATTGTATTGCACCGAGACGTAGTTGTGCTTTCCGGTGGTGATTTTCTTGATCTCGCCGTTTTCAATCGTGAGCGAATACAGCTGGTCAGTGGCGTAGGCGTCGCTGATGAAATAGAGCATCTTGCTGTCATCGGCCCAGCTGAAACCCGAGCAGCATTGGTCGAATTGGGCGGAGTAATCGGTCTTCTCACCGGTTTCGAGGTCCATCACGAAGAGCCGTTGCTTGTCGCTCTCGTAGCCGTCGCGCTCCATGCTCTCCCAGGCAATGTATTTGCCGTTGGGGGAGATGACGGGGTTGAGGTCATAGCCCATCATGCCTTCAGTGAGGTTCTTGCACTCGCCGCTCAAGATGGTGTATTGGTAGAGGTCGGTGTTGGTGGAGAGGGCGTATTCTTTGCCGACTTTCTTGCGGCAGCAATAGATGAAGCTCTTGCTGTCGGGCAGCCATTGCACCTCCTCCATGCCGCCGAAGGGGCGCACAGGGGCTTCCCACTGCTCGCCTTGCATCGCGTCAAACGAAGCCTCGATTTTGCCGCTGCTGAAGTTGCCCACAAAGATATGTCCGTAAGTGTCCACCCAATGGTCCCAGTGGCGGTACATCAGGTCGTTGTTGATACGGCCCGACGACTTGTCCAAGTCGGGATAAATGTCAGCCACTGTTTCTTTGAGTTTCACTTCTTTGGTGAAAAGCACCGTTTGGCAGTCGGGTGAGTAGAGGAATCCGTTAATGTCATCGGCCTCATTGGAAACACATTGGCGGCCAGTGCCGTCGGGATTGATCTCCCAGAGTTGCATGACTCCGTCGTCGTTGGGGGAGAGGAAACCGATTTTTTTACCATCAGGACGCCATTGCGGGCTGTATTCGCTTTGGTCAGCGTCGGAAAGCACCCTGTTGTCGCTGCCGTCAGCGTTCATAATATATAAGGTGGAGCCGCTGCGGTTTTCAGGCACACTGTAGTAGGTCACGTTATACACGACTTTGGAATGGTCGGGCGAGAGGCTGTATTCGCCGATGCGACCCATGGCCCAGAGTACCTCGGGGGTCATGATGTCCGACTGAAGCGTGAGTTCAGTCGGGCCAATTTTCTGTTTTTCAGGTTGTTTTTCAGGTTGTTGCTCCTGCTTGCAGGAGGACGATGCACATAATAACATGGCAAGGAAAAATACGTGGTGAATTTTCATAGGTTTGAAATTTGAAATTTGGCGTAAAGATACGGAATCTTATTTTAACTTTGCAAAAATATTTCTTGCCGCCATGATACAAGTCTATTGCAAAAACACCAAATCTTCCAAGAGCTTCCCCGAGGGGACCACTTTGCAGGAGATGCTTCCTGAGTTTGATTTCGAAAAACCATACGAGATTGTGTCAGCCCGTGTGAATAATGTCCCGCAAGGCCTTCGCTTCAAGGTATATAACAACCGCGATGTGGAATACGTCGATGGTCGCGACCCTTCAGGGGCGCGCATCTATTTCCGGTCGCTATGCTTCCTGCTTTACAAGGCGGCCCGCGACATGTTTCCCGGGTCGAAGATCTATATGGAAAACGCCATCTCCAATGGCTATTTCTGCAATTTCCATAAGGCCGACGGCTCGGCGGTGACTGACGACGACATCGAACGGATTCGCCAAAGGATGCAGGAGATTGTCAACAAGGACATCCCGTTCCACCGATACGAGGTGCAGACGGAAGAGGCGGTGCGCATCTTCCGCGAAAGGGGCTACGAGGATAAAGTCAAGCTTATCGAGACCAGTGGCCAGGTCTATATGGACTATTACACCCTGGGCGACACAGCCGACTATTACTATGGACGTCTGGTGCCCTCCGCGGGCTATCTCAAGCTTTGGGGACTGGAACGCTACTATCACGGACTGCTATTACGGGTACCCGACCGTCATGATCCCAGCCGATTGGCCCCCGTCGTCCCACAGCCCAAGACTTTTGAGATGTTCAACGAGAATCTCAAATGGAACATCATCATGGGGCTGAATAACGTGGGGGATGTCAATGACGCGTGCCAGAAAGGTCTCGCCAGTGTGCTAATCAAAGTGTCCGAAGCACTTCAGGAAAAGAAGATCGTGCAGATTGCGGAGGAGATCTACAAGCGTTACCAAGAAAACGGTGTGCGGTTGGTGCTGATCACCGGTCCCAGCAGCAGCGGAAAGACGACTTTCTGCAAACGTTTGAGCGTCCAGCTGCTGGCCTGTGGGCTGAAACCTCAATCGTTCTCGACGGATGATTATTTCGTGAATAGGGAAGACACCCCTAAGTTACCTAACGGCGACTATGATTTCGACAATTTTGAGACGGTCAAACACGAGGAACTACAACGTGATCTAAGGAAATTGCTCGCCGGTGAAACGATTGACATCCCGGAGTTCAACTTTGTGACGGGACGTCAGGAATACAATGGCAAAAAGCTTCATCTAGATCCCAATACTGTGGTGCTGCTCGAAGGCATCCATGCCCTCAATCCACGTTTGACGGACCAGATTGACGATACGGTGAAGTTCCGTATCTTCATCAACACCTTGACCAGCACTTCGCTCGACGACCACAACATCATCCCGACAAGCGACAACCGGCTGTTGCGCCGCATCGTGCGCGATTATAATAAAGGTGCGTTCACCGCCCGTCAAACCATCGAGCAGTGGCCGAACGTCATCGCCGCGGAGGAACAATGGATTTATCCTTTCCAGGAGAATGCCGACATGATGTTCAACTCCTCGTACTTATTGGAATTTGCCGTGATGCGCAACCATTCCGAGGCGATCCTCACCAGTGTGCCGAAGAACTGCTCGGCCTACACCGAAGCGCACAGGCTCTTGCATTTCATCCATTATTTCACGCCGGTTCCCGACAAGGAAATCCCGCAAACCTCGATGATACGAGAGTTTATTTGAGTTGGCAGTTGGCAGTTAGCAGTTGGCAGTTAGCAGTTGGCAGTTAGCAGTTGGCAGTTGGCAGTTAGCAGTTGATTATCAAAGGAAAACTGATCACTGCAAACTGCCAACTGTAAACTAAAAAAGACGGCTTTCGCCGTCTTTTTTTGGTAGCGGGAATGAGAATTGAACTCATGACCTCCGGGTTATGAATCCGACGCTCTAACCTGCTGAGCTATCCCGCCGTCTTTCGGGG
>CACZQL010000013.1 GCA_902783365.1 uncultured Bacteroidia bacterium | reverse complement strand
TTGTAATAGCCTTTAGGCTTGGGATTTTAGCGAAATTTTGCTATACTTTTGTCCGTTGAATGAACAAACGAAATTCAACCTAAAAATATAAAACGATGAAAAAACTATTATTATTTGCTATCGTTGTTTTGATGGCATTCAACTCTTGTAAGAAAAACGGTATCAATCTCACCGAACGACTCCCCGAACTGAAAGGTGAATGGATCTGGACTCAGACCACGGTGGGCGGTTTTGTTGGATATATTAATGCCGATCGAGAGAAGCTTTTTTTATAATTTTGTAAGCCTAAAACTTTTCTCCTATTAACAAAAGCAAAACTTTCCATGAAGACAAAGCGTTTTTCCACAATAGTTGCCGTCCTGCTGATAATCGTGGGGAAGGCGTTTGCGCAAAACATGACCGAAATCCACTATTTCAGCGACATTTACCATGGGCCGAACTCGGTGTGTCAATCCTGCGATGGAAACATTCTGGTGGAATGCGATTTGGTAAATGAAGGAGTGAACATCGGCTCCAAACTATTGAAATTCAGTAAACAGGGAGTATGCCTCGATTCGTTGTTGTTGGAAGATGAGGCCAAAATAATGAAGTCGTATATCTGTGCCAATCCGTTTGGTGAAGGAGATATTTGGGCCTTGCTAAGGTTTGCCGATGGAGAGGTGTCGGTCAGGATTCGGCATCTGGATGCACATCTGGCGATTACCGGGCAAACCGATGTGCTGTTGCCGCTTCAATGGGCTAGCGTTTTTGCCGTCCGTTTCTTTTTGGATCAAAACAACAATCTCATTATTGCTTTCAATAGTGGGGGACTTCAAGACTATCGGATGGCTCGTATCACATTGGATGGCAATCTGTTGGATTGCATTGAGTCTGCTCGGTTCAAACAATTGAAAGTGACTTTTGCGGGGACACCCTTCTTCCAATATTCCGAATCACCGATGCAATATGGTTGTGTGGCGATGCCTTCCCAAGGTAACAATACGGTGCCGACATTGTTCGTCCTCGACTCGCTTTTCAATGTGGTGGCAGAGGAACCCATCGCGACCATCAACGGTGCCAATGTAAATTACAGCAATATGCAGGCGGTGGCTTGGCTCAATAATGATGCGTGGCTGTATTCGTGCCGAATGGGCTTGCAGAGCGACGGCGTGTTTTGGAACCAGCTGACCAAGTTCGGCAAGCCGTTGGAATACCAAGCTGAGTACCGGGTCTATAATGAAGTCGGCGAGCAAAACATGGCCACTTGCTATCCCATCCCTGAAGGCAGCGTGAAGGTGACGGATGAAGGCATCGTCTATCATGCCTGTATGGATTATCATGTCCAATACCCTGGATATCTCAATATCACCTGCCTTAACCCAGACCTTACGGTGCGTTGGAGGCATCATTATCCCGAGACCCCCGACTATCCTCATGGATTGAACATGTGCGTGTTGGATGACGGCTCCGCAGTGGTATGCGGCTATAACTCAACGGAAGGTGATGTTTACGACATGTTCCTGCTTGTTTTGGAGGATGCGGGGGCGGGCATCGCTGAGACCGTGGATCCTGAAAGTGGGGTGGAGGTCTATCCCAACCCGGGCGGCAACACGCTCAACATCCGCACCGCCTTGCAAAATGCCCGCGTGGAGGTGTATGACATGAACGGCAGACTCATTCACAGCCAGGCCATCACGGAGAACTTGACGACAATTGATGCTGGGGATTGGGCAGATGGCGTTTATGTTTGGAAGGTGATGGCCAACGGCAAGGAAGTGGAAATTGGGAAGTGGGTGAAGAAATAATAAAAACTATTGATTATTTAATGGAAGACGGAACAAGCTACTCCGACAAAGTGTTGAAACTCTAATATTTAAACGCCCCAAGCATCGTTTCCTGTTCCTCACGGGAGATATGGTTGGCCGTGGCCAGGCTCCGCCATTGAGACACGACCTCCTTTGTGTGCTGGATGATTTGCTCCGCCTGGGTCTTCGAAACAACAGCGTATGGCGCAATCTCCAAGGCAAGATTGAAATCAAGGGCGTTGTCGTACTCGTTGATGTTCAAGCTTAGACCTTCTCCGTATTCCTGTGGGTTTAAGTCGTAGGCGGGCGAGAGCGTCCAACCGTTTGGCGTAAGTAGGAATCCATGATTACGAAGATGATCGTCACAGTTTGAAATGGCAATGTTGAACACAATGCGCCGCCACATTTGAACGAGGTTTTCCTCAACACGAGAGCAGTTTCGGCTGATCCATTCAAACAATTCCAAATAACTACATCCGGAATGGTCTCCATCGGTGTAACCCAACAAGGTCATCGCCGAGGTGAAATGGATCCGTCGCCCTTGGTCGTCACGGTCGAAACGACGGGTTAGGAAGGTGGCGTTGGTATTAAACAGGGTGCGGACTTCGAAGGGAGCGACTTCAATATTGCATTGTTTGGCCAAAAGCATAGTGATCGCCTCCCAAGCACCGACGTTCTTTCGATCATGACGGCTGGGGAATTTGGCTATCCATAGATGCCCGTTGAGATCCTTTACGTTGGCCTTGGGCCGCGCGCCCCCCAAAGAAGAGCCGGGCGCAAGTATCATTTGCAGCCACCGACTGACATCTTGGTCGTTGTCCTGCTCCAGTTGCCACACAGCGTTTTCCAAATCGCGCAAGGAAGTGAAAGGAGGCGTGCTGTATGTTGGATCGTTGTCAAGAAAATCATCATCAGGCGAGGTTTTCAATCGCAATGCACCCATGCGGCTCTCATCGAACACTCCTAACAGATAATCACTCTCCTGGAGGCTCTTTCGAGGACGTTGTTCAGATTTGGCAAGATAACTTTCACGACGATCAAGCAACACACGCCCCCAACGGTCGGGCGACGAATCGAGAAACAGGCCAAAATTGTCTTTTGTTTCAGGGAGATACTGCCTGCCTTTGAAGAGTTGCAGGTCGGGATCAAGCAAACGGCAATGTCTGTCTTTTAGCCAATCCTCAGTAAACTCGAACGAAAACACTTCATGGCCACGTACCTGTTGCGCAGTAAGCAAGCCCACCATCAGAGGCTCAGCCGTCGATGCATCATCGAAATAAATGTAAATCTCTCTTTCCATGGTTTCAATGGTTAATAGGTGGACGTTTTGAACTGCGTCTCGGCGTGGTAAGTCCAGCATCCTGAAGTTTGCGACCCAAGATGTCGTCGCGAGCGATGAGCAATAAGTCATCTTGAAGGCCGAGCACGATAAGGACACGGAAATACATCCCGATGGCCACACCTTCGTCGCCTTTTTCAATTTTGATCAAAGTATTGCGCGAAATGCCTGCCCTTTCTGCAACTTGTTCCGACGACAAATCGCGGCGTAACCTTGCTAAATGAAGATTCTCGCCTAATGTTTGCATCATTCTTTCTTGCTTTGGCAATAGAGGTCGCTTCATAATGTTCAAAATTTTGCGCAAAAATAATACTTTTTGTTTAAGATCAAGAACATTATTTGATTATTTTCCAAGAAAGGCTTGTGTCGAGTTAAAACATAAGGACAAAAGCTATTTTGATAGGGACATGAAAACTATTGGAAAAAAGCTACCGCATTGATACCCAGTTGTATAGAAACAGACGTTTCCGGGAAATACGGGACAAGAATTTGACGGCCCCCGAAAGCCCCTTGACAAGCGTTTTTTTAGTATACTTTTGCAACGAACAACTAAAACAAACGCTTATGAAAACAACAAAACAATTC
>CACZQL010000012.1 GCA_902783365.1 uncultured Bacteroidia bacterium | reverse complement strand
TTCTTTGGGGAGTTTTTTCTTATCGGCCATTTTGCTTTGGAGCTGTTCGATCATGGCGATGGCCTTGGGGTATTCTTCGGTTTGGATGTAGGTTTTGACGAGCCAGAGGTTGGAGAGGAGGGCGATGTCGTTGTAGTTGTATTCGGTGCTGACGAAGTCGAAGGTGCGTTTGGCGGGGATATAGTCTTGTTTGTAGAAGTGGGCTTTTCCCATGACGAGGTAGGCGTCGTCGATCCAACGCACTCTTTCTTTGCCGTTGAATTTCATGGAGTGTTTTTGGACGCAGATGGAGGTTTTTTGGAGGGCGCGGTCCATTTGGGAGTTAAGGGTCATGGCTTCGTTTTTGGAGCCGTAGTTATAGACGCGCAGCACTTTGGAGTAGTCGTCCTTGGCGTTGGATTTGAGTTGTTTGTCGCCTTCGATGAGGCTATATTGACCGTTCCAGAACACGTTGTAGTGGCTGGTGAGGTTGTGGTAGGCTCTTCGGGTGAGGGTGTTTCGTTTGGTGGAACAGGAGCACAGCAGGAGCAGTGAGGCGAGGACAGCGATGGAGGATATCTTGTTAATTCTAGGCACTTTGAGTCGTTTTTAGGATAACTGAGAATCTTTCGTTTTCGTATCTATGAGTCAACGGGTTTTTTGGAGCCATTGGTGGGCGAGTGCGGACATGAGGGAGTCGGAGGGGTTTTCGGCTTCGGCTTTGAGGCGTACGGCGAGGGTGTCGGTTGCTTGTCGGAACTCAGTCATGAGGAGGGCGTCGAAGTCGAGTTGTCGGCTTTGGGTGATGGCTTGTTTTTGGGTTTGGAGGGCGGCGAGGGCTTGGTTGCGGAGGCTGTCCATGGCGAAGAAGGGGGTCATTTGCTGGCAGAAGCGGAGGCTGTCCTCGCGCCAGGCGGCGGGCACGGCAACGGGTTCGTCAAGGGAGACGAGTTTGTATTTCTCGCAGAGGGCGCTGGTTTCGCCTGGCATCTTTTCCATTTCGTGGCGGAAATCCACGGCGAGGCGTTGCGCTTTCTCGGCTTTGGATTGCTCGATGATTTTAGGCACATAGACGTAGGCGGCGCATCCGATGGCGGCGAGGGCGAGGAGCAGGAGGATGATTTTGATGGCGGAGAAGCCTTTGGTGATGACGGACCTCACCTCGGAGACATTGTCGAAGCGTTGTTCGCGGGAGAACTGGGTGCAGTGGGTGGCCACGCTGGAGTATTGGCGCATCATGTCGCGCTCGATGATGAACTCGATGATCTTCCCCACGGAATAGACGTCGGAGCGTTGGTCAGGCTCCTCCCCTTTGATGATTTCGGGGGCGATGAACTCGTTTTCCTTGATGAGCAGCTCGCGGTCGGTCTTGTATTCGGTCTCAGGCAGTCCGATGTCGATGATCTTGACGCGGAGGTCGTTGGCGGTGACGAGGATGTTTTCGGGTTTGAGGTCGCAGTGGATGATACCGCGTTGGTGCATGTAGTTGAGTCCGTCGCAGAGGTCGATGAGGACGCATTTGATTTGTTTCTCATTGAGGGTGCCCACGCGGACATGTTCGGCGAGGCTTTTCCCTTCGATGAATTCGAGGACGATGCATTCGCCCAGTCCGGGGACGTTCTCGAAGCCGAGGGTTTTGCGGATGAACTTGTTCTCCAGTTGGCTGGTGATTTCGTATTCCTTCTTCAGGTTCTCACGGCATTGGGGGTCGTTGGCATGTTCGGGCTTGAGGGTCTTGAGAATCACTTTTTTGCCTCTCGCGAGGGCTGTAAAGAGCCTGCTACCTCCGTAAGGTGACGCATAGAAAGGTGTAATATGTTCGTATTCAATGATTTCTGCCATTTTCCATTAAGGTATTTGGGAGCAAAGATACGGCTTTTTTCCCAAAGAGTAAGAAAAAAGTCTGAAAATTCAATATTCTAGAGGGTAAAAGGAGGCTGAGGAGCCCTCATCACCACTCCAAAACAAAAAGCTGAGCTCGCGAAACTTGAGTAATTAAAACTGATATCAAAAAAGATAGTGACATTTTGTCAGATTTTCGTATCTTTGCCGCCCGAATTAAAATTAAACAAGAATGAAGATCTCCTATAACTGGTTGAAACAATACGTCAACTGCGACTATTCCGCGGAGAAAGTCAGCGAGGTGCTGACCTCCACGGGTCTTGAGGTGGAAGACCTCACCCCCTTCGAGTCGGTGAAAGGCGCCCTGAAGGGCGTGGTGGTAGGCAAAGTGCTCACCTGCGTGGATCACCCCAACTCCGACCACCTGCACATCACCACCGTCGATTGCGGCGGCGAGGAACCCCTCCACATCGTGTGCGGCGCGCCCAACGTGGCCGCGGGACAGACCGTGCTGGTGGCCACCATCGGCACCGAGCTGTGGAAAGGCGACGAGAGCTTCACCATCAAGAAAGGCAAGATTCGCGGCGAAGTCTCCGAAGGCATGATCTGCGCCGAGGACGAGCTGCAACTCGGACCCTCGCACGAGGGCATCATGGTGCTGCCCGAAGACTATGAAGTGGGCAAACCCGCCTCGTTCTACTTCCCTGTGGAAGAGGACTATACCATCGAGATTGGCCTCACCGCCAACCGTAGCGACGCCACCTCCCACATCGGCTCTGCCCGCGACTTGGTGGCTGCCCTCAACCAACGCGAGAACACCACAAAATACCACCTCATCCTCCCCTCGGTCGAGGAATTCAAGGTGGACAACCATGACAACGACATCGAGGTCGTGGTGGAAGACACCCAAGCCTGCCCCCGCTACTCCGGCGTCACCATCAGCGGCGTGAGAGTCGGGGAGTCGCCCGACTGGCTGAAACACCGCCTCGCCGCCGTCGGCATCCGCAGCATCAACAACATCGTCGATATCACCAATTACGTGTTGATGGAAGTGGGCCAGCCCATGCATGCCTTCGACGCCGACAAGATCGCTGGCAAGAAAGTGGTGGTGAAATGCTTGCCCGACAACACGCCTTTCGTCACCCTCGACGGCGTGGAACGCAAGCTCACCCACACCAACCTGATGATCTGCAACGCCGAGGAGCCCATGTGCATCGGCGGTGTGTTCGGCGGCGTGAAGTCCGGCGTGAACATGGAGACCACCAACGTGTTCCTCGAAAGCGCCTACTTCAACCCCACCAGCATCCGCAAGACCGCCAAGTACCACGGCCTGCAAACCGACGCCAGCTTCCGCTACGAACGCGGCGCCGACCCCAACATCACCCTCTACGCCCTCAAACGCGCCGCCTTATTAATCAAGGAACTGGCCGGAGGAACCATCTCCTCCGAAATCAAGGACGTGAAAAACGGCGACTTCAAACCCGCTCAAGTCCATCTGAAGTTCGACTACCTCAACAAGATGGCCGGCCAGGAAATCGACAAGACCCAGGCCGTCAACATCCTGAAGAGCCTCGACTGCAAGGTGGTGGAACAAGACGACCAGCACGTGCTCATCGACGTGCCTACCTGCAAGGTCGATGTGACCCGTCCCGCCGACGTGGTGGAGGAAATCCTCCGCATCTACGGCTACGACAACATCCATATCCCGAGCCGCATCCAGACCTCGGTGAGCCGCGCCAACAAGCCCAACGTCGATAAGCTCCAGCAGAAGATCTCCGACATGCTCGTCGCCAACGGCTTCTACGAGATCATGAACAACTCCCTCACCAAGTCGGCCTACAGCGAAGCCTTCGACGACTTCGACCCCGAACGCAACGTGAAGATCCTGAATCCTTTGAGCAGCGACCTCAACGTGATGCGCCAGACCCTCCTCTGGGGCGGACTGGAGTCCATCGCCTTCAACCAGAACCGCAAGGTGAGCGACATGAAGTTCTTCGAGCTGGGCAACGTGTATTTCTTCGACCCGAAAGCCGCGCAGGACAACGAGCACACCCTCGCCCCCTTCAGCGAGCACACCTGCCTCGACCTCTTCCTCACCGGCAACAAGCAGGCCGAGCTGTGGTACAACCAAGCCAAGCCCCTCGATTTCTTCGACCTGAAACAATATGTCATGGGCATCCTGCACCAGCTGCGTATCGACCTGGGCCAAATCGACGTGCAAGTGGGCACCAAGAAACTCTACGAATACTCCAGCACCCTGGTCCTCGACGGCAAGGAGATCGCTACCTACGGCAGACTCAGCAAGAAGACCCTGAAGCTTTTCGACATCAAGAAGGACGTGTATCACGCCAGCTTGAACTGGACCGAGTTGATGAAACTCTATGGCAAAGCTCCCGAAGTGCATTTCACGCCGTTGTCGAAGTTCCCCGCCGTGCGCCGCGACCTGGCCATGATCTTCGACAAGGACGTCACCTTCGAGCAAGTGAAAAAGGTGGCCCTCGCCGCCGAGAACAAGCTGCTGCAATCGATGAGCCTGTTCGACGTGTATGAAGGCGAGAAGATTCCGCAGGGCAAGAAACAATACGCCATGAGCTTCATCCTGATGTCAACGACCTCCACCCTGACCGACAAGGCCATCGAGAAGTCCATGAGCCGCATCCAGAGCGCCATGGAGAAGGAACTTAATGCAGTCTTAAGATAATGCGGAATTCGGAATGCGGAATGCGGAATAAGCCTGTCGGAAAATAATATTCCGCATTCCGCATTCCGAATTCCGCATTCCAATTTAAGCTATGGATATACAAAGCATCAAACGGACCTTCGGGATTATCGGGAACGACCCGCAGCTGCTTCATGCCATTGAGATTGCGGCACAGGTGGCCAACACCGACCTCACGGTGCTGATTACTGGCGAGAGCGGCACGGGCAAGGACGTGTTTCCGAAGATCATCCATCAGAACAGCGCGCGCAAGCACGGCCAGTATTTCGCCGTGAACTGCGGAGCCATCCCCGAGGGCACCATCGACTCGGAGCTGTTCGGCCACGAAAAAGGCTCCTTCACCGGAGCCATCGCCGAACGTAAGGGTTATTTCGAGATTGCCAACGAGGGCACCCTGTTCCTCGACGAGGTAGGCGAGCTGCCGCTCTCCACCCAGGCCAGGCTGTTGCGTGTGCTGGAAAACGGCGAATACATCCGTGTAGGTGGCAGCAAGGTGATGAAAACCAACGTGAGGGTAGTGGCCGCCACCAACGCCAACCTGCCTGTGGCGATTCAGAAAGGCAAGTTCCGCGAGGACCTGTACTACCGTCTGAACACCATTCCCATCCACATCCCTGCCTTGCGCGAACGCAAGGGCGACATCCACCTGCTGTTCCGCAAGTTCGCCGCCGACTTCGCCGAGCGGAGCCATATCCCGGTGATCTCCCTGACCCCGGAGGCGGTGACCCTGCTGGAGAATTACCGCTGGGACGGCAACGTGCGCCAGCTTAAGAACGTGGCGGAGCAAATTTCCATCATCGAGCCGCAACGCACCATCACCGAGGCTGTGCTCGAGCGATACCTGCCCAACAAGGTGTCCACCACCCTGCCCGTGCTGTTCCAACGCGAGGACAGCTCGGAAGGCGTGTCGGAGCGCGACCTTTTATATAAGGTGTTGTTTGAGATGAAGCACGACATTGCCGAGCTGCGCAACACCGTCAACGAGCTGACTTCCCGCTCCGGCGGCCTCAAAACCAACTACATCGAGCCCTCCCCCATCACCCACATTGGCGAGACCGTGGTCAGCCGTGTGCCCAACGAGCCTGAGACCATCGAGCCCGACTACATGGAGATTGTGCCGACCGCCGAAGTGGTCCACGAGCATGTCCAAGAGTCGCTTTCCTTAGAGCAAAACGAGATAGAGATGATCAAAAGGGCGTTGGAGAAATACAACGGCAAGCGCAAAGACGCCGCCAAGGAACTGGGTATCAGCGAGAGGACTTTATACCGCAAAATCAACGAATTCGGAATCAAATGAGACACTTCGCCCGCATCGTGCTCCTCATCACCACGGTCGCGCTCTTCCGCGGCTGCGGCATCTATTCCTTCTCCGGGGCTTCCATCCCCGCCGAGGCGAAAACGGTGTCGGTGCAGTATTTCCCCAACCAAGCCCAGCTCATCAACCCTACCTTGAGCAACGACTTCACCACCGCCCTTCGCGACGCCGTCATGAACCAGACCTCCCTCGACATGGTGGAGTCGGGAGGCGATTTGGCCTTCGAGGGCGAGATCACTGACTACAGGACCACTCCCGTGGCCATCACCGCGGGACAGACCGCCGCCTTGAACCGTCTCACCATCACAGTCAATGTGCGGTTCGTCAACATGTTCGACAACACCAAGAACTTCGAAAGCAAGTTCTCGCACTACGAGGACTACCCCAGCGACCAGGACCTAAACGCGGTGCAGGAGTCGCTCACCGGCACCATCATCGAAGCCTTGGTGGAAGATGTGTTCAACAAAGCACTCGTAAACTGGTAAGCCATGGATCAACAGGAACTCATCACCTATCTCAGCCAACCTGAGACCCTCCAAGGCCAAGCCATCAACGACGTCGAGGCCGTGGCCCAACAATACCCCTACTTCGGCATGGCCCAATGCCTGCTCACCATCGCCTACCAAAACGAAGGTGACCCGCGCTACGACGCCCAGCTGAAGAAAACCGCCTGCATCGTCCCCAACCGAAACAACCTCAGGATGTTCACGGTGATGGCCAAACGCCGTCTGGAGCTCCATAAGGAAGCCTTAAGAGCCAAAGAGGCCTTGGAAACACAAAAAGCAAAGGAAGCCCAAAAAGCCCTGGAAGCCAGAGAAGCTTTGGAAGCAGAAAAAGCTTTGGAAGCACAGGAAGCTTTGGAAGCAGAAAAAGCTTTGGAAGCACAGGAAGCCTTGGAAGCCCAAAAAGCCCTGGAAGCCAAAGAAACCGAGGTGAGTCCCGTCGCCGTGACCTTGGAAACCCCCGAAACCGAAACGGCCACCTCAGAGAGCTTCTTCCGCTTTGTGGAATCCCGAGAAATCGAGCGTCAACAGCCCTCCGAATCCGTCATCCCGGAAAAAATGTTCATCATCCCCGAGATCGACCTCCGTAGCGGCGAGGAAAAACTGTCAGACAATTTGAAAATTCTGGACGAGAAACGAAAAACATTGGACGAGCTGAAGGCCATCGTCACCGCAAGGTTGAAAGAGCTTGAGGAGGAGAAGAAAAAAGAGGAAGACGGGGAGAAGCGCACCCATCAACAAATGAGTCGCAAAGAGCTGATTGACAAATTTATAGCAGAGAATCCAAGCATTTCCCGACCCAAAGCCGAGTTCTATAATCCCATCTCGGTGGCGCAAAACAGCACCATCGACAAAGATGATATCGTGAGCGAAACTTTGGCAAAAGTGTATCTCAAACAGGGCTATTTTGAGAAAGCAATTTCCATCTATGAAAAATTAAGCTTGAATTTTCCAGAAAAAAGTATTTATTTTGCAGCCCAAATTGAACAAATTAAAGCAAGTCAAACAAACAACAAATAAACGACATGTACACAGCAATAGTAATTTTAATCCTGGTAGTCAGTGTTTTGCTTGGGTTAGTCGTCTTGGTTCAAAACTCCAAAGGCGGCGGTTTGATCTCTAATTTCGGTGGTGCAAACCAGATGATGGGTGTTCGT
>CACZQL010000011.1 GCA_902783365.1 uncultured Bacteroidia bacterium | reverse complement strand
CATTGGAGGCTCGTTACTACTACATTCACCGCACGGCAGAAGAGAATTTGTCGGTGGAGGCATTACAATCTCTACTCAAAGAGAATGGGGACTATGAAAAAGCCTTTTCTTGGTACTCGAAAGCGGCAAACCAAGGTTATGCATCTGCACAATTTCGTTTAGGACGCTGCTATTTCCATGGCACAGGTGTTCCGAAAGACCAAACCAAAGCCTTTTACTGGTACTCAAAAGCGGCAGAACAAGGGTCTGCAGAAGCGCAAACGGATCTTGGAGATTGTTATTATTATGGCGAGGGGACGTCTAAAGACTTAATTAAAGCAGCATATTGGTACTCAAAAGCAGCCGATCAAGGTGATGCTGGTGGTCAATATAGTTTAGGACGTTGCTATGAGAATGGAGAAGGTATAACACAAGATCTTGAAAAAGCAAGTGAATTATACGCAAAAGCAAAGAAACAAGGATTTTTAGGTAGATTTAGGTTTTAATTTATGAGAAAAAATGGATTAAACCCCTTGACCCGACAACAGCACGACGCTATATGAAATACATTCCATTGTGGGCTTGAGTTTAATTTGCCGGTAATTTGCTGATGATCTGGCAGGAGCATATCAAAACAAACATAAACTACTGATTCAATGACTTTTAATGAAATGACTGTCATTTGCTGGTAATTTGTTTGGCTTCACTACATTCTGCACTTCACCGCCATAACCATTCCTCTCTCCGTCGCCATCTATTTCCTCAAAATCTTTGAAATGGATGGTCGCCAACTTTTCTGAACAAGTTTGATTTGGTAGTTCAGGAATTATATGTATTTTTGCAAACTATATGATAGCATTCATTGATACTGAGGTCGATCCGCATACAAAAAAAGTGGCGGATTACGGGGCAGTAAGAGAGGATGGCGCCGTGTTGCACTCCCATTCCAAAGCCGACTTCGATGCCTTTGTGTCAAAATGCGACACGATATGTGGACATAATATCATTAACCACGACCTCAAATACACAGCATTATCGGGCAACCCCACCATCGTTGACACGTTGTTTCTATCGCCGCTGTTATTCCCAAAACGTCCGTATCATAAGTTGGTGAAGGACGACAAGTTGCAGGTGGACGAGCTGAACAACCCAGCAAACGACTCCATGAAAGCCCGCGACTTGCTGAATGACGAAATCGCTGAATGGCACCAGCTTTCACATGACAGGCAGGAAATCTACTTTCAATTGCTGCATCAAACTCATGAGTTCCAAGGATTCTTCAAATACATCAACTACTCCCCTTCCAAGCCATCTTCCTTTATTGGTAGGATTTTGCGCCCCCAACAAGATTGTACATCATTGATTCTTAAGGAGTTTGAAGGCAAGATTTGTGGTCATGCGGATTTTGATACACTAGTGAGACAGTATCCAATTGAATTGGCCTATTGTTTAGCGGTGATTGGTGCCGACGACCTTTTCTCCATCACCCCCGCTTGGGTGATGCGCAACTTCCCGCAGGTGGTGAATGTGATGAACTTCTTGCGCGACACCTCCTGTGGCGACTGTAACTATTGCCGCCAACGATTGGATGCCCACAACGGCCTCAAAGAGTTCTTCGGCTACGACGAGTTTCGCACCTTCGACGGGATTCCCATGCAGCAACAAGCCGTGGAATCAGCCATCCACGGAGAATCATTGCTGACGATCTTCCCCACCGGTGGCGGAAAAAGCCTCACCTTCCAACTGCCCGCCCTGATGGAAGGTAGAAACACCCATGGACTGACGGTGGTCATCTCGCCACTTCAATCCTTGATGAAAGACCAAGTGGACAACCTGGCAGCTCGTGGCATCAGTGAAGCAGTAACCATCAACGGGCTGCTCGATCCTTTAGAGCGGGCCACTGCCATTCAACAGGTGGCCGAGGGGACCGCCAACCTGCTTTATATCGCTCCCGAGATGCTTCGAAGCAAGACCATCGAAAAGTTGCTTCTCAGCAGGAATGTGGTGCGCTTTGTCATCGACGAGGCACACTGTTTCTCGGCCTGGGGGCACGATTTCCGAGTGGACTATTTGTATATCGGCGATTACATCCGCGAGTTACAGAACAAAAAGCACCTGAGCCAGCCCATCGCGGTCTCATGTTTTACGGCCACAGCCAAACAAAAGGTTATCAGCGACATTTGCGACTATTTCAGGTCGAAACTCGGCTTGGAACTAAAGATATTCGCGGCCAATGCCGAAAGAAAGAACCTGCGTTATTCGGTGCTTCACGCCGATACCCCCGAGGAGAAATACAACCTGTTGCGCTCGTTGATACTTGGTCATAACTGCCCATCCATTGTGTATGTGTCGCGCACCCGTACCACACACGAATTGGCACAACACCTGAAAAGCGACGGCATACAGGCTTTGCCCTTCAACGGTAAGATGGAAGCCGACAAGAAGGTGGAGAACCAAAACGCTTTTATGAGCGGTGAGGCTCAGGTGATTGTGGCCACATCCGCCTTTGGCATGGGCGTGGACAAAAAAGATGTTGGGCTGGTTGTACACTACAACATCAGCGACTCGTTGGAGAACTATGTGCAAGAGGCGGGTCGCGCGGGACGTGACCCCGACATGCAAGCCGAATGTTTTGTGCTTTACGATGATAGCGATTTGGACAAACATTTCATCCTCCTCAATCAAACCAAGCTTAGCATCAGCGAAATCCAGCAGGTTTGGAAAGCCATCAAAGACCTTACGGCCAAACGCGACAAGGTTAGCTGCTCGCCGCTGGACATTGCCCGGCAGGCTGGATGGGGTGATGAAGTCGATGACCTTGAGACGCGCGTCAAAGCAGCCATCGCGGCACTGGAGGATGCGGGATTCATACAACGCGGCAGCAATTCCCCCCATGTCTTCGCAACAGGCATCACCGTGAAGAACATGGACGAGGCCCGTCGCAAGTTAACGCTCTCCCCTCTTTTTGACGAGCAATCGCGTGAGGAGGCTGCCCGCATCATCAAGTCGCTGATCAGTGCACGTGCAACTGCCGAAGGTCGTGGAGCCGAAGCCGAAAGTCGCGTGGATTATCTGGCCGACATCCTTGGATTGAACAAGGCAACGGTGATTAGGAACATTAACCTGATGCGGCAGGAAGGCCTGTTGGCCGACAGCCGCGACATGCAGGCCTGGATTTCCAAAAGCACCTCCCAACGCAACCTCGACCTCATTCTGAAGCTGGAAAAATTCCTTTTGCAACGGTTGGGTGAAGAGTCTCAAAGGATGAATTACAAGGAGTTGAACGAAGAGGCTCAGAAAGCGGGTCTCACCTACTCCAACATCAAGCGGTTGAGGATGTTGCTCCATTTCCTTTCGCTGAAAGGCTATGTCTTCAAACAAGAAGGCTATAGAGATAGCGTGGGGATTCGCCTTCAGACTTCGCCGGATGTCACCATGGCCCGATTTGAGCGGCGCATGGAGATTTGTCGGTTTATCATCGACACACTCACTGTCAGCCGAGACCCTACCAAAGACATGACCTTGGTGAACTTTTCCGTGGTTGAACTGCTCAAACAGTTCATGGCCAGCCGGCAGGAAACGATGTTTGCTGAAAAAGAAAAACCCGACATCGCCGACATCGAGGAAGCGCTCCTTTATCTTACCAAGACAGAGCTGATGAAGATCGAAGGCGGCTTCATCGTCATCTATAACACCATGCAGATAGGACGTATCGCCGACCGTCGCGCCCGATATGGCAAGGAACAGTATCGTCTGTTGGATGAGTTTTACAAACAGCGCATACGTCAGATCCATATCGTGGGCGAATATGCCAATTTGATGGTCCGCGACTACAATGCCGCATTGCGTTTCGTCAACGACTATTTCACCATGGATTTCCGCAAGTTCATCAACCAATATTTCAAGGATGAGCGACGTGCGCAGATCGACATGAACATCACCCCCGACAAATACGACAAACTTTTTGGAGCACTCTCCCATCGTCAACGCGAGATTATTGACGACAACCAGTCGAAATACATCGTGGTGGCCGCAGGACCAGGAAGCGGCAAGACACGCGTGTTGGTTCACAAGTTGGCCTCGTTACTATTGCTGGAAGACGTGAAACACGAGCAATTATTGATGCTTACCTTCTCTAGGGCCGCTGCCACCGAGTTCAAGAAACGGCTGATTGATTTGGTGGGCAATGCCGCTCACTACGTAGAAATCAAGACGTTCCATTCCTACAGTTTCGACCTTATTGGCAAACAAGGCAGTTTGGACGAGGCAAAAGAGGTGGTGCGCCATGCGGCGGAGATGATCGAAAAAGGGGAAGTGGAGCCTTCGAAGATTGCCAAAAGTGTGCTTGTCATCGATGAAGCGCAGGATATGGGACCGGATGATTTCCGGCTGGTTCACGCCCTGATGCGGCAAAACGAGGACATGCGGGTGATTGCGGTGGGCGATGATGACCAAAACATCTATGCCTTCCGTGGCTCTGATTCCAGCAATATGCAGTCGCTCGTCAGCCACGAGGGCGCCAAGTTGTACGAGATGACCGACAACTATCGCTCGGCAAAAGCCATCGTTGACTGCGCCAACCGTTTTGTGCAGCGAATCCCTAATCGAATGAAGCATGTTCCCATTCAGTCGGCTACAGGAGAAGAAGGCAAGGTGATGGCATTAAAGTCGCTGAATAATAACGAAATAAAGGCGCAAGGAAGTACGGCAATTCTTACCCGCACCAACGAGGAAACCATGCAAATAGCCTTCGAATTGGAACAGCGAGGACTGCACGCTACCGTTGCCCAATCGATGGGAGACTTCCGTTTTGGCGACCTTGCCGAAGTGCGTTATTTCATGAAGCAAATTGGTAAGGATGACGAAGTAACCCTGTCGAAAGAGAAATGGCAGGAAGCAAAAAGACGCACCCTTGAAACGTATGCCTCAAGCACCTGTCTAAGTGTAATGCGGCATTTCTTTGCCGACTTTGAGGCCATCAACAAAACCTATTACCGTAGTGATTTACACGATTTTATTGTCGAGTCAAATATAGAGGACTTCATCGCTTCAGATGACAAATCCGTCTTTGTGAGCACCATCCACAAGGCGAAAGGTCGCGAGTTTGACACCGTTTATCTCATGTCTTCGGTTCCAGATGAAAGACAAGTTGAAGATACGCGAGCCTATTATGTGGGACTCACCCGCGCCAAGCGAAACCTCTATCTTGTCACCCATCCTCCCACCGAGTTTTCATCGATTTCGATAGCATTAAACATGCACGACATTTGGCTCGACTACTGCAAAGGTCGCAAGGACCTAGTGCTTGGCCTCAGAAGTGGGGACAGGCTTCAATACAAAGACGATTATTTGTATAATCAGCAAGGCATTACTGTGGCTGCATTGTCAGCAGTAGGAAGAGACAAAATAAAGGCTTGGACTGACAAAGGCTATGAGGTAACCAGTGCCAAGGTAAGCTATACGTTGGCATGGCGGCCCAAAGACGCTGAAACGGAATACGCTGTTTGCTTGGCGAATCTTGTTTTGTCCAAGAAATGCCCACGCTGCAAACAAGGAAAAGAGAAATTCAACAAAGCATAACTATATTAAACTAGAGCTTTAAATCCTATTCAATATGAAAAAACTATTCTTTCTCGCAGTTGTAGCACTAATGATGGCTACCAGCTGCAACAACCAAAACAACAAGGCCGCCCAAGTAGCGGAAAATGAACCCGTGGTCGAGCAAACCAGTGGCATTTATGACATCACGGTCAAAGACATGAACGGAAGCGACGTGTCGCTTGCCAACTACAAAGGCAAGGTGCTGCTCATCGTCAATGTGGCCAGCAAATGTGGACTGACCCCGCAGTACGAAGGCCTTGAGGCTCTTTATGAGAAGTACAAGGACCAAGGTTTGGAGATTCTTGGTTTCCCTTGCAACCAATTCTTGGGGCAAGAGCCTGGCACCAACGAGGAGATTCAGAATTTCTGTTCGCTGAACTACAAGGTCACCTTCCCGCTGTTCGACAAGATTGACGTCAACGGCGAGGCGGAAAGCCCTCTATACACCTATCTCAAGAAACAAGCTCCTTTCAAAGGCTATCCTGAAGGTGCCGAGGAGTTCGCCGCTCAGCTCGACCAGATTCACCAAAAGACCGGCACCGGCTTCGACCAAGGCGATGCCATCCGCTGGAACTTCGGTAAGTTTTTAGTCTCCAAAGATGGCAAAACCATCCTTCGCTTCGAACCTATGGTGACGCCCGACATGCTGGAGGAAGCCATACAGGAGCTATTGGGAAGAGAATAAGAAGAAAAACAAGCGTATTACAAATGAAAGCTCTCCTCATCAACGGCAGCCCACACGCCAACGGCTGCACCTTCACCGCCTTGAGCATTGTGGCGGAAGAATTACACGTGCCAAAAGACAGGTGCCTGCGTCTTCAAGGACGATGTGCCCGCCATCATGGAGAGCGTTTTGAACGCCATGTAAGTTAAGGTTGCGAAAGAATTGTTCTCAAACCCAGCTGAAATGCTCCTCCCCTGCCCCAATCTCGAAATGACACTTGGCGATGCCGAGGTCAAGGGCGGCGTAGCCGATGAAGGTGAACTTCGCCTTGGCCTCCACGCGGTTGCCTTCGTGAAGGATGAACTCGAACCGCTGCTGGTTGACGGCCGTGGGGGCAAGCAACGCGGCTTCCATGCCTTTGCGGAACCACTCGGGCATAGGACCTTCGACCTGACAGAAATGCTCAATGCCCTTCTTTTGCGGATGGGCATTGCCTTGGTTGGCTCCATAACCCAAAGCGATTACAGCCACCAATGACTCACCATCAAGCACCTGGTATTGGTCGGGTTGCTTCTTGTAGGACAAGCCCACCCAGCAGGTGTTCAAACCAAGCGTCTGCGCCAAAAGCACCACTTTCTCGCCATAGTAACCGAGTTTCATGTCCTCGCCTTTGGGACCAACAACAGCGATATAATTGCCGACCCCTTTGAAACCGCCGTATTTCGCCATGCCAGCGGCAAAGGCTTTCGGCTCATTGGTGACCAGCTGGAGGTGCAGATGGCCCTGAGCGTTGCATTCGTCAATCAAGGCCCGCAGTTGCGCGACCTTTTCCGATTCGATAGGTTTTTCCAAATATTGCCGCACCGAGTGGCGGGCAACGATAGCTTCTTGTAATGTCATAATAATTTCATTTACAGACTGCAAAGATACATTTTTTCTTTTTTTCGAAAAAAAAATCAAAAATATCGCTTGCGATATAAAAATAATGTGTATTTTTGCATCGTGAACGATATAAATTGAAAAGATGACCTACGAACCACTCAAATTGGAAAATCAGGTGTGCTTCCGACTTTACACGGCGGCCCGCCTCACCATGGGAGCCTATCACCCCTACCTGGACCCGCTCGGCATCACCTACCCACAATACCTTGTATTATTAGTGCTGTGGGAACAGGACAAACAGCCGGTGAACGACATCGCGCACAAGTTGCTGCTGGAAACCAACACCGTCACCCCATTGCTGCAACGGATGGAGAAGTCAGGACTGGTCAACCGCACTAAAGGCAAGGAAGATTCGCGCCAACGCATTGTCTCGTTGACGAAAAAAGGCATCGAAATGCGCGAGCAGGCCAAGCACATCCCCGAATGCCTCAGTGCCGATATCATCAAGAATGAAGGCTCCGTGGAAGAAATCACCCAAATGATCCCCACGCTCGATAAACTCATCGAAGGACTAAAACAGAACAATCAACAAATCAACAATTAAACATAAAAACACTAAAGCAATGACTATGATTTATGACTTTAAGGCCCTGAACAACAAGGGCGAAGAGGTGAGCATGGCCCAATACAAGGGCAAGGTCCTCATGATTGTCAACACCGCCTCGAAGTGCGGTTTCACTCCCCAATACGATGGTTTGGAAGCCCTCTACAAGAAGTACAAAGACCAAGGTCTGGTGATTCTTGGCTTCCCCTGCGACCAGTTCAAGCATCAGGAACCTGGCAGCGACGAGGAAATCGCCGAGTTCTGCCGCCTCAACCACGGCGTCACTTTCCCGCTGATGAAAAAGATCGACGTGTTCGGCGAGAACGCCCACCCCATCTTCAAGTACCTGACCGCGCAAGTGCCCAACGAAGACGTCCATGGCCTGAAGGACAAAGCCACGATGAAGCTCGTTGACAGCCTCAGCAAGGCCGATGGCCGTGAAGAAGGCGGCGTGCGCTGGAACTTCACCAAGTTCCTCATCTCGAAGGACGGCAGCCTCATCAAGCGTTTCGCTCCTGTGGCCAAGCCCGAGGAAATGGAAGCCGACATTGAAGCCATGCTTAAATAATACAGCAATGGCATGATGGAGTAATCACCATCAACAAGGATTCAAAAAAACATAGTTTTTCCATCTTTCTTTTGCATTTTTTTATAACTTTGCCCAGTGAAATCAAGCAAAGCTATATGAAAAACCTTTTAGCGATTATTCTGTGCGGTTTTGTCCTTACCACGTGTACCAGCCAGCACCCAGACAACAGTAAAAACAACACAAATATGGAAAACTCAGCAAAAGTCTATCTGACTCGCAACATCAGCCCTGAGGCATTAGTAAAAATCTACAAGGCTATGGGCGTGGAAGCCAAAGGCCGCGTGGCCGTGAAAATCTCCACTGGTGAGGGCAGCAACCCCAACTATCTGAAGCCGGAACTCATAAAAGACCTCGTACATGAGGTGGACGGCACCATCGTGGAATGCAACACCGCCTACGGCAATGGCCCTGGCGACGAAAAAGACGAGCGCAACAACTCGGCCGTCCACTGGGAAGTCATCCGTCGGCACGGTTTCACCGACTACTTCCCCGTCGATATCATGGACGAATACGACGAAATCCGCATCCCCGTGAAGGACCAGTCGCACATCAAATACGACATCGTGGGAGGCCATCTCGCCAACTACGACTTCATGATCGCCCTTAACCACTTCAAGGGCCATCCCATGGGCGGCTACGGCGGCGCGCTGAAGAACCTCAGCATCGGCTGTGCCAGCAGCAACGGCAAGGCTTACATCCACTCTTCGGGAAAGATGGAGAAACTCGATATGGCCAAGCTT
>CACZQL010000010.1 GCA_902783365.1 uncultured Bacteroidia bacterium | reverse complement strand
TCCGGGGTCCACCACCCATCCGCCATCGCCCGAGATGATGAGGTCCTGCCAGCATACAAACTCGTCGGAGGCCTCAAAGTCATCAAAATAAGGCATGTCGTCGGTCACTACAATCACGTCACATGAGGTCTTGAACGTCGTCGGTAATTTATTTGTTTTTCAAGATAAACTCCAGTGTCCCACCATGCATTATCTGTTGATGGGTAATCTTATAGTCTTTTACGGGTTTGCCATTCAGCTTCACGCTCTTGACGTGGATACGGTCAGGGGTTTTGTTGGGGGCGGAAATCACAAAGTCCTTGCCATCAGCGAGATGCAGCGTGGCTTTGGTGAACAAGGGTGTGCCGATGACATACTCGGCGCTTCCGGCGTGGAAGGGATAGAAACCCAGGGCGGAGAAGATGTACCAAGCCGACATCTGGCCGCAGTCGTCGTTGCCGGCGTAGCCGCAAGGCGTGGCGCGGTAGAACTCACTACGCACCTGCTCCACCAACTCCTGCGTGCGCTCAGGTTTGCCAGCGAAGTTGTAGAGATAGACGGTGTGATGGCTAGGCTCGTTGCCGTGGGCATACTGCCCGATGAAGCCGCTGGCGTTGCCGTTGACCTCGCCCGAGGTGGCGGTGAGACTGAAATTCTCGTCCAGCTTCTTCAAGAAACCTTTCTGGCCTCCGAAAAGATCGATGAGTCCCTGGGGATCCTGTGGCACGAACCATAGATATTGCCAGGCGTTGCCTTCCACAAAGCAGGGCTGTTCGTACGACAAGGGATCAAAGCCTTCCATCCAGTTGTCCTTTTCGTCTTTTGGACGGAAGAAGCCCGTTTGGGGGTCGAAGAGGTTCTTGTAGAACATACTACGGCGGTTGAAACGCTCGTAGTCTTCGGTCTTGCCCAATTTCTTGGCCACTAAAGCCACGCAAGCATCGTCAAAAGCTTGCTCCATGGTGATGCTGACGCTCTCATCCTGAAGGGTTTGTGGCATGTAACCGTATTGTTCCCACACCTCGAAAGGCGAATTGAAGTGACTTCGCGTGCTGCTTTCTACCATGGCCTGATAAGCCTCTTCCACATCAATGCCTGGAATCTCGGCCATGATGGCATCGGCCAAGACGGGAATGGCGTGGTTGCCAATCATACAATAGTTGTCCTGTCCCCAAAGATCCCAAATGGGCAGGTAACCGTAGGTTTTATGATGCAAGACCATGTCGCGCACGAACTGAGCGGCGTGGTCGGGGGCGATGAGGGTGTAGAGGGGATGGGCTGCACGGAAAGTGTCCCACAAGCTGAAAGTGCTGTGATAGACCTGCCCCTTGGGCATCTGCTTGATTTCGAAGTTGGTATCCATGTAGCGGCCATCCACATCGCTCATCGTGTTGGGCTGCATCAGCACGTGGTACAGGCCGGTGTAGAAAATGGTCTTCTGCTCATCGGTGCCTTCGATGTCGATGCGGCTGAGCTCACGCTGCCATCTGTCATGGCCGGCTTTGACATAGCTGTCAAAATCCCAGCTTTGGGCTTCGGCCAGCATGTTTTTCCTTGCGCCTTCGTTGTCAACGGGCGAGATGGCCACCTTCACCGTCAGTTCGCGCCCGTCGTTGGGGTCGAAGCTGAGTGCGGCGCGCAAGGTGCGTCCGTTCACCACGTCGCTGCGCCCCACGTTGAGCCCGCCATTCATCATCAGATGCTCACTGAACGGCTTTGAAAACTCCGCGCGGAAATACACTTTGCGCATCTTGGCCCATCCGGTAATCATGCGGTAACCTTCGAGGGTGTGGTCATCGACAATGCGGAGTTGCGCCTGGATGATGTCGTAGGTCCTGCGTCCAGAGTAATAAGCCTCGCCACGATAGGTGCCTCGGTCCAAGTCGAGCACCACGGCCTGGGACTGCCCCTGTGGGAAGGTGTAACGATGGATGCCTGTCCTGACTGTGGCCGAGAGCTCCACGTTGACGCCGCTTTCTTGCAGCGTCACTTGATAGTATCCCGGACAAGCGGACTCTCTCTCATGGCTGTAGTGCTGGCCAAAGTCGGCGGCCTTCAATTGCTCAGGCGTCACTTCCCAGGTCATGGGCATCAAGCTCACGTCGATGAGGTCGGTGCAGCCTGTGCCACTGAGGTGGGTATGGGTGAAACCGTAAATGATGTCTTTGTTGTAGTCGTAACCTGAACAGGGATCCCAGGTGACCATCTGCTCGGTCTCAGGACTCAGTTGCACCATGCCCTGCGGCATCGTCGCGCCAGGGAAGGTGCTGCCGCTGAGGGCCCCCGTTTCGTCGGTCTGCGTACCGATGAAGGGGTTCACGTAGCGAGTGTAGTCGTTGGCCGTGTTTTGCGCCTCTAGCGACCAGGGCAACAGCCAAAGCATGGTCACATATAAAAAAAGCTTTTTCATCTATTAGTTAATTTATTTTAACACAATGATACCAGGTCGTCGTTCATTTGGACGGTTCCCTCTTTCTCGAGGGTGTCAAGGACTTCCATGACGACTTCAATGATTTTCGCTCGTGCGGAGGCGAAGCCCAGTTTTTTGACTACGAGGCTGGGGATCTTGTCTTTTGGCAGGCTGAACTCTTCCATCATGACTTCCTTCACGGCGTTCACAATCTCGATGGCGGGAATGTCTTGAAGGGCCCTCGGGGAGGGAGCCCTGTAAAGGTCATAGTCCTTGGCGTTTATTCTGGTAAGCCAATAGCTGTGGATGCCGTCGATGGAATAGGGGTCCATGTAGCAGTCTTCGAGAAATGCGTTCACCGCCCTTTGGACGAGGGTGGAAGGCCTGTTGAAGCCTATGATTTTGGCCACGCGTTTGCAAAGATAGGACTCAGTGATAGGCTGCTCAAAATACAAGATCTTTCTGATGATTTCCCTCGTCTCTGGGCTAAAAGGATTAAAACGGTAGTTGTCGCTGAGTCTGATCTTGGTTTCGGAATAGGGTACCAGTCCGTTGTTTTTCTCCATCTTGTTGGAGACACGGGATTCTTGGATTCTTTTGGCATCGAAGACGTAGGGCTTCTCTTTCACCTTCTCTTTGGCTTTAGTGCCATTCTTGATGGCTTCCAGCTCCTGGAGGATTTGGTTCATTGCCCTCTCGCGGTTTTCGTACCAGTCGATGGAATACACCCTCATCACTTTCCAGTGGAGCATCCTAAGCACGTTGGGCTGCACAATCTCGCGGTCGCGGGTAGTCTTGGTTTCGTAATACGACTTGCCGTCGCACAAGATGCCCAATAGATATTGGTCGGGATGCTCTTGGGTGGAGACTGCGATATCGATCTTGAAGTTTGACCGGCCCACGAAGGGTTCGGTGAGATACCCGGCTTGGTTCAAAGCCTCGCAAATTTGATCGACCATGACGTTTTTGTCGGTGTCGTGCGCAAGGTCTTCGGCGACAATGGGCAACTTACCCGTCTCCGCGTATTCCAGGAAATACTTCAAGCCTTCCACACCCTTGGCATTGGAGCGCTTCAAGTCAATCTGTCCCGCTTTCAAGGTGGAGAAAACAATCATCTCGTATCGGGCGCGCGACACTGCCACATTGAGCCTTCGCTCGCCGCCGGCATTGTTGAGCGGTCCGAAATTCATCGACACCTTCCCGTTTTTGTCGGCACCGTAGCCGATGGAGAAGAGGATGACGTCGCGCTCGTCGCCTTGGACGTTCTCCAAATTCTTGATGAAGATGGGCTCCTCGCGGTTGTAGGCGACATCCTTGAGCTCAGGATGTTTGTCGAGCTCCTCGGTCAGGTCGTCTTCAATCAGGTCGCCTTGCACTTTGCTGAATGCGACGACGCCGATGCTGTATTTTTGCAGCTCTGGGTCGGAAAGTCTTCGGATGATTTCCTCCACGATGGCTTTCGATTCCTCGGGGTTGCTCCGGGTCCGCCCTTTGTCATAGACACCATTCACCGGCACAAGCCTCACCTTGGCCGTGTGGTCGTCGATCGAAGGGAAGGTCAGCAGGTGGTTGCCATAGTACTGCGAGTTGCTGAAGGCGATCAGGCTCTCGTGTTTGCTGCGGTAGTGCCAGTTGAGCTGGTGCTCACAGAGCGACAGGGTGATGCAGTCGTCGAGGATGCTCTCCATGTCGTCGATGTCGGCATCTTCTTCCTCCACTTGGTTGGTCATGAAGAAACTGGTAGGGGGCATCTGCTTGCTGTCGCCCACCACCACCAATGCCTTGCCACGGGCTATGGCGCCCACAGCCTCGCTGGTAGGCATCTGTGAGGCCTCGTCGAAAATCACCAGGTCGAATTTCTCCGCATTGAGGTCGATGTATTGCGCCACTGAAATCGGGCTCATCAGCATGCAAGGACATAGCCTTGGCAGCAAATGGGAAATGTTGTCGATGATGCTTCTGATGGAGTTTCCCCTTCCTCCATTGGCGATGTTCCTTTTCAGGATGCCCATCTCCGAACCGTCGGATCTCGCTGCCGACGACGACGGGACCCTGGAGGCCAGCTTGCAGTACAGCTCCTCCTTGCTGAGTTCCTGGAACAGCTCCGTGTCATGCTTGTATCGCTCAATCTGCTGACGGAATTTCATGCCGTTGAACATCCTCAACTGCTTGTTTTCGTCAATGGAGTTTTTGATCAGCAGATGGAAGAGGCCTTTCACATAGGCGTTCACCGCATGGAGAGGGCTGACACCTTCTTCTATCATCCCTGTCACGGGCTCGAGTTCCAAGGATTTCATTTCACGTTTCTTATCCACCCAGTGGAACCAGTCGCTCATCTTTCCGTAGTCGTTCATCCAGGCGTCTTGATGCTGAAGAATCACTTCCCTGGTGTTTTGCGGGGAGGTCAGGTCTTGGATTTGCTTGATGACGTCGGCCAATTGCTGATGCAACGAGACCAGTCGGGGAGCGTCCTGGAGGAACTCTTCCCTTCGGATGGCGGTATTTTCGTCCAAATAGGCGAGATAAAGGGTGTGACGATCTTGGTGGTTGATGCCTCGGGCACGGGCAAAAGCCACGAGTTCCTCAAGCTGCGCGGCTTGTCTCTTCCGCCCTTCTTGATAGTCGGCGACATGCTGCAACGTTTCCTCCAAGCTGGACTCAAAGATGTTGCCATACACCTGAATGGCCTTCATGTATTGTTTCTTTTTGAAATAACGTGGCAGGAACCATTTCGAGAGGATCTCTTTCCATTCTTTCAGATAAGCGTCCACGTCAATTTGCAGGAAGTCCTGACGGTAAGAGGACAGTTTGGTTTCATGCAGCTCGTCAACGCTTTTCTCAAATTTGAGGTAGTCGGTGAACATGGCGAGCCACTGGAGGTCATCTTCCGTTTTGAGGTCAAAAAGGAGGGTGTCGTTTAGATGGTTGAGCCTATCGGTATATTGGGCGTTGACCTCTTTGAATTGTTTCAATAGGGTCTTGATGCTTTCCAAGGTGCTGATTTTGTTGTCGATAGGTTCCAGCCCAATGAGCCCGCATTGGTTGATTTGTCCCACGATACTGATGATGGTGCTGAGGGGTTCCACCTGCTTCCTGCATTGTTCAATATAGGTGGCGGTAATGTGTTCCAAAGGTGGGAGCTGCTGGAGGGTTTCCTCTTCATTGATGGCGATGTATTCGGAGATACATTCGTAGAGACTCAGGCCGCTTGGTCCTTTGCGATGCAGGGCCTCCATATAGCTGATAAGCTCTTTTCGCTCCTTGTACAGCTCCTTTGACTTTTCTTCGTATTCCTCGGGCGACTTGATTTTTGTCACTTTCAGCACCTGTTCCATCTGCTCCAGGAAGTGCTTCTTGGTGGCCTTGTTCGAGTGTAGCTCCAGGCAGAAGGGCGCCAGGTTGATTTTCTCGAGTCGGCTCTGTACCACCGACAGTGCGGCCATTTTCTCGGCGACGAACAGCACTCTTTTGTCTTGGTACAGCGCATTGGCAATCATGTTGGTGATGGTTTGCGACTTGCCTGTGCCTGGGGGACCATGCAGGATGAAACTCCGTCCGCGTCCCGACTCCACGATGGCTTCCATCTGCGACGAGTCCACGTCGAGGGGGATGGCAAAATCCATGGGGGCATTGGCCTTGTCGATGTCGCGGGCGTCCACGGGATCGGTGTCGATTCCCTGCTGGTCTTGGTTGGCGATGAGCGAGGACACAATCACGTTCTCTTGCAGCTTGTCGGCGTTCGAGTGGATGTCGTTCCACATGACGAACTTGTTGAAAGAGAACAGCCCCAACATCGATTCCTCCAGGACATTCCATTTCTTTTGGTCGATGATGGCCCTGCGGAAGTAGGTGAACACCATCTTCACATCCACGCCGTTCTTGTCTTGCGGGAGCTCCTTCAGCGAGTCCAGGTTGATGGCGAAGTTCTGCTTCAATAGCTCCACTAGCGTGATATTCAGCATGATGTCCTCGTCGCGTTTCCTGATGAGGAAGTTGTTGCCGCTCTTGCGCACCATATCAACGGGCAGCAGGAGGATGGGAGCGAACCTGGGTTGTTGGCTTTTGTTGTTCTCGTACCATTTCAGCATCCCGAGGGCCAGAAACAGGCTGTTGGCACCGTTTTCCTCCAAGGAGGTCCGGGCGGTTCTGTAGATGAATTTCAGGGCGTTCTGCAACTCGGGTTCTGCCAGGTAGGAGGCGATCTTATGGTCGCGGATCAGCTCTGCCACGTAGGTCTCGTGCTCGGTGGCCTGTTGTTTGGAATCGTACATCCCGTCGGGATTCGGGGAGAGTTTCTTGCCCGGGGTCGGGGTGATGTGATAGTCTTCTCCTTTTTGCAGATGATCTTCAAGATTCTCGATTTCGAAAGAGATGAAAGGCACGACTCTTCGCCCCAGACGGGTGTTCAGCAGGTTGTTGCGCAGGGAGAAGTCGAGGAGTTTGCGCTCCCAAATCATCTGCTTGGTGGTTGGTTTCTTGGTGTCCAAGCGCAGGTCGTAATGGCTGAAGTTGCTGACGTTGGCTGTCGCGTTCTCATGCGCCAGGCCTTCGTTGTCGAACGTCCAGGTGCCATCGACTTGAATCCTCTGGGGCATGGGCTTGATGTTGCTGAGGCGGCAACGGTGGATGTCGATGAAATACAAGAACCGTTTTTCGTCGCGGAGCATCACCGTGGCGCTTTTGACGGCCTCTTCAAACGGAATGGGCGATGATGAGGTGATGGCGGTGGATTCAAGGACAACCAGGTTGTTGTTGCCATCGGCCATCTCTTTCAGCAGGTAACTGACATCGTCGCAAACCACTTGAGGGAACACGTTCGGGGTGAGCCATGCACCTACCAAAGCATGTCCTTTCAGCATGATGACAATGGGGAAGATGCCGATCTCTTCCAGACAGGAAGCGATGAGCAGGCTTGTGTCTAAACAGGTGCCTTGTTTCTCTTTCAACACCTTGTCAGCCATGCGGATACGCTGTCCTGTGGTTTCAAAGCTGGCAGGTGGGGCGGAGTAGATGATGCCCTCGGAGCGCAAGGCCTCAAAGATGGCGGCCACCTGGGCGCGGACCCGGTTGCGGTCCTGGGTCTGATATTCATCAAAGTCGGAGGAGCCGGTCCATTTTTCAAGGAACTTGGCCGCGGCAAGCTTGATCTTGGGCAGATAGGGGTTGTTGGGCACGACGAAAGCCGCCAGATGCTCGGGCATCACACCACTGCCTGACCATTCTTCGTACGACAGTAGCGTGATCGGGTATTCCTGCTCAAACAACAGCACTTCCTCGCTTTTCACGGTCAAGACAAATGTTGTGTTGATGGCCTCGGTAATCTCACTCAACACCTTGATGTCGGGCATGATCTTCACCAAGTTGAGCTGCGTCGCCTGTCCTTTCCGAAGGGATTCCAGATGGCAGACGCTTTCTTTCAGACAAGGCCCGCTGAGGGTGACGGTCAACGGAGACCAATCTCTGTCGTCAGCGTTCTCCAGTACCAGGGAATTGCATACCTGCACTCCGTTGTTGATCATGGAGTAGTTGACGCAGGGCAGATAGTCTATGTTGACAAGGATTTGTTTCATGGTTTACCTCCCAAAGTAATATTGTCCCTTGCCCTCTGTGGCTTTGCCGTATTGGATGGCATTGACAGGGCAATGGTGGTAGCAGGCCATACAGATCGTACAGTGGCCTTGCCATTTCGGACGGCCATTTTCCAAGACGATGTTCTTTAAAGGGCAGACTTCCACGCATTGGCCACAATGGACGCAGGCCTCGGTGGAGCGGTACTTGCTGTCGTCGGTCGCATAACGGTTGAAACCCGAGTTGATGACATGGCTCTTCAACCATGCGAAACTGCCCACGGTGATTTCCGAGAAACGTTCCTTGTTCACCAGGCGTGGAAGGTTACGGGCGAGAGTGGCATCGGCTGCGACGATTTTCTTCTTGGCGTTCTCCTCAGTATCGAGCTTAAAGCCGCCCATTGCGATATAGGTCTCCGGCATGATCAGGCTGAAGCAGGAGGTCAATTCCCACCCTTTCTCTTTGAGGGCCTTGCGGAAAATGGCTTCGGTTTGACCACACTCGTCGCCGCAGGTGCAGGCGAAATAAACGTAATCGGGCTTGGAGATTTTGAGGCGTTTCACGAAATCAAGCACCAAACGTGGTGGTGCCCAGGAATACACGGGAAACACAAAACCGAGTCGCTCCCCCTCAGCTAAGGTGTAGTCGTAAAGACCTCCACGCGCCGCCTCAGGAATGAAAACCAAGGTGTCGTTGAGTTTTTCAGCCAACGTTTCGGCCACATGACGGCTGTTGCCACAGCCCGAAAAGTAGAAGATCATAGTTTTCGTTGTTTGAAGCGACAAAGATAAGTATAAACTCGTACTTTTGCAACTTGAAATCCCATTTTTTTATGTCAAAAGAATCCCTTAACCGCTCTATCCTGAAACTTGCTGTCCCCAACATCATCAGCAACATCACTGTCCCGCTGCTTGGATTGGTTGATATGGTGTTGATGGGCCATCAGGACAGCCTTGTCTATATCGGGGCCATTGGCTTGGGCGGCACCATTTTCAGTGTGATGTATTCCATCTTCAGCTTCATGCGGGCGGGAACCACGGGTTTTACGGCTCAAGCATACGGTGCCGGCGATAGAACTGAGATGGCGCACTCGCTTTATCGCTCTCTCTGTATTGCCTTGATAGCCACGATCTTGGTGCTTTCGTTGCAAGGGTTCGTGGAATGGTTGAGCCTCAAGTTGTTGCACGGCAGCGAAGAGGTATTGGCCCACACAGTCACTTATTTCAGGGTGCGCATCTGGGCGGCGCCGGCGGTGCTTTGCCTGTATGCCTTCAACGGGTGGTACATCGGGATGCAAAACACCACCATCCCCATGACCATCGCCATCGTCACCAACGTGGTCAACATCGCATTGAGCATCCTGTTTGTCAATGGTATGGGCATGGGTGTCACGGGGGTGGCCCTGGGCACGGTCATCGCCCAATACGTCGGCCTGGCTGTGGCACTGGCTTTCCTGCTGACGAAATTCCGCAACTATCTGATTCCTATAAAGAAAGAGGTGCTTCTGCAAGCGGAGAAGCTGAGACGTTTTTTCCAGGTGAACGCCGACTTCATGATCCGAAGCATCCTCTTGGTGCTGAGCATCGCCTATTTCAACAACCAGTCGGCCAAACTCGGCGACGATATGTTGGCGGTGAATATGATTCTGATGCAGTTTTTCTACATCTTTTCTTATTTCACCGATGGCTTTGCCTATGCGGGGGAGGCCTTGGTGGGGCGTTTCACAGGTGCCCACGACCAAAGTCAGCTCAAGCGTACGGTCAAGTTGCTGTTTCTTTGGGGCTTTCTCATCGCCTTGCCCTTCACCCTGCTGTATGCGGCGTTTCCTGATGCTTTCATTAGACTCATCTCCGACCAGCCAGAGGTCGTCTTGCAGGCCAAGCCTTATCATGTCTATATGATGGCCATTCCGCTTATCACTTTTGCGGCTTTCCTTTGGGACGGAGTGTATATCGGGGCCACGGCGGCAAGGGCCATCCGCAACACCATGCTCATCTCCGCCCTGGCGGTGTTCCTTCCCGCTTCGTTGTTGCTGATGCCGCACTATGGCAACCACGGTCTATGGATAGCCTTCCTGCTGTTTATGGTGGCAAGAGGACTATCCATGACCTTGATGGCTCGCAAGGCGATATTCCGTTAGTATTTTGCTTCCAGCTCGGCGCGGTATTTCTCGGCGATGGCTTTGGCCAGGGCCACACCGTCGCCTTGGGGTTCTGCGCTGAAACTGCCGAGGCGCTCGCGCCACCACTGTCCCTCGTATTTGCAGATGCGTTCATGATAAGCCTTCTCATCGAAGGGTTTCTTGGCGGCGATGGCGGCATTGACATCCTTGAAGAACTCTTTCCAACGATAGGCATAATAGGTTTCCGTGAGTCCTGCCCAGGCACGGCTGGCGTACTCGTTGAGCAAAGCGTCCTCTTCACCCCAGGTGGTGATGATGTTGCGGGCGTTGCATTCAAAGTAGTCCTTGTCTTCCTCGGTGACGCCGATGGCACGGGCATCCTTGATCCATCTGCCGACAAGGAACGCGCTCTCGGTGGCCAAAATCTTATCGGTGTCGTCGAGGATGGAAGTCATGACGGCTTCTACTTGATGGAGCCTGTCGTAGTCCTTTTCCTGATAGGCCTTCACATAGTCGGCATAAAGGTCGCTGAAGTAGTTGCCCAGCAGCTGCCTGGTGATGTTGACGGCGTCGAAATGGCGGGCGCGGGAGTTACAGTCGGCGGCAAGCAGCTCATCGAGCACATTGAGTAAAGTGAGGTTGTTGTACTCATAAGTAGGGGCCACATAGTATTGATGGTACTCATTGATGTTTCCCATGGTGGGACGTTGGTTGATGCGCACGGTTTGGCCGGGCGACGACACCTTATTATAGATGCTGTCGGCGAGCAGTTTCCATGCCGCTCTCATGTTGGGGTCTTCCTTGCCGGCACGTTGATCGGCGAGGCACTGCACCCAAGCGTCCACGTCTTGGTGGAGCGGACTGTCCCAAGCCTTCTCAAACACATATTCGTACATGAAAGGATTGCAGTCGAAACCTTCCAGGGTGGAACCGATGCCCACGAAGTTGTCGCCGCCTTTCTCGAAGGCGCGTTCAACCCTGACGTTCACGGTGTCGAGGTTGCCGGCGAGCATGGAGTTGCCGCCAAAGTTGCCTAGATAGCACCAGATGTAAGGCACGCCGTAGTAGCTGTGGGTGCGTTCCCAGATGGGTTGGCGTTCGCAGTAGTAGTCGAGCAGCAGATGACGGTCCTTGGGGAACGAGGTGATGTAGGCCTCGATGCGGTTATCGACTTCCCAATACTGGCGTTCGTTCCAGAAGAGCCAGGTCATTTCGAGCCAGCGGGCATCGGGGTCGGCGGCTTCGAGAGACTCATACACCTGGCGGCTCACGCGGCCCAGGTAGTCGGGTTCCCAGCTCGGGGGGATGAGCTCGTTGAAGATGTCGATGCCATAGATATGGTCGGTGCCGTAGAACTCGGTCTGCTTGGCGATGAACTTCTGCTGGATCTCGGCATAGAGCGGGTCGAGGAACTTGCACCAGCAGGTGCTGTCGAAACCCGCCCAGTCGCCCAACGAGGCCAACGGTGCCTCAGGGTAAATCCTGGTGATGCAGGGGGGCACGTGTCCGGCAAATCCGGGCAACACGGGTTTCATGTTCAACTCGCGTTCACGGGCCACGATTTTCTGCTGCAAGGCTTTCTGGTTTTCGAGCCACGACATCGGGAGGGGACCTCCCCAGCGGTCGATGTTCTGCATACGGTGCCACGGCAGGTGGGCGGGGCCGGTGAAATAGCTGCGGATCTCCTCATCGGTGAGCCCCAGCTCGCTCCACACCTCATACCACACCGACTCCTGTCCCGTAATGGCCAAGGGCAGGTTGATGCCATTCAATGCCATCCAGTCGATGAAATGTTCCCACTGCTCCCAACTCCACCAAGGCATAGTGTATCCGAAAGTGCAGTAATTCAAGAAGAAACGTTCCGGCACGCGGGCTTTCTCACTCACCTTGGCAGGAACGGCGGGTAGGGTGGAGGGCATCTCCAACGGCTCTTCCATGAACCAAGGGAACTCCGCATGGCAATAGTATTTAAGGTAGCGGTTCAAACCGACAGCCATGCTGTTGGCGTTGTTGCCGCGGATGACTAGTTTGTCGCCTTTCCATTCAAACTCATAGCGGTCCACAGTGCCTTTGAGCCGTTGCAGCTTGATTTGCTCGGAGAACTCAGGAATCACACGGTTGACCAGTCCGCGCATGGCGATGACTTCAGGGTCGGTCTCCTTGCGGTCGCAAGAAAAGCAAAACAAAAGACCCAATAGGGTAATAAGATATAGCTTTTTCATAAGTGTGTTTATTATTTTAATTGATTCATAGCAAAAGCGTATGCGCCAATGGCGACTGCCGAGGAGGTGCCGAGTTTGGTGATGCCGACGCCGACACGTTTGCTTGGCTCGTACCACACCTGTTCGTCGCTGAAAGGCACGGTGATCATTTTGCCGCTCTTTTGGGCGAAGCGAAGGCAGTCGTTGACATCCTCCAGATTGAAGGCTTCGGTTTCCATGCGGGGGATGGTGCCGCCATCCACCTGGTAGGGCTCGTTCAGTTTCTTGATGAGCATGGGCATGAACACAGGCCAGGCGCCTGACAGACCGCCACCGATGACCACGAGTCCGTCGGTGAAGCGCAAGCCGTTGCCGATGACGTCGGCCAGCACAGTGGTGAGTTCGTCCCAGGCTTTCAGGGCGGCATTCTGGTTGCCTTCCTGTTCCCCTTGGGCGATCTTGAAGATGTCGTAGGGTTGCGGGGCCTCGTCGAAAGCGATACCGGCTTCGCGGGAATATACCCTGCGCACGGCGCGGATGCTGACGCTCTCTTCGGCGATGGTGTCGGGATACAAGCAGTTGCGCGAACACCAGATCTCACCGCCAGCGGAGTTGTCGCCGCTGAGCAACACCTTGTCGATGACGATACCGCCGCCAAAACCGGTGCCCAACGTCACGCCAAACAGGTTCTTGTAGCGCTTTGGATTGCCTTGCTTCTCCAACATGCCGTTCACTTTGGGTAGCAGTCCGCCCAATGCCTCTCCGTAAACGAACAGGTCGCCGTCGTTGTTGATATACACAGGGACCTTGAACTCGTTTTCAAGCATGGCTTTCAAGGCCACGCCACCGCGGAAAGTGGGCAGGTTGGGCAGGTCGCCAATGATGCCGTTGGGATAGTCGGCGGGCCCGGGAAAACAGAAACTGATGGCCTTCGCCTTGCTCCCGCACAGCTCTTCGCAACGGCGGAATCCGTCAATGAGCTTGCGCAACAGGTCCTCGTGCGTGGGCGAGGCCGTGGGAATGGTGAAAGGCTCGATAATCTCCTTATAGTCGCTTACAGCCGAAAACTTGAATCCGGTGCCACCGGCGTCAAGTACAAAAATGAGGTCGTTGTTCATGGTTTATTTGTTCTATCGGTTGATTTGTTTTTGAATTTCTCCACCCAAAGCACCCACATCAGGAAAATCACGAAGTAGAAAAACACTTTGAACACATAGTCGTGGGCGATGTGGAAAGTGTTGGGGCCGGGCCAGTGGATCTGCATCAGCTCGATGCCGCAGATGCGCACCACGTTGGTCCACTCGATGATGACCAGTCCGGCGGGAATATACCACGCCTTGTGCTTCCAGGGGCCGGGAAAAAGCAGCATGAGGAACAGCCAGTGAAGCCATTGCTTCAGACTCGCGCACTCCGGAGCGATGACCACCCTCGCAAAGCCCCCTTCCTTGTCCAACGCGGCGATGACCCGATGTTCGGTGATGGTGGTGATGTCGATGCCTAATACGTGTTGCAAGACCCAACACGACTGGTCGAACGCCAGATTCACCGACCAAAGACTCAATTTCTCGATGGTTCTAGCGATAGGCCAATAGCCGATGGCCTGCCATCCAAGATAAAGATAATGGAAGCTGATGATGAGAAGAATGAAAAGCCCCACATCCACCGTGCTTCTGTTTTTGGGATCCTTGCAGTATGCCCTTACCCGTTCCAAAATCTTTTTTCCGTTGTTTTCCATGGGTTGGAATCTTTATGATTAAAACTGCAAACTTACTAAATTTTTTCTTGTAATTTTGCACTTTCAAAAAATGAAGTAATGATAGAGAGCGACACCCTTACCGAACAAGTGGCCGCAACCGTCCAAAATGACTCCACTATTGTGGCCATGACCCAAACCTACGAGATGCTTCGCGACACCCCAGTGAACGTTTGGCTTCCCCAACTGATCAAACAATACTTGGTACCTCTTGGCATCAAGATAATGGTGGCAATCATCGTGCTGATTGTGGGACGATGGGTCATCAAACACATCAAGAGCTGGATGGCCAAAGGCCTCATGAAGAAAAATGCCGACCCCACCCTGCACGGCTTTTTCTCGAATTTGATTTCAGTGATTCTGAACTTTGTGCTTATTGTTTTTATTATCAGTATCTTAGGTATCAATACCTCCTCTTTGGTGGCCTTGTTGGCCTCGGCAGGACTGGCGGTGGGCATGGCCCTCAGCGGCACGTTGCAAAACTTTGCGGGGGGTGTCATCATCATCCTGTTCAGACCTTTCAAGGTGGGTGACTTCATCTCGGCACAAGGACATGAGGGCGTCGTCAAGCAAATCCAAATCTTCAACACCCTCATCACCACCCCCGACAACAAGGTGATCTCCATTCCCAACGGCATCCTCTCCACCGGTGTGATGATCCTGTTTACCCGCGAGGAGACACGACGCGTCGATTGGACGGTCTCCATCTCCTATGGCGATGACTATGACCGGGCAAAGGCCGTGCTGCTTCGACTGTGCGAAGAAGACCGCCTTATCCTGAAAGACCCTGCCCCCTTTGTGGAAATCTTCACTTTGAACTCCAGCTCCGTTGACATCAGGGTGAGAGCCTGGGTGAAGTCAGCCGACTATTGGACGGTGTTTTTCAGCATGAACGAAAAAGTGTATAAGACCCTGCCTAACGAAGGCCTGCACTTCCCGTTCCCACAAATGGATGTTCATTTGGATAAGAAGTAAGAAGAAAGAAGTTAGAGGCGTTTGCTGAATGTGATGGAACGATTGAGGAAGAAGGGAAGAAGCGCTGTTAATACAACGGAGAAACCTTTGGAAATCAATGGGTTCCAATGAGCAAGGTCGATGCAAAGGTATAGAATCAATGAGTTGAGCAGCAGGCAAACTACCTGAATCAGATAGAAGGAGGCGAATCGCAAGATGGTTTTGTCTTCCTTCTTGAAATTGAGGTTGCGGTTCAGCAGAAAACTGCAAAAGATGCCGCAGTGGAAGCCGATGATGTTGGCCGAGAGATAGGAGATGTGGCGGTAAAGCAAAGCGAACACCGCAAACTCCAGCCCGGTGCTGACCACACCGAAAAGGCCGTAGAGAATGAAATGCCGGTACTTCCTATAGATTTGCTTGACGGTCACTTTTCAAGTCTTTTGGGCGGCAAAAATACCAAAAAAATAAAACTTTTGCGTGTTTTTTGAAAGAAGGGTTGCTAATTCAAAAAAAAGATGTACTTTTGCAGTCCCATTTTGAGGAAGACAATTGTAAATCATAAAGGAATAGAGTCATGTCAAAAGTTTGTCAAATCACAGGAAAAAAGACCATCACGGGTAATAACGTTTCTCACTCCAACAAGAGAACCAAAAGAACCTTTGAGCCGAATCTGAAAATCAAGAAGTTCTACGTTCCGGAGTGGGATGAATGGGTTGTTCTGAAGGTGTCCGCAGCTGGTCTGCGTACCATTAATAAGAAAGGTGTCTATGCTGCTATCGTTGACGCCTCCGAAAAAGGCAACTTGCAGCGTTGGTAATTCTTATCAGAAATAAAAAAATTTAGCTGCCGTACAATGTGCGGCGGCTTTTTTTGTTTGAGTAATATGCGAGTTCGACTACTGATAGGGCTTCTCCTTCTCTCCATGGCGGCTTGGGCGCAAAAAGGCCCTACGGGATTGCTTTATGGAAAAGTAATCGACGAGCAAAGCCTTCCCATCGACTTGGCCAACGTCTCTGTGTCGGGCACTGCGATCGGAGTGACTACCGATGCCAAAGGTCGCTATGAACTCCATCTTCCGGCTGATACCACACTGACGGTGAGCTTCTCCTTCATCGGCTACCAGCCTGTGCAACGCGAAGTGCGGCTCAAGGCCGGTGAGAAAAGAAAACTCGACGCCACCCTGGTCTCCACCGCCACCAGCCTTCCCGATGCGGTGATCTCCGACCGCGCCATCGACGCTTCAAGCCTCACCCGCCTCAATCCCCGTCAAGCCACCCTGCTTCCCTCCATGGGAGGAGGAGTGGAAAACCTCCTCAAGACCCTGCCCGGCGTCATCTCAAACAACGAACTCAGCTCGCAATATACTGTGCGTGGTGGTAACTTCGACGAGAACCTCATCTACGTGAACGGCATCGAAATCTATCGCCCCTTCCTCGTGGGCTCCGGCCAACAAGAAGGCCTCTCCTTCGTCAACTCACGACTGGTCAACAACATCGAGTTCTCTGCCGGTGGCTTCGCGGCGGAGTATGGCGACAAAATGTCATCGGTGCTCGACGTCACCTATAAGAAACCGCGCGAAACCGCAGCCTTCCTCGCCCTTAGCCTCCTCGGTGCCGAGGGGCACGTGGAAGGCGTCATCGGGAAAGACAAGTTCAGCTACCTCCTCGGCGCGCGCTACAAAAATACGGCCATCGCCCTCAACATGCTCTCCACCAAAGGCTCTTACCGCCCTAACTTCACCGATGTACAAACCCTCCTCAACTATAAAATCAACGACTGTTGGGACCTCTCTTTCCTTGGCTACTACTCTAAAAACCAATACTTCCTCGTCCCTGAATCCTCTACCTCCGAGACAGGTTTCATCAACGCCGTATTGCGCCTGAACGTCTATCTCGAAGGCCAGGAAGTCGATGACTACGTGACGGGACTCGGTGCGCTGACGCTCGACTTCAAGCCTCACAAAGACCTCGACATGAAGTTTATCGCCTCCGCCTATTCTGCCTATGAGACTGAGACTTACGACATCTACGGGGAATATTTTTTGGGTCAAGTGGAGACTTCGCTCGGCTCGGAACAGCAAGGCAATGTGATTGCCAACATGGGTACCGGGGCCTACCTCAAACACGCTCGCAACGCCTTTTACGCACAAATCTATAATTTCGACCACAAGGGCACCAAGGTCAATGGCGAGAATGTGCTGAAATGGGGACTCCGCCTCCAACATCAGGATGTGGACGACGTGGTCAACGAGTGGAATATGGTGGACTCGGCTGGTTATAACCTGCCTCATGTCATGGATTCCATCGGTGCTCCTCACACTCACCCCGCTGACCTCGTGATGGATAAGAATCATAAATCGAATAATTTGTTGCATGTCAATAACATAGATGGGTATTTGCAGCATTCATGGACCCTCCCGGTCAACAACGATGGGGAACTGGTGCTGACGGGTGGGATCCGTGCCAACTATTGGGGCTACAATCACAAGGTGTATGTTAGCCCCCGCGCTGGTATCGCCTACAAACCCGAGATGGGTGGCCGCGACCTGGTGCTGCGTCTCTCGGGTGGCGTGTATCACCAAACGCCCTTCTATCGCGAGATCCGCAACCGCGACGGCTCCCTCTTCAAAGACGCGGAGGCCCAGCGTTCGTATCAAGTCATCGTGGGAAGCGATTTCAAATTCCGCGCCTACGGTCGGCCTTTCATCTTCACATCCGAAGCTTACTATAAGCATTTGAGCCATATCATCCCCTACGATGTGGATAACGTTCGCATCCGTTATTATGCCGACCAAAGGGCCAAAGGCTATGCCATGGGAATGGATTTCAAGGTGAACGGCGAGTTTGTAAAAGGCATTGACAGCTGGGCCAGCCTCTCACTCATGAGAATCAGGGAAGACATCGAAGGCGACTATTACCTGGTGAATTCGGAAGGCAAGAGGCTCCCCTTCTACAACCACTCTGATGCCGCGGTGGCCGACACGGTGTTTCTCGGTTGGCACTATAGACCCTCCAACCAAAGGGTCAGCTTCTCCTTGTTCTTCCAAGACTATATCCCGGGCGCCCCTACTTGGAAAGTGAGCATGACCCTCACCTTCGGCACCGGAATGCCTGTCAACGACGATACCTCCGAGTTCTATGAACCCAGTTCCACCTATCCGCCTTACCGCCGTGTGGATATCGGTTTCGTAAAACAGCTCATCAACGAAGGCAGTAGCTTCAGCAAGGGCAATCCCTTGAATTATGTGAAAAACATGTTTGTCAGCGTTGAGGTATTCAACTTGTTGAATATCAACAATACGGTGTCCTACACCTGGGTAAAGGACATCAATAATAACGCATGGGGGATCAATAGTTATTTGACCCCCCGATACGTTAATGTGAAATTAGTGACTGAGTTTTAACAAAGGGACCGTCCCCTTGGTCCTGTCTGGTTAATAGATGCCTGGCATCTTGATCCACTCACGGCCTTGTGCGCACATATCCTCGACTTCCGCCACGGTTTTTGGGATGGGTCGGCCCAGGATGCGACAGCCGTCTTCGGTGATGAGCAGGTCGTCCTCGATACGGATGCCTCCGAAGTCCTTGTAGCTTTCCAGTTTCTCGTAATTGATGAAGTCCTTGTGTTTGCCTTCGGCTTTCCAGAGGTCGATAAGGGTGGGGATGAAATAGATGCCCGGCTCATCGGTGACGACGAAGCCCGGTTTGAGGGTTTTCCCGCAACGCAGGCAGCTGAAGCCTTGCTTGGTGGAGCGGGGCGTGATGTCGTCGTAGCCCACGTAGGTCTCGCCCAAGCCTTCCATGTCGTGCACGTCCATGCCCAGCATGTGGCCGAGGCCGTGGGGCATGAACAGCCAGTGGGCGCCGTTCATCAAGGCCTCATCGACGTTGCCTTTCATCAAGCCGAGGCCTTTCAAGCCCTCAATCAAAGTGCGGCAGGCCAGGGTGTGCATGGTCATGTAGGGGATGTAAGGACGGGTGTTGGCGGCCACGGCTTGGTTGGCGGCGAGCACGATTTCATACACTTCGCGTTGACGGCTGTTGAACTTGCCTCCCACAGGAGTGGTGCGGGTGAAGTCGCTGGCGTAGTAGTTCTCGGTCTCGGCACCGGCGTCACACACCATCATGCGTCCCTCTTTCAGCACGTTGTGATGGCTATGGTTGTGCAGGGTCTGTCCGTCCACGCTCAGGATGACCGGGAATGACACAGGGCCGCCTCCGGAGAGCGACAAGCCTTCTACCATGCCGGCAATCTCGCGTTCCACCATGCCAGGCTTACACATCTTCATGGCGGTGGTGTGCATGTAATAGGCGGTGTTGGCGGCGCGTTCCATCTCGGCAATCTCAATCTCGCTCTTCACCTCACGCATGGCGATGACGGCTTTGATGAGCTCCAAGCTGACATAGTCGGCGACTTGGCCGAGGCTGACATTCAGCCATTGGGCACATTGGATCTTGGTGTCGCCACGATAGGGGGGGAGGATATGGATCTGGCGTCCCTGGGCCATCGCTTTCTGGAGGTACTCGCCGAACTTGTTGAAGTCGCGACAGTCGGTGATGCCGATACGCTCGCCTTGCTCCTTGAGGGAGGGCAGGGGACCGCACCAAATCACGTCGTCGATGGTGACGTCCACGCCGAAGAGAATTTCCTCGCCGCTTTCAAAGTCGATGACACCCACCAGGTCGGGGTGGTTGAGTCCGAAGAAATAGGAGAAGTTGCTGTCCTGGCGGTAAATATAGGTGTTGTCAGGGTAATTGAAAGGTGCCTCGTTGTTGGCAGGGAAGAAGGCGATGCCTTTTTGGATCATCTTCTTCAGGTTGGCCCGACGGCCAGCATATACGTCTTTGTTGAACATATTGAGGTTGTTTTTGTTGTAAATGATTGGCAAAGATAGTGTTTTTTTCAATTTCGCATCGCTTCCTCGATCTCCTCCACTTCGATAGGCAACCCCTCAAACAGGTTGAAAGGCTCGTCCTCTGTGATGAGCAGGTCGTTCTCGATGCGGATGCCGATGCCTTCCTCGCGGATGTAGAGCCCTGGCTCGCAGGTGAGGATCATCCCCGGCTCGAAGGGCTTGAATTTGTCGATGCTGTCGTGTACATCCAAACCGATGTGATGCGACATCCCATGCATCAAATAGTTGCGCTCCAAGGGGTGAGCGGGGTCTTGCCGTTGCACGTCCTCGGCGGTGAAAAGTCCCAACCGGATCATCTCTTGTTCCATCAGACGATGGGTGGTCTCGTTGATCTCGTTGATGCATCCTCCCGGACGGTAGAGCTTCGTGATTTCCTTCATCACCCGCAAAACGGCGTTGTAGCAGTCT
>CACZQL010000009.1 GCA_902783365.1 uncultured Bacteroidia bacterium | reverse complement strand
GCCCTGACGCTATGCGACCTTTTCGGACGAACCCTATTTGAAGCCAGGGGTGATACGGCCGGTGGTCTCACGATAACCCTGCCCGACGCCCTCGCCCCGGGCTGCTACTTCGTCAGGCTGACGCGCGACAACGGGGTGGTTCGATACGAGAAGCTTTTGGTGAGGTAAGATCCTCGTGGTGAGCTCCCCCATCGAGAAATGACAAGAAAAGGAACGGGCATTGTTATTCGCCTTGTTCTGGAACGGGGATGCCTTCGGCTCGAAGATAGCCTTCTATGGCGTAAAGGGGAAGGTTTTCCATCCATCCTTGGTCAATGTAGTTTTTCATCGAGACGCGAAGGCCTTTCAGATTGGGATGCTCATCGATGTAGGTTCTCATGGACTTGGCCTTGACGTTTTCCTCGGCTTTGACTTCGATGGGAATGACACGCTTTTCGGTCTGGACGGTGAAGTCAATCTCGACTTCTGAATCATTGGTGGAGTAGTAGAAGGTGGGTATCTGGATTCGGGCCAACTGCTCGTTGACATAACACTCCGTGAAAGCACCATTGAATTCCTTGAAGATGTTGTCACCCACAAGCATTTGGGATGCCGGAACATCAGTCAAGGCTCCCAACAATCCTACGTCCAAAGGGAAAATCTTGAAGACATCGAAGTCTTCGTAGAAGCTGAGAGGATATTCAATCTTGGTGACACGGTGGACTTTGTAAATGAGACCGGCGTCCTTAAGCCAGGTGATGGCCGTCTCGAAGTCTTTGGCACGACCGCCTTTGCGGACAGCACCGTAGATGAACTTCTTGTTCTCTTTGGCAAGATGCGACGGAAGTGAGTCCCAGACCATCTCGATGCGGGGGACATCCTTCTTGGGCGCATGCTTGGAGAAGTCCTTGCGGTAACCGGAAAGGATATCCTTGTGAATCTTGCGAATGGCCTTGAGGCCTTTCCCCTCGATGTATCCCGCCACGGCTTCGGGCATACCGCCCACATAATAGTATTGGCGAAGCAGTTCGATATATTGCTGGCTCAGAGTGTTCACAACAGGCCAATCACAATCGAGAAGGAGTTGGGTGAGCCTCTCATTGCCAGTGGCGTTGAGGAACTCGTGCAACGACATGGGGAACATCTTGACTAGTTCCACCATCCCCACAGGGAAAGAATGGTCTTTGTGGATGGAGATGCCCAAGAGGGAACCCGCCACGGCCACATCATACTCGGGGAAGTCTTCCTTGAAGTATTTGAGGCAACCCAAGGCGGCACTGCTTTCCTGGATCTCGTCGATGATGATGAGAGTGTCGGCTGGAACGATGTCAACGCCCGTGTGAGCGGAAAGGGTACGGATGATGCGACGGATATCGTGGTCAGGCTCGAAGATGGATTTGGCCACGGCATCCTTGTCGAGGTTGACATAAGCGATACCTTTGTACTCGTTGGCTCCGAACTCTTTGAGGATGTAGGTTTTGCCCACTTGTCGGGCACCATCAAGTACCAGGGGCTTATGGTTTCTACGAGACCGCCATTCAAGGAGTTTTGTGTATATTTCTCGTTTCATGATACAAAAATTCTGACGAATCGAATAGTAAAAACAACAAAAATTCTGACGAATCAGCGGGGCAAATATACAATTATTCTGACGAATGGGAAGACAGTAACAAAAAAAACCGCACTACCTCACCATAACAACGCCCTCTTCTCCTCCGACTTCAACCCTCGGACCATCTCGAATTTGGAAATACACAAACTTGTGAAACACAATGTTGTGAATTGAAAAATTATGTGTATCTTTGCTGCAAAATTAGAAGCAATGGATAAGCCTTTCATGTTTGGAATACCTGTTGAGGACAGCTATTTCATTGGTAGAGAAGAAGAGATTAAGCGTCTGTCAACCAACTTTAAATATGGAGTGAACACCATCCTGTTGTCACCCCGCAGATGGGGCAAGACCTCGCTGGTGAACAAGGTGGCGGGACTGGTCGCATCAAAAGACCTCATCGTCGTCAAAACCGATGTCTTTTCGTGTCGCAACGAATATGATTTCTACAACACCTTTTCAGCGGCCATCTTGAAGCAGACCGCCACGCGCATCGAAGAATGGAAAGACCTGGCCAAGGGCTTCATAGAGAAACTGACTCCCAAGATTTCCCTGTCGCCCGACCCAAATTCGGAATACTCCGTCTCTTTGGGCATCACACCAAATACACATACTCCTGAGGAATTGCTTGAGGCAAGTTCAATCATTGACATCCTATCAACTCAATTTCCTGCGGGCAGTGTTGGCAGGAAACCATAACGGCTTCGGAGAAAAAGGAATACGAGAGACCTTTAACTTGGGGGCGCCGTCAAATATCGCACGGCTGAAACAATCCCTTATTGATAAAGAGTTGATAGAAATCACAGAGAGCGGAATTATGATAGGCGACCCCGTTCTACGGCTTTGGCTGAAAAAAGTGCTATAACCTGTCCCATCAAATAACAATAACGCCGAGACCCTCTGCCTTTTCTGCAACAGGCTTGACAATCATGAGTAGAGGAAACGGCGGATGCTGCGTTTGGGAGTTTTCTCGAATTCCTTGTCAACCAAGACGATGGAAGAGACCTTCGAATAAGCGGGAAGCATCTCGTTGAGCTTGGCCAAATTCTCGCTCATCAACTCATCCATGCTCTTGTTTTGCAGGTCGTATTTCTCATCGGGATAGACCAACGCGACGATTTTGCCCTGTCGGCCCACCACAAGCGACTCAACGACACCCGGCAGGTTGTTTACCTTGTCCTCAATCTCTTCAGGATAGATGTTCTGGCCATTGGAGCTCAGAATCATGGCCTTGGAACGTCCTTTGATGAACAGCAGGCCTTTCTTGTTCAAGGTGCCGAGGTCGCCCGTATGCAGCCAGCCCTCTTCGTCGATGGCATCGCGCGTGGCCTTTTCGTTTTTGTAATATCCCATCATCACATGCTCGCCGCGGAACAGGATCTCGCCGACCACATTCTCTGGGTCGGGCGAGTCGATCTTCAACTCATTGCGGGTGACACAAGAACCACAGCAACCAATCATCTCGTTATACCAGTGCTCGTAACAGATGAGCGGACCAGCCTCGGTCATGCCATAGCCCACCACGAAGGGGAACTTGATGCGGCGGAACACCTTCTCCACCTCAGCGTTGATGGCGGCGCCGCCCGTGATGAGCCAAATGAGGTTGCCGCCGAAAGCCTCCATCAGTTGCTTGTAGATGGTCTTTTCCACAATCTTACAGAGCAGCGGCGTGTGCCACAAGAACTTCACCATGGGCTTGTTCAGGGCAGGGAAGATCTTCGCTTTGAAGATTTTTTCCAACACCAAGGGAACAGTGAGGATCATATAGGGTTTGGTCTCGGCGTAGGCCTTCAACAGGACGGACGGCGAAGGGGTCTTGCTCAGGAAATAGACATGGCATCCGCCAGCGATCTGGTAGAGGAACTCGATGGTCATGCCGAACATGTGCGAAAGAGGCAGCATGCACACCTCGGTCCAACCAGCGTGATTAGGGATGGTCTCTTGGCTGTACTGCACGTTGGCTGAGATGGCGCGGTACGATAGCATGACACCTTTCGGGGCGCTGGTGGTGCCCGAGGTGTAGTTGATGATCATCAGTTCGTCGAGGTTGTCGGTGGGCAGGTTGACATCGTCCTTGGTGAAACCGTATGGATATCTCTCGCTGTACAGCCGCTCGGCATCCTCCTTCACGGTGTTCAGTCGCTCGTCTTTGGTATAGAGCACACGAAACTGCTCCGTTCCGATGGCGATTTGTATGTTGGGCATCTTGTCGGGGTGGAGTCGTTTCCAAACGGCGGGCCCGACGAAGATGGCCTTGGCGTCGGAGTGGGTGACGAGGTTCTCTATGTCGCTTTCGACAAAGGCGTCCATGATGGACACCACCACACCCCGGTTGGCGGCGATAGCAAGGAAAGAGATGGCCCAGTTGGCGCAGTTCTTCGAGCAGATGGCGATTTTGTCGCCCGCTTTCAGCCCTGCAACCTCCAGCATGGCTTGCACCTGAATCATCTTGGCGCCCATTTCGCCGTAGGTATAGCTCGTGACGTCATCGTAATCGGTCAAGGCAGGTTCGTCCCAGTTTTTGGGAAGGTTCTCGTTGAAGTATTCAAAAAAGTGTTTGGTAGGTTCTACTTGCTTAGGAGTATTCATAAAAATAGAAGTATATGGAAAAATAGTTACTTGAAACGGGTGAGTCTCGCCACGATGACGCTGATGTTGTCGTACCCCCCCTTGTCGCAAGCCATCTCATAGAGAAGCGGCAGGGGGTCGTCCGTATGGCCCAACACTGCCTCCATGGCCGCGTCGTTCACCATGTCGGACAACCCGTCGGAACAAACCAACAGGAGGTCGCCGTCGAGCAAACGGTCGGTGATGTCCTCCACGACGAGGCGTCCATAGCTGCCGCCACCGATGCAGTTGAGGAGGTATTTGCTGGCCTCGGGGTCGCCGGTGAGACCCCGCTCGGTTTGATCGACGGAGAGTTGCCGTAAGTAAGGGTCGCGAAAGAGATAGGTGCGGCTGTCGCCGGCATTGACCATATAGACACGATGGCCCAACCACACCACACCGGTGAGGGTGCAGCCCATGGGACGCTCCTGGCCTTCCATCTCCGCTTGGCGGTTGAGCTCGTCGCTGAGAAGCCGTACCTGCTCGCAAAGCGCCTCCTCGGCGTTTTCGGCGGTAAAGAGCTGTTGTTTGAAGCCTTCGTTGAGGTGTTCGAGGAGTGCCTCGCTGGCCCTTTCGCCATGCTCGTGGCCGCCCATGCCGTCGGCAACCAGGAGGTGGAAAACACTGTCATCATCGATTTCGACCGGCAAATCGAGACGGTCGTTGCGGAGCAGGATGCCTCCCACGGAGACCATGTCCTCGTTGTTGTCGCGGACGGGACCTTGCTCACATAGGGCGTGGATGTCTAAACGGGTCATTCTACAATGAATTTGGTGGTGGCGATGGTCAGTTCCTGGCCTTTTTTGAGAAGATAGGCCTTGTGAGGTTCCAGACGGATGCCGTCGATGAAGGTGCCGTTGGTGCTGCCGAGGTCGGTGATGCCCCATTGGCCTTTGGAGTTATGGAGGATCTCCCCGTGTTTGCCCGAGATGTATTTCTGGGTCTTGAACTCGGGATAGACCCCGCAGGAGCGACCGAACACACCCGCTTTGAGGGGCAGTCGCCAGCCGTTGCCCACGAGGGTGGTAGGCTCGCCGGAGGCACTGGCGGGAGCGTTTGGCGAGGGTGGTGCCGCCACGGTACCTTGCGGCTGCTGGGAGGACTGCGCGGGCTGTGCCGTTTGAGCCGATGGCGCGGTGGACGGGGTGGGCTGCGCGGTGGACGGGGTGGGCTTGGGCGTGGGTTTGGAGCCGCCGAAGAACTCCTTGGCGGAGATGAGGTCGGCCCCGCAGGCGGCACACTCGGTGCCTATCTTGGGCTTCTTGCAATCGGGGCAGAAGCGCATCTCCTTGCCGCACTGGTCGCAATAGTAGCTGTCGTCGTCGATGGTTGCTTTACAATAGGGACATTTCATTTTAGCACCTCCTCTATGTTAACGTTCACGATATCTTCTTTGGTGATGGTCATCAGCTGTTCCTCGTCGAAGGCTTCTATGTTGAGAAGGGTGCGACGAGAGAGGTTTCGGATGGCTTTGTCCATGATTTTGCGGACGACGCGGGCGTTGCCGAAGTTCTCGTCGCGGAGGGCATACACCCTCTCGAAGAGCTCTTTGGCGGTGGTCTGTGCCTCGGCGTCGATGATGTAGTCTTTTTTCCTCGCCATGGAGAGGAAGATCCGGTAGAGTTCATCGGCGTTGTAGTCGTCGAAATAGATGCGCTCGTCGAAGCGGGATCGGAGGCCGTGGTTCTTGTCGAGGAAACGCTCCATGTCCTGGGTATAGCCAGCGGCGATGCACACGAACTTCCCTTTTTTGTCTTCGAGAAGGGGAACCAAGGTGTCGATGGCCTCTTTGCCGAAGTCGTTGAAACCGCCGCTGACAAGCGAGTAGGCCTCGTCGATAAACAGGATGCCCCCCATGGCCTTCATGACCGCCTCCTTGGTCTTTGGCGCGGTTTGGCCCACATATTCGGCTACCAGGTCCTCGCGTTTCACCTCATGCACTTCGGAGGTGGGGATGACGCCCAACGAGCAGAGGATCTTGCCCATGAGGCGGGCCACGGTGGTCTTGCCGGTACCGGGGTTGCCGAGGAAGAGGTAATGGCTGACAGGGATGTTGGGGGTGCGGTTTTTGAGTTTGGCCAGGCGTTGTTCGCGGGCGATGAGGAAGGCCAGCTCGTTGAGGCTTTCCTTGACGCTCTTGAGGCCCACCAGCTCGTCGAGTTCCTTGAGGACGTCTTTGATATCGATTTTGCGGTCCACGCCCTCGCCGGCGATGTCGTGGTAGGTGAGGCATTTGTTGTCCTTGCGGATTTCCTCCTCGCTCATGGCGCGGATGCGTTCGCCACGGCGTTCGATGGCCTTGTCGAGGAAGTTGCGCACCACACGGGCGTTGCCAAAGGTCTCGCTGCGGCGGTTATACATGCTCTCGAATTCCACATGGAGCATGTTGGAGGCCTCGTCGTCGAGGTGGTAGCCTTTTTTCTTCATCATGCTGAGGAAGATCTGCTCCAGTTCCTTGGCGTTGTAGTCGGGAAACTCGATTTGTTTGTTGAAACGGGAGGGCAGGCCGGGGTTGGCTTTGAGGAAGTCCTTCATCTCGTCGCGGTAGCCGGCGGCGATGCATACGAAGTCGCCCCTCCGGTTCTCGAGGATGGGGAGGAGCTTGTCGATGGCGGCCTTGCCGAACTCGCCTTGGCAGAGGCCGTATGCCTCGTCGATGAAGAGCACGCCGCCCATGGCCCGGTCGATGGCCTCCTGCACGTTACGCTCGGTGCCGCCCACCACGTCGGCGATAAGGTCCTTGCCGGCCACTTCCACATAATGCCCCTTGGGCAGGATGCCGAGGGCTCCGAGGATGTCGGCGAAGATGCGCGCGATGGTCGTCTTGCCGGTGCCGGGGTTGCCGGTGAACACATAATGGTCCTTGATGTTGGCCGGGGCGCCCTCACGACGGGCTTGTTTGATATTGTCTATAATAGCATGGATTTCTTTTTTTACGTTTTGCATGCCAATGAAGGCATCGAGTTCCTGCCAGATCTCCGCTTCGGTGCGTGGCACAAAGATATTGCCTTGCACGTCCTGTTCCTCGACAACCTTGCCGCCACGGGTCACCATGTTGATGGCGAGTTCCTCGGCTTTGGCCTCGGCGAGGTGGCCGTTGGAGGTGAGGCCACCGCCTTGGCGCATCACCCATTCGAAGTGGGCTTTGAGTTTTTTCATGGCCTCGTCGGTGATGTCGAAGGTGAACTTCTCTTTGAGGAGGTGTTTGCACACATCGCAGAGGTTTTGTTCGTTGAAAGGTTGCAGGTTGAAGCGGAACTCGAAGAGGGCGGCGTCGGCGGGGTTGTTGTCGAGGAACTCCTCCATGCGGCGTCGGAGGCCGGTCATGATGACGATGGGAATGGCGTTGGGGGTGGTTCTCATGCGCGCGAAGATGCGGTCGAGATCCTTGGGGGCCGAGGAGTCGGTTTCGGGAAGGAGTTTTTGCACGTTGGTGAGGAGCAACACGCCGTCTTTGTTGGCGCCGAGTTTGGTCTCAAAATCGTCCATCCATTTATAAAAGTCGGCGGCATCCACCTGCTCCGGCTGGGCTTTGGCGATGACGCCTGCCTGGAAGAGCATGTCGATAAGCCTTCGGGCGAGGAAGTTCTTGCCGGTGCCGGCGTCGCCGAGAATCACGCAGTCCATCTGGATATGGATGACGGCGCCATTGGCTTTCAGGCGTTGGAAGGCCTTGATGCGGCTCTTGAACTTCTCCAGCTCGTCCTTCAGGTTGTCCTTGGCCAGAAAGTCGGCGAACTCTTTGCCGGCGTCGGTTTGCAGCACCTTGCCACAGTGCTTGCAGTATTTCGCTTTGTCGCGGTTTTGGGTCTGACAGTTAGTGCATTGCTTCATAGCATATAATTCTCTGATTCAGGTGTTGCGTTTTCGGGCATTTTTTCTTCGACGGGATGGCGTTTCCAGTGTCGGTTGAGTTTGTTCATCCGCGGTGAGTCGGGCAGCAGCAAGCTGCAAGCCGCCAGTGCCCAGGTAACGCCGATGAAGATGAGGACCCATATCCATCGACTGCCAATCTCCTTGCGCCAGGTGTTGAGGGCCACGGGGTCCACGCCCTCCTTCATGGAAGAGTCGAATCGGGACTCGGTGCTGAAGGCGTAATAGAGGGGTTCCAGCACGAGTTCCTCGAAGCCTGGGTTGGTGACCGACCGGGTGTGTTGGGTGTATTTGTTGAAACTGAATATCGTCTTGATGGCCCCGAAAACCAGGACTCCCGCCACCACGAAGGCAAAGATCCAGACGATGATCATGCTCAGGAACTTGACCACGAGGAACAGCAGGATGAAGGTCACCACTGCCGTGATGGCCGGACCGATGCATCCTCCGTCGCTAAAGGCCAGGTAATAGATGAGGGCGGCAATGCCGGCGATGACCCAAAACACCCATCTGAAGCGGTCCAGATTGACCTCTACCTTGGGATGGTCGATCAGGTTGAGGATGATGCACACCAGCAGCAGCAGGCAGGGAACGAAGCCCACGGCAAAAGCGAGGGATTTTTGTAGGAAGTGGCTGAAATGCAGTCTTCTGATTTCGGATTTGCTGTTGGTGGAGATGCTTCGTGCCTGGTCTTGTGCATCGACAAAGCGTTGGTAGGTGGGGTCGTTGCTGTCGCAATAGCCGAGGTCTTGCACGTATTTTTCGAGGAGGGTCTCGTAGGTGTATTTGTGTTTGAGGTTGGCGTGCGGGTTTTCGTGGTGCTGAACGGCGAGCCATCCACGGAGGCCCCTTTCGTTGAGCAGGGCGTCGCGGAGGCTGCGCGACGGAGCGGCATGGAAGTCGTCGAGGGTGTGCAGCACGGTATCGGTGTTGTAGATGCGGTAGGCGGGGGTGGCGTTGAAGCCGGCGATGGTGCGCATCATGGCCTTTTGGGCGAGGTAGATGCCGTCTTTGGGACCGGCTTTTTTCTTGTCGTCGGCGGAGGGGGTGACGCACACCTTGAACCAGCGCAGCTGGTCCTTGAAACGTCCGTTCATCTTGGTGGCGAGAAACCAGGGCAGGTAGGACTGGTCGTTGTTGAGCTCAAAGCTGTGAGCGAGCTGGTAGGCCACCATGGGGCTGTGGACCAGGGCCGCGTCGCTTTGGGACCATTGTCGGTTCATCGAGGCATAGTCGCGTCCGTATTTCACGAAATAAAGGTAATAGGCGTTGTTGAGCAGCTCGCCGATGCGTTTGTCGGTGATGGCCCAACGTTCATCGGTGACACTTTGTGGGCTGAAGAGGTTCAGGTCGAAATTCGGGTTGAGGGTATGCAGCACTTTGAGGAGGCCGAGTTCCCTTTTGTCCTTGTTGTTTTCGGCGACGATTTCCCTGACTTGGACTTGCAGTTCGGGAAGGGGTTTGAGCCAGTCGCTTACCATGTCGGTGTAGAGGTAGCGTTGCGCGAGGTTGAGGTCCTGGGCCATGAGCAGGGCCAGTTCCTCGGGGGAGCGGGCGACTTGGTTTTTCTGTTTGTTATATTCGATTTTAAGGCCATGGTGGACTTTCACGTCCTTGCCCTTGAACTTGTCGATGATTTGGGAGAAGCCCCAACGGTCGAAGGGGTCGGGCACGAGGAGACCTTGGGTGATGGTCCTGAGGGGCTCGGGCATGTTGTCAGGCACGTTGATGCCGTTGTTTTTCTTGGTGAAAGCCCAGTCGATCTCCTTGGCTTTGAGGGCCGATTCGCCCCACCAAAGGCTGAGGATGGTCATGCCGAGGGAGTAGTAATCGACGGCAGGGGTCAGCCGGCAATAGGTGTTGTTGTCCTTGACGACACAGTTGTTAGGGTCGTACATCTCTGGGGCCGCATAGATGGGGGTGCGGGTTTGCAGGGTGACCTTGGCGGCATCGACGGTGGTGTCGGCGATGCCGAAATCGCAAAGGACGCAATGCCAAGTCTTGTCGTTTTCGATGAGGATGTTGGCGGGTTTAATGTCTTTATGGATGATTCCAGCCTGATGGAAGGCATGGATGGCCATGGCGGTGCTGACGGTGATCTTGAGGATGGCGTCGGCGTTGCCTTTCAGGTCCATGCGGTTGCTTACGGGACCCAAGGGGCAGTATTGCATCAACTCGAAATCGCAGGGTTGTCCATTGTAGTCCATGGTGCCATAATCGTAAAGCTCCACCGCGTAGCCTTTGCCGTTGAGTTGTTTGACGAGGGGGAGCACCTTTCGGTTGCAGGGGCGTCCGGAGGTATAGACCTTCAGGATTTTGTGGTCGGGTTGCAGGAGGATGATGCCTTCGTTGCCGCTCGACAGGAGGGTGCCTTGGCCTGTGGGGATATCGGTGGCGAAGGATTCCAAGGAGTCGTTGGAGAAAGCCTCCAAAGAGCCTTTAGCGGACCGCGCCTCTCCTCGGGGCCCTGTGGCGGTACTTTGGGGCTTGGTGGCGGTACCTTGGGACCTGGTGGCGGTACTTTGGGGCTTGGTGGCAGTACCCTGGGGCGACGTGGAGGAGTCTATAGGATCATCCTTAATGAATTCCGTTAAATCAGCCATGGGGTTTAAATGTGTTTATAGGTTTTATAAGTCTCGATTACCTCGGCATCGACTTCGATGTCTCTGTAGATCCAAGTGCCGCCCAGGTGGGGACGGACGCAGTCGGAGGGCTTGGTGTGGTGGCATCCGCAGTAGTTGCACACCCATTCGGTAGGTACCTTTTTGATGACTTTCCGGAGCACTTTGCGGGTGGCTTCAACGGCCACTTTGCGGGCGGAGGCGTAGTTGAACTGCTCCTGAGGTGTGGCCCCGTTGGGGGGCAGCATCTGCTCGAAGGTGGTGTTGAGTTCTTTCACCGTCTCGTGGTATTCCTTGAGGATGGCATCGAGGTCGCCAGTGCCTTCTTGGGGCGTCTCCGCAACTTCCTGTTTTTGGCCCGTCAATTCCATCATCATGCGTTCCGACTCGGTAAGGGGTTTTGGTTGGGCTGGTTTTCTTTTCGAGGACTTCAGTTGTTCGATTTTTTCTTCCAGCACGGTGGCCTTGTCCATGAGGGCGGCGGCCTTTTGCACCTTGGGGTCCTGCTTGGCCTTTTCCACGGCGCGGAGGGCCGTCCGGGTGAGCGGCTCGTTGCAATGACTGCAAAACGCGCGGAAGTTCAAGGTGCCGCACTTGGGACATTTGACGCCCGAAGCCGGCATCCCGCATTCCTCGCAGACAGCCTCACCCGGCTCCATCGAAGCCCCGCAAAACGTGCAATAGCTCACGAACTTCTTGCCGCAATGCGGACAAAACTCCGCCTGTTCCGGCAGGTCGGCATGGCAGTTCGGACACTTGTGCGAACCATCGTCAGACCTTTGTCGTGATTGGGGTTGTTGCCGGGTTTGCTTACGAACCTCCTGTTGTTGCCGGGCATGGGTACCCGAATGGGGTTGAGACTGCTCCATATTCCATCATTTGTTTGGGCAAAGATAATCAATTAATTCGGAATTCGAAGTGCGGAATGCGGAATAATTGTAATTTTGCAAAAAATAGAACAATGTCGTCAACAATAGAAATCGGAAAAAACGGCGAGGATCTTGCCGTGGAATACCTTATAAACAAAGGATACAAGATTCTTGAGCGGAACTGGCGTTCCGGGCATAAGGAGATCGACATCATCGCCATGGACGGCGATACCTTGGTGGTGGTGGAGGTGAAATGCAGGAAGTCATTGGATTTCGGAGACCCCGACATCGCGGTGGGGGCCATGAAACAACGGATGCTGATTTATGCCGCCGAGGCGTATCTCAACTACAAAAACCTCGATGTGGAGGTGCGGTTCGACATCCTCTCGATGGTCATCACGCCCCAAGGGGAAAACATTGAGCATATCGAAGATGCTTTTGTGCCGGTAATTCACTAACTTTGCCGCAAATTCCATCCTGATGAAACACACACATTTACCACTTTTGCTTCTCGCCCTGATCACTGTGGGTTGCGGCGGGAAAGGCTCGGTCACTACCGGCGACACCACCGACTACACCCAGTTTGTCAACCCCATCATCGGCACCAACGGCATGGGCCACACCTTTCCGGGGGCCTGCGCGCCTTTCGGCATCGTGCAACTCAGTCCCGACACCGACACCATCCCCCACGACATCGACGGGGTGTACCAGCCTCGGGTGTATGAATACTGCGCCGGCTACCAACACAAGGACAGCACCATCGTGGGCTTCAGCCACACCCACTTCAGCGGTACCGGCCATTCCGACCTGGGCGACATCCTCATGATGCCCGTCACAGGCGAGGTCAAGTTCCACCCCGGCACCCAAACAAATCCCGACAGCGGCTACCGTTCCCGCTACTCGCACGACACCGAAACAGCCTCCCCGGGGTATTACAAGGTGGTCCTCGACGACTATGGGGTGACGGCAGAACTGACCGCCACGGAACATGTGGGCGTGCATCGCTACACCTACCCGTCAGGACAAAACGGCAGCGTGCTGCTCGACCTGCAACACGCCATCTACAACTACGACGGCAAGACCCTCTGGGCCAACCTTCGGGTCGAAAACGACACCTTGCTCACCGGGTACCGCATCACCAACGGATGGGCCAGGACCAACTACACCTACTTCGCCATCAGCTTCAGCCAACCCTTCGCCGACTATGGGTATCGGGAACTGCAAAAGCCCAAATACAACGGCATGTGGGGCAAATTCGACGTGAGACACCACTTCCCCGAGATGACAGGACGCAAAATCGTGGCCTATTTCTCGTTTGAGCAGCCCGAGACCCTGGAAGTGAAAGTGGCCCTTTCGGCAGTGAGCACCGAAGGCGCCTTGAAAAACCTTCACGCCGAGACCGACGGACGCGACTTCGACGCACTGTTGGCCGAAACCCAAAACAAATGGAACAAAGAACTGGGCATCCTTCAGGCCCAAGGCAGCGACGACCAAAAAGCCATGCTCTACACCTCGCTCTATCACACCATGATCAACCCTTCCGTGTATATGGACGTCGATGGGCAATACCGGGGGTTGGACCACAACATCCATCAGGCCGAAAGATTCACCAATTACACCGTGTTCTCGCTGTGGGACACCTACCGCGCCTTGCATCCCCTGTTCAACCTGTTGCAGCCCAAACGCAACGCCGATATGGTTGCCTCCATGCTGAGACACAGCGAGCAAAGTGTGCATGGACTGCTGCCGGTGTGGTCGCATTGCGCCAACGAAAACTGGTGCATGATCGGCTATCACGCCACCTCGGTGCTATCGGATGCCTATCAAAAAGACGTGGTACCCTTGGAGGCGGGCATGATGAAGGCCTTGGAACGCAGCTCCACTTGTCCTTATTATGTAAATCTTGTTGATTATCAAAGACTTGGATATGTTCCTTTCGACCGCAACAGTGGATGCGTGTCGGTGACCATGGAATATGCCTACGACGACTGGACCATCTATCAAGCCGCTTTGAAAGCCGGCGACACCGTGATGGCGGAGACCTATCGTCAACGGGCCGGCAACTGGCGCAACACCTTCGACACCAGACTGGGTTTTGCGCGTCCGAGGATGAGCAATGGCTCATGGAAAGAGCCTTTCAGCCTGTTGGACACCGAAGGCGAGGGCTTTGTGGAGGGCAACTCATGGGTATATTCGTTCTATGTGCCGCACGATGTGAAAGGTCTCGTGGAGGCTATGGGCGGCGACGCCCGGTTCATCCATAACCTCGACACCTTGTTTGTGATGCATCTGCCCAAAGAGTTCTTCGAGAACACCGAGGATGTGACCGAGGAGGGTTTGATGGGTTGTTACAACCACGGCAACGAGCCGGCGCATCACATCGCCTACCTTTACAACTGGACCTCAGCGCCTTACAAGACCCAATACTGGCTGCGTGAGATCATGAACCGGTTCTACCGAAACCACATCGACGGCCTGTGCGGCAACGACGACTGCGGCCAGATGTCGGCATGGTACATCTTCTCGGCCATGGGCTTCTATCCCGTTTGCCCGGGCAGCGACCAATATGTGCTGGGCGCCCCTTACCTACCCTACCTGAAGGTTCAATTGGGCAATGGCAAAACCTTGGAAATCAAGGCTCCCGGAGTGAGCGACGAGAACCGTTATGTCCAAAAGGTGACATTCAACGGTCAAGAAATCACCGCTTTATATCTCACCCATCAGCAGGTAATGCAGGGTGGGGTGTTGGAATTCGAGATGGGCCCTCAACCCAATTTGGAAAGGGGTTTGCGGACAGAAGACAAGCCTTATTCGATGACGGAGTGATTTCTTGAAACTGAAAATTATTTCCATCGTTTTGCCAACGCTTTTGTTGAGATTTCGTATCTTTGCGAATTATGAGCAATCCGCTCGATGAAAATTGAATTATGAACATCGCCGCATTGGTTTCGGGGGGCGTTGACAGCTCCGTAGTGGTGCCGTTGCTCAAAGAGCAGGGCTACGACCCGCATATCTTTTATATCAAGATAGGGATGGAGGGCAAGGAAGACTTGTCGAGCTGCCCTTCGGAAGAGGATATTGAGATCACCACCTATATCGCCAAAAAATACGGCTGCAAGTTCGACATTGTGGATTTGCAGCATGAATATTTTGAAACCGTAGGAAAATACACCATGGAGATGGTGCGCAAAGGCCTCACCCCCAACCCCGACGTGATGTGCAACCGATGGATCAAGCTCGGCGCTTTCGAAGAGAAGGAAGGCCATCATTTCGACAAGATTGCCACCGGGCACTACGCCCGCTCGTGGGAGGACGCCCAGGGGGTCTTCTGGCTCGGCACCGCCGCCGACACCTTCAAGGACCAGACTTATTTCTTGGGACGCATCACCTATCAACAGCTGAGCAAGGTCATTTTCCCGATCGGTGACCTTCCCAAGCCCGAAGTGCGCAAGCTCGCTGCGCAGTATAAGTTGCCTTCGGCGGAACGTCATGACAGCCAAGGGATTTGTTTCCTGGGAAAGATCAACTACAACGACTACATCCGAGAGTACTTGGGCGAGATGCCAGGCGACATTGTGGAGATGGAGACTGGCAAGAAGTTGGGCCGTCACAAGGGCTTCTGGTTCCACACCATCGGGCAGCGCAGGGGTTTGGGACTGGGCGGAGGTCCGTGGTTTGTGGTGCGGAAGGACATCCCGAACAACATCGTGTATGTGTCGCAGGGATACGACCCCGTGGCGCAGTATTCGGAGATTATCCCTTTGGGCGATTTGCAGATGATGAACCCCACCTTGCGTCTCACTGAGGGGATGCGGGTTCGATATAAGATCCGCCATCAACCTGAGTTCACCTTTGGCACCATCCACCTCACTCCCGAGGGGGCGGACATCGTGTCGGACGTGGCCATCTCGGGCATTGCCCCAGGACAGTTCGGGGTGCTTTACCACGAGACGGAACCCTACGTGGTGGGGAGCGGAGTGATTGTGGAAAGGTGAAAGGTGAAAGGTACTTACTATGAATACGCTATCTAACCGAATTCTATTTGAAGATAATCACCTTATTGTGGCGAATAAGTTGCCTTCAGAGATTGTGCAGGGCGATAAGACGGGCGACAAGTGTCTTCTTGACGATGTGAAAGAATACATCAAAGAGAAATATAACAAACCAGGCAATGTGTTTGCAGGACTGGTGCATCGCATTGACCGCCCTGTGAGCGGAGCTGTGGTTTTCGCCAAGACGAGCAAAGCCTTGTCACGCATGACGGTGAAAGTAAAAGAACGGGATTTCCACAAGGTGTATTTAGCGATTGTGAAAAACCATCCACCCAAAGAAGCAGACGTGTTGGAGAATTATCTCGTAAAGAACGAAACGCAAAACAAGTCATACGTGGTTCCGGCAGGAACCAAGGAGGCTAAATTGGCCCGACTTAGTTATCGCGTTGTGGGAAAATCTGACCATTATTACCTGTTGGAGGTGGAGTTATTTACCGGCCGACACCATCAAATCCGTTGCCAGCTCGCGCACATAGGCTGTCCCATCAAAGGCGACTTAAAATACGGGTTCCCTAGGAGCAACCCAGATGCGTCAATTTGTCTCCATGCCTATCGTATCTCGTTTGAACATCCGGTGCAAAAGACCCCAATAGAGATTGTGGCACCGCTACCGACAACTGAACCTTGGCCATCTTTTGCGATGGAATCCATTTAAAAAGCAGGGGTTGACATATCTGTATGCAGGCGGCGTGAGCCCCCACCTTTCACCTCTCACCTCTCACCAAACGAGCACCGCTCCCCCGCCTTTGGCGAGATGCACTTTGACCTTGTTGCCCCAAACTTGGGCTTGTTCCGACACATAGTCTTGGGCCACCCGGTCGGCGTTGGGACCGTCGCGGAAGATGTGACCCGACTTGGCGCCGCCTTTCAAGGGCGTGAGATCGAGCACCAGGTCGCGTTCCTCCCAGTTGGTGATGGCACCGATGTACCAGCGGAAGTCTTTCTTGCGGGCAATAACCAGATACTCCCCTACTTTGCCATCGAGGACCACCGTCTCATCCCAGGTGGTGGGCACGGTGGCGATGAATTGGGTACACTCATCTTCCTTGAGGTAATTGCTCGGACTGTCGCAGAGCATGTTGAATGGTGATTCAAAAATCACATACTCAGCCAGTTGACGGCAACGGGTACCTTGGCTCATCGGTTCAGTGTAAACCGCCCTGAAGTTGTTCTTGTTGGCGTTTTTCATGGCTCCTTGGGTATAGTCCATCGGGCCTGCCACCATGCGGATGAAGGGGATGGTGACCTCGTTGGTGACGAGGTCGCTCTCATTGTCCCACTTGGCCTGCTCCAGGCCATAGACGCCCTCGTGGTTGAGCACGTTGGGCCAGGTGCGATGCAGTCCCGTGGGTTTATAGGCCCCGTGGAAGTCGATGAAGAGATGGTGACGGGCGGCGGTCTCGGCCATGCGGTAGTAGAAATCAACAATCATCTGGTCGTCGCCGTCCATGAAATCCACCTTGAAACCTTTCACACCCATATCGGCGTAATGCTGGCATACACGTTCCATATCCTTGTCGATGGCGGCATATCCTACCCAAAGCACGATGCCCACGTTGCGTTCCTTGCCGTAGCTCACCAGCTCCTTGATGTCGATTTCAGGCACCACTTGGAAGAGGTCTGCTTTTTTGTTGACCGCCCAGCCTTCGTCGAGGATCACGTATTCGATGCCGTATTGCGAGGCGAAGTCGATATAATATTTATAGGTGTCGTTGTTGATGCCTGCCTTGAAAGGCACGCCATAGATGTTCCAAGCGTTCCACCAGTCCCAGGCCACCTTGCCGGGGCGGATCCAACTCACGTCGTCCAGTCGGCTGGGCGAGGCAAGTTTATACACCATGTCGTTGTCGGCCAGTTCCCCGTCGTTTTCGGACACCACCACACAACGCCAGGGGAAGCTGCGTTTGCCATCCACTATGGCGATGAAGTTCTCGCGTTCCTTCACGATGAATTGCAGGTTGTTGTGCCCGCCTTGTTCCCGGGTCTTGGGGTAGCCCGCATGGATAGCGGTGAAGCCTTTCGCACCTTTGGCGTTGCGCAGGTACAGTCCAGGGTAATCCTCCAGATCGGACTCGGTGATGACGACTTTCTTGCCATCCTTGAGTTCGACGAGCACGGGGAGGAAGGCCAATCGGTCGGGATCCATCTGACTTATGGCAGTGATGGTATAGGTGTTCTCGAAGGAGTTGTAGAACTGTTGGTTGATGAAGTCGCCCTCGCCTTTTCGGGCATTTACGTAGGGAATCCACGCCTTGTAATCGTTGTCGAAGTTGAAATCTGCCGTTTCAGAAAGCACTTTTATGGGAGCGTCGAAGCTGGTTTGGAAACGGTAGGCCACGCCGTCGTTGTAGGCGCGGAAGACCACTTGATAGTTCTTGTTGAAACTCAGTACCGTCTCGTTATAGTGGTCGCGGATTTCATTCCTTTTATAAAAAGGTGCCTTGACGGTGTTGTCAACCAGGGTGCTTTTTACGGATTTCACCTTGGCGGGGACGCCCAGCACCGTGCCGTTGTCGAGGGTCATGGCGATGGGAGAGTCGTTGAGCACCGGGGTCTCGCCATGGCGTACCGAGTAGCTGAGGTGGTCGCCCGTTTGGATGGTAACCGTGATTTGCTGGTCGGGCGACTGCAAGGTGTATTGTTTTTGCGCGAGAAGGCCTAAAGGAAGCAGACAGGCCATTAAGAGAGGTAAGAGTTTGGTTTTCATATTGTTAAAGTTTAAATGATGCTTGTTTGACCTGTCAAAGATAGGGAATTCCGAAAAAAAACGTAGGATTTTTGTTCCACTTTTTATTTTTGTATCATGCTTTTACATATTTTTGCACCGATATTAATATGGTTTAATAAAATAAAAAATTATGAAAAAGAATGTATTTTTTAAACGAATTTGTATAATGGCCTGTTTTCTTGCATTATACAACACGATTTACTCACAAGATGAGCATTATTTAGCGACCCGAATCAAGCCTGGGGACATCTGTTATGTGGACGGGGAGGGCCACGAGCGGTTCATCGGTTACCGCGACTGGGACATGGGGAATCCTCCTGGGGATCCAATAGGCGTGGTGTTTTTCAGTTTCTATGGGCCTTATCCTCCCGGCACGGATGGGGAGACAGGCTGGCATGGATGGATGATTGAGTTAGGGGAGTCGGACTCCTGTGTCTGGGCGCCCGAGACCAGTCCTTGCTACAACACCACCGTGGCGAGGTATGCCGTGACAGGGGTCAGCACTCCTTACAACCCCCACAACAACCAGCGGAATCACGCGTTGGCTGACACTTGTGGGTGGCAGAACACGTACCGCATGCTGGAATTCCTTTATGCCGGTCAAGGCACCACGTTGTCCGATGCTACCTTGCCGGTTTTACGCTATGTATTTTCCGCAAAAAACGGGGTGTCCGACTTTTCGGTGAAGCCTTCCATGCAGGAACGCTCCTGGTACCTGCCCTCTTTAGGTCAGCTCAGGCTGATGTACGACGAGATAGGCGCCGTGAACATGGCTTTGGCGGCCTGCGGCGGTGTCTTGATGAGCGAAAAACACTCTTGGTACTCCTCTTCGGAGTTTCAAAGTCCCGCCAACGCTGCCTGGGCTGTCAACGGCAGGGGCATCTGTGCGGCGGGAAACATGGCCAAGAAACACCTCTACAAATATGTAAGGGCGGTGAGAAACTATTGAAGTTGGAAGTTTGAAGTTAACAGTTAATAATTAAAAGTTACAAATTTATGATGAAAAGAATCACCTTATTATTAATGATGGTCTGGGGAGTGACGAGAGTGCTTGGCCAGACCGCGATCAGCAGCAACGAAGATTTGCTGGGCATGGTCGCCAATGGAAACTATTACCTGACCGCCGACCTAGAGTTGGAGGGATGGGTACCCATGACGGATTTCACAGGCACCTTGGACGGACGGGGGCACATCATCGTCCTGACCGACGGCCAGTTAGACGGCAATGGAAGTGCCGGACTGTTTTCCAATACCCATGGGGCAATCATCAAAAACCTCATCATCGGGGGAAAATTCTTAGGCATCAGAGCCGGTAGCGGCAGCATCGCGGCTCACGCCTACAACACCACTTTCCTGAATTGCGAGACGGAAGCCATCCTGGTCACGAGCGACAAAACCGCCTTGCTGGGCGGCTTGGTGGGCGTCATGGATGGCGGACTGATGGTCAACTGCTCCACCCGGGGTGTGCTGGAAGGCTACCTCATGGGCGGACTGGTCGGCTCCACCCTCAACGGGGCGACCATCAAAAACTGCTACTCCTACACCACCTTCATCTCGCGGACCCTGGACAACAACTCGCAAATAGGAGGACTGGTCCACGACCATGCCGGCGACATGGAGAACTGCTATGTCGCCATGGGACGCGACGGATGGTATGTCCCCTCCATCAGCCAGCTGAACCAGATGCACGGACTGCGAGGATTCTTCATGACGCGCTATGGCCGCATCATAGGCTGGGCCGAACAATACACTATCAGCTCCTCTTTCTCCAGCACCAAGATGATCCTATGCTTGGACGAGTATGCCAACATCTACCCTTTCGAGACCAGTTCCTTCCTCGACCACCAAGGAAAACCCATCAAATTCGCCCATGAATTCTATGGAAGCGGTTACAACATCGGCGACATCGTCTATGTCTGTGGCCTTCCCACCATTGTGTTCAATATCAACGACAACGGCCTCGGGGGCAACCTCGTAACAACGGGTCACGACCTCAACCAATACTACGTTGTTCGTGGAAACGGCAACCAGCTCAGCGACTACTTCAGGAACTACATCATCAGGTTCGAGGAACATGAATACGCCATCAGTCAAGACGGCGTCACCGCATACGGCCAAACCACTCCCGTCATCCCCGAAGCGTTCCGCCACAACCTCGGAAAGTTCTTCACCTACACGCTCAGGGACTATGAAGACGACCCGAGGTGCAAGATCCACGACTTCCAAACCTACAGCTTACTGGGCAAGCACGCCAGCCTGAAACAGCTCGCCTACACCAGTACTGGACGGGTCAGCGCGTGTTACTACCCCTACGAGCGAAACCAAATTGCCCTCATCAGCAACAGCTTGGAAGAGTCGAGCGCCCGATACTACACTGTCTCCACCCCCTACAGCCACGGAAAATTCGGGCCGAAACTCTACCGGGGAAGCACTTTGACCGAAGAGGCGCTGGTGGACACCCTCAACGCTTGGGTGAAACTCCAAAACAACGACCTCTACGCCCCCTGGGCCATCGCCAATACCACCTTCCTCAACTACAACATGCCCATCCATGGCTACGGCTTCTTCAACGGCGAAACCGACGTCAACAACTGCATCGAACGTGGCTGGCGTTTCCAGCACAAAGCCCTGCGCTACGCCGACATCAACCATCTCAACGCCGAGCAAACCATCTTTGGAAACACCCTCGCCTACTACGACCACCTGGACAACATCCACGCCGACAACATCACCCACCCCTGGGAAAGCCCCCTCTACATCACCGAACACGCCAGCCTGAAAGGCAACTTCAACCTAAAAGGCAACGTGTGCATCACTCTCGACAACACCGACGCTTCGGGGTTCGCCGGCGCCAACTACGACTGGCACTGCCTCGGCTCCACCCTCTCCGACGCCCCCATCGGCATCAACTACAACGGCTACATCGCCGGCGGCCTCAACGGCAACCCCAGCCAAGTCGCCGTGAACAACGCCAACGCCTATCTCCCCGTCGGCATCAGCTACAACGACTGGGACCTCTACTGCTACAACGAGCCCCACGACGGTTGGACCAACTTCAAAAGGAAAACCGGCGACCACTACAACCACTGGACGGGCGAACACATCAACTACACCAACGAAACCGTCATGCAGCCCGGAAAAGGCTATCTCGCCGCCGTCACCAAAAAAACCGGACTGCAAGGCTTCGGCACCCTCAACAACAACGACATCTCCATCACCCTCTCCAAAAAAAGTCTCCGGTATCCCGGCTACAACCTCCTCGGCAACCCCTACCACGCCTATCTCGACTTCAACGCTTTCTGCGACGACAACGAGGACGTCATGACCCAAAGGGCTTACGCCATCCTCGACGCCGACCGGCAAGGGTATATATGCTATTGCCCCGAAGCCTCCGACAACCCCGTTTACGCGCCAAGGTACCTGCATCCCCACCAAGGCTTCTTCATCCAAACCCACACCGACGGAAGCCAAGCCGTATTCAAGACCAGCCAAACCGTGGCCACCCCCGACTCCTATTTCCGGAAACACCCCGAAAACTACCCGCTCATCAACCTGTCAGTCACCGACGACGAAGGCCGAAAAGACTACGCCACAGCGGAACTCGACCGACCCCGGGCCGGAGGGATGACCAAGCTGCAAGGCCTCAAAAGCGGCAAAGCGACGCTCTCCATCAGCCACCAACAGGAAGAATACAGCATCGCCTTCCTCCCTGAAAGGCCAACGAGCATCCCCGTCCACTTCCAAGCCGACGCCGACGGCACCTACACCCTCGAATGGGAAGTCCGCAACGACCAACTCCCCTGCCTGTTCCTTCTCGACAACATCACGGGAAGAAAAGTCAATTGCCTGACCGAAAACCACTACTCCTTCCACGCCCGACACGACGACTACCCCTCCCGGTTCAAACTGCTGTTGAGCGACACCGCCGCGGATGAAGAAAACGAACCCGACGAACCCGACACCAACGTGTTCGCCTACCTCTCCGACCATCATCTGACGGTCAAAGGCCAAGGCCAACTGGCATTATACGACCTCCAAGGCCGCAAGCTCTGGACGGAATCCGCCACACAACCCTTGAACCGCCTCCCGTTGCCTCCCCTCGCCAAGGGAGTCTATCTGCTCCAACTGAGCAACCTCCACGGGACCCGTACCCAAAAAATCATGCTTCAATAACAACCATTTATTACTCACCTTCAAAAACCGCAGAAAAATGAAACAGAAAATGCTGTTGACACTGTTCGCCATCCTCTTCTCGATGTCGCTCCAGTCCCAGATCATCTACATGGATTATGATGAGAGCTCGCCCCGGTCACAGGCGGCCCCTGAGGATGTCCCTTTCATCCCCTTGCTGGGAGTGACCCACGACCAATACGCGCCCTTGCCCGACGGCGTGCTGCTGCTCGGTCTGCTCGGAGCAGGATATTGGAAACGGAAAACGAAGAACGGAAAACTGAAAATAGACAAATAGACTGACAATGAAACCGAGAAAATGGCGTTATTAAGAGATAGGAAACATCGGTGTTTTATTGAAAAGACTACTACTTATAGCGCTGTTTTTCATGGTTGGTTTGCGTGTCGTTGCGCAGGGCGATGATGCCTTGTTTTTCGAGGACAAGCTACCCATCCTGGGAAGAGTAGTGACGGACGAAAGGATGGAACCGATAAGAAACACCCATGTAATCAGCAAGATGGCCCATTGCGGCACCATCTCGAACCGTGAGGGGTATTTCTTCATCCCGGCGAAACCGGTGGACACCCTCTGGGTGAGTTGCATCGGATTCAGCCGGCAGTTAATCCCGGTGGATTCCAGCCTCAACCTGTCCGACACCCTGCTCATCGTCCTGCACCGCGACACCATCACCCTGAAAGAGGTCACTGTGCTGCCTTTCTACGACTACAACACCTTCAAGCAGATGATTATCGAGATGCCCACCATCCCCACGCCGCGCGAGATTCAACGCCTCAACGACGAACTGGCGGGAATGAAGTCCGGCAAAAAACAGGACCCCTATTTCGACTTCAGGAACGGAGGCATCGTCGCCAGTCCCATCCAGTACTTGTACGACAAGTACAACGCCAGTGCCCGGCGACAGTCCAAATTGCTGCGCAACCGACGGATGTTCAACGAGATACTGAAAGAACAGGGACGCACCGACGAACTCCTTCCCGACTCCATGGACTATGCCATCGACTACCGCATCTATGAACTAGAAGAATGAGATTTACATTGCTCAACGCCGTCGTCGGGTTGTTCTATCCTTCGGTGTGCGCGGCTTGTGGCAACTCCCTGTTCCAATGGGAGAAAACCGTGTGTACCCGCTGCCGGAGCCTGCTGCCCAAGACCGGCTATGAACGCCACGAAGGCAACCCCCTGGCCCAAGTGTTTTACGGAAAGGTGAGGCTCCGCGCCGTGACCGCCTGCTACTTCTTCTCCAAAGAAGGCAAGGTGCAGCACCTCATCCATGAGCTGAAATACAAGGACAACCCTGATGCCGGGGTATATCTCGGCCAAGAGCTGGGAAAGACGCTCAGGGAGGCACCTCTGTTCCAAGGCCTCGACTACCTGATTCCCGTGCCGCTGCATCCCAAAAAAGAGAAAGAACGCGGCTACAACCAAAGCCTGATGATTGCCCAAGGCGTCGCCGAAGTGACCGGCGTCCCTGTAGGGACAACCTTCTTGACACGCTCGGTTTACACCAGCACGCAAACCCACAAGTCGAAAGAAGAACGGTGGCAAAACGTGAAGGGCATCTTCGAGCTCCACCATGCCGAGCAGCTGCAAGGCAAGTATGTGCTGCTCATCGACGATGTGCTGACCACGGGTGCCACCCTTGAAGCCTGCGCCCTGGCGCTGTCGGTGGTGCCCGGCATCACCATCAGCTGCGCCACGGCGGCCTGCGCGGGACAATGAAACGGAAACCGCAACGGCGAAGCCCTCAACGAAGTGGAACGAGTTCAAAGGGAGAACCGAAAAAAGTATTATTTTTGCTCCAAATTTTGAATGGGATGGCTCAACCGCTGTTGGAGATAAAGAATCTGAAAATCGACTTTCGCCAGGATGACGACTGGCGTGAGGTGGTGCATGGCATCGACTTCGAGGTGAAAGCCGGACGCACCCTCGGCATCGTCGGGGAGTCGGGCTCCGGAAAGTCGGTGAGTTGCCTCTCGGTGATGCACCTGCTCAACCGGAAAACGAGTCGCATCAAAGCCGACGCCATGTCGCTGGAAGGCTTGGATATCAAAGACTTCGACGAGAAACGGATGGCCGAGGTGCGGGGCAAACGCATCGCCATGATCTTCCAAGAACCGATGACTTCGCTCAACCCGGTATATCGCTGCGGCGAACAAGTCACCGAGATGATTCTGCAACATGAGAAGGTGACCAAACAAGCAGCCCGTGAAAGAGTCATCGCCCTGTTCAAACAGGTGTTGCTGCCTCGACCCGAAGCCATTTTCGACAGTTACCCCCACGAGCTGAGCGGCGGCCAGAAACAACGTGTGATGATTGCCATGGCCATAGCCTGCCACCCCCAGATCCTCATCGCCGACGAGCCCACCACCGCCCTCGACGTGACCGTGCAGAAAGAGATCCTCAAATTGCTCCGGCAGCTGCAACAGGAGACCGGCATGGGCATGGTGTTCATCACCCACGACCTCGGGGTGGTGGCCGAGATCGCCGACGACGTGGCGGTGATGCACCATGGCGAGATTTTGGAACACGGCGAGGTGCGGCAGGTGCTGGAACACCCAAAGCATCCCTACACCAAAGGCTTGCTGGCTTGCCGACCGCCCATGAAAGTGCGTTTGCGGAAACTGCCTACCGTGAAAGAGTTTCTTGACGGCCAATGGTCGGGCGGCAAAGAACAGATCCTTAGGGAGTTACAGATTACCGACGAGGAAAGGCAGCGGCACTTGGAAGCCCTTTATGTACAGGAACCCTTGTTGAAAGTGGAGCGATTGCAAACCTGGTTCCCCCTGAAGAAAGGCGTCTTCGGACGCGTCTATGACCACGTGAAAGCCGTTGATGACGTTAGTTTGGAAGTGTATGAGGGCGAGACCTTGGGGTTGGTGGGTGAGTCAGGATGCGGCAAGACCACTTTGGGAAGGAGTATCCTGAGGTTGGTGGAGCCTACAGGCGGCAAGGTGTTTTTCGATGGTTTGGAGGTCACCTCTCTGGATGCCAAGAGGTTAAGGGATTTCCGGAAGCAGGCCCAAATCGTGTTTCAAGACCCTTATTCCTCGTTGAATCCGAGGATTCGTATTGGGGAAGCCATCGCCGAGCCGTTGAAGGTGCATGGCATTGAGACTGACCGCAGAAAGTGCCGTGACATCGTGTGTGAGTTGTTGGAACAGGTGGGGTTGGAGGCGGGTCATTACGACCGTTATCCTCACGAGTTCTCTGGGGGTCAGCGGCAGCGCATCTGCATTGCCCGGGCGTTGGCGGTGAATCCGCGTTTGGTGATTTGCGACGAGTCGGTGTCGGCCTTGGACGTGTCGGTGCAGGCCCAGGTGCTCAACCTGCTGAACCGCCTGAAGGAGGAGCGTCGGTTGACCTATATCTTCATCTCTCACGACCTCGGCGTGGTGCGTTTCATGAGTGACCGCGTCTTGGTGATGTACAACGGCAAGCCCGTGGAATACAACGACGCCGACGAGCTCTTCGACCACCCCCAAAACGATTACACGAAGAAGTTGATCGCCGCCCTGCCAGGGAGAGTGAACAACTGAACAACTGAACAACTGAACAACTGAACAACTGAACAACTGAACAACTGCCAACTGCCGTCAGGAAGGTCTAAGGCCGGTAAGCCGGAAAACGGTCTCGTCATCCATACCATCAGCCTTCATTTTCATGGCAAGTTCGCGCATCGCTTTGGCTTCACCTTCAGCCAGGCCAATCGCTTTGCCGATGGCTTCGCCTTTCTCCAAACCATCAGCTTCGCCTTGGTCGTAGCCCTGGTTGAAGGACTGCTCCTCGTGGTACTCAAGGATGTCGCGCTCGTACCATTTGTCGGACAAAAACTTC
>CACZQL010000008.1 GCA_902783365.1 uncultured Bacteroidia bacterium | reverse complement strand
TCGTTCCAAGCCAGGCTGTAGTATTTGCCGAAATAATGTTTTGCATGTCGGTTGGCGCGGAGCTCCGTCCAAAAGAGGTTGTGGTTGCCTTTGCCCATGGCACTTATCAAGCTGGGCAACCCTATAATTGGGAGATAGAGCCATCCAAAACGCTGACTGTCAGCGGTGTGTCCGAACTCATGCATACAGAGTTGGTCGGAAAGGACGAAGCTCTCATTCTTTCCAGGCATTTCGTGCCAGATCCATAGATCGACAAAAGTGCCTAACGACACGCCACCGCCGAACGACCGGGCTTTGCCGGAGGCGAAGGTGATGCCCCCTAACACATTCACGCTGTTGATATTTCCGGCCATCGTCCGAAACAGGGTAAAAAGCCAGCCCACAAGGGTTTGCGGCAACTCCCAGGTGAAACGTGAGAACAGCTGCCATGCACGTCCTGCTGCCGACCGTTTGGTATCGGTGAGCAAGAGACCTCGTGTGACTTGGGCAGCGAGATGGATTTTTTTGACCATGGTTGTTTTCATCATGATGGCAGTCGTACGCTATTCATTGTGGCGTTTTATCCTAAGGGTAGGCTCAGGATAGTTTTCTTCACAATGAAGTGTTTTTTCGGATGTAAAGATACACTTTTTCTGGCGTTGATTCGGAACAAGGTGGTGAAAAAGGAAAAAACTCAAAAAAAGTTTTAGTAGAAGAAACCTGATCGATGTCGGCGATTCAACAAAGTGCAATGCCCTTTCGGTATCAGATTTTCGTGTTGCTGATCACCGTCAGGGCATTGCTGCCTTCTTCGATGGCTTTGAGGACGTCAAACACCTTGTCGCTCCATCCGGCAATCAGACAGACATCCTTCTCGGCCAAGGATAGTGGCAGTTGTCCATATCCCATCAAGTCGAAGAGGTAGAGCTTGGCGTTGGGTGCGATGGTCTTGTAGCGGTGCCATGAGTTCCTGAGGCTGGCACTTCTGCCGTAACTATCCCACATCTGGCAGTCGGTGAACATCATCACCTTGTCCATGACTTCGTGATGCTCAATCAGCCAGTCGATGACCAGGTGGCCGTTGGTGCTGAAGCCCACTTTGTTGCCGTGGCTTCTCAACTTCATGGTGTTGGCCAGGATGCCTCCCGATGGCAGGTTGATGGGCATCCACGTGTCGCCGAAGATGCCGCTGACGACTTGGGAGCATCGGTTTTTCAGCAACATGGCCAGCATTAGACCGATGTCGTAGTTCTCCACTTTGCTTCGGGGGCTGATGGGGTAATGCATGGAGCCGGAGACGTCGCAAGCAAGAAGCACCTTGGTGTCAGCATCGAAGCCTTCCATGTTGGCAGCCGAGCAAAGTGTTGCCGCTTCCAAAGCGGAAAGCACGGCTGCTGTGGATGGCGAGGTGATTTCTTGTACTTCGCGATAGGCTGACAGGTAACGGAAGGGCAGTTGTTTTGCGCTAGCCACCGCTTTGGGGTCGGCCAGGGTGGCGCACACCTTTTCGATATGTTTGACGCTCACGCGGCATTCCAAGATATTGCGCAGGTTGCGCATCAATGCCATGTAGCCCACCTTGCCACTGTCAATCAGTTCCTCCCACTTGATGCGGAAGGCCTGGGTGCGTTGTTCTTCGTTCGCAAACTTGGTCTGGCCCAATGCCGACAGTTCGGTTTCCCATGTGTAAGGAACCGCCAGGCTTTTGTTGGTAATCTTGTCAAATAGAGCCTGTTGCGCCTCGTCTTTTGCCTTGGGGTGGACGAGGAAAAGGGCGTCGCGCAACGACACTTCAAGGCCGTTGTGGTTGTATTTGGCGAACTGGTATTCATCAAAACGGTTGAACGCCTGCTGCAAGCCCGCCTGAATCTGATGTGAGAGTTTCCCGAGCTTCTTTCTTTTGTCTGTAGAAGGGTTGCGCAACTGGTAGCAAGCCAACAATTCCGTGATTTCGTCGGCGCGCAGTATCGTCTGTGCCACGGCGCGGCTCACAAGGTCGTCGCCGTTGTGCACTTTGGCCAGCTCGACGAGTAGCAACAAAGGCACGGAACGCAGATACATCTTGGTACGGGTATAGACCGCCAGTTGGGCCACAAACATGGGGTCAACGATGGCTATCAGACTGACAATGCGTTTCACTTGCTCGTTGTTTGTCTCATAGAGCTTGTCGTCTAACAATGCGGTGACAACAGCGGTGTACAACTCCAACCTCGGTGTCATGACGAAGGCTTCAGCACCCTCATGGTTCAGCACCTTTTCTTCCTCTTTTTTTACATTGTATTTCATAACCTATTTTTTAATTTTAAAAAAAAGGTGGTGCGACAAGCTCGGAGGGCAAAAGCGCCAAAGCGCACAGATTTACAATCCGTTGAAGTATCCCTACGATACGGCAACCACCTTCTTAAAATAATAAAGGCAAGGCGACAGGCGGAAAAGACTTGATACATCAGATAACTGATGGCTGGATTCGAACCAGCAACCCTCGGAATAAAGGAATCCCGATCTGCTAACCATTTGCGAAGTATTCCTTTCCTACGGCACTTGCCCTTTTTCATTAGCTCAATGAACCCTATCTTTCATTTGGCGCTGCAAAGATACAGTGGTCACTGCGCAACCTATTTGCGTAGTTGGGAAAATTTTTGTTTTTTTGCAAAAAAAATCGAAAAAATGCCACTCAACAGAAGCCAATTGATTCGTTTGACCACCATTGACAGGTGTTTGCAAAACCGTTATCGTCGTTGGACGCTTGACGACCTCATCGAGGCATGCTCGGAGGCCATCTACGACTGCGAGGGTCGTACCGAAGGCGTGAGTCGCCGCACGGTGCAGGCCGATATCCAGCTGATGCGCAGCAACAAACTGGGCTATGAAGCGCCCATTGTGGTGGTGGATAGGAAATACTACACCTATTCTGACAAGAACTACAGCATCACCAACATCCCGTTGTCGGATGCTGATGTCAGCACCTTGCAGCAGGCGATGGACATTCTTCGCCACTTTCAGGTGTTCTCGCAATTCAGTCCTGTGACGGACATTATCGACCGCTTGGGCGACCATATTGCCGTGACTACGAGGCATGACATCCCTGCTATCCACTTGGAGAAGAACGAACGGTTGAAAGGCCTGGAGCATGTGAGCACCCTTTACCAGTACATCATCAGCAAGAAGGCGATTGTGGTTCACTACCAGTCGTTCAAGGCACGGCAGCCCAAACCTTTCGCCATCTCCCCTTACTTGCTGAAGGAGTATCGCAACCGCTGGTTCATCATCTGCTACGATTTTTTCCGCAAGGATATCTGTAACTATGCCTTGGATCGCATTGAATCCATCGAGCCTTGTCCCGACAAGGTTTTTGTGGAGAACACCTTCTTTGATCCGAAGCATTATTTTGACGATGTGATTGGTGTGACCAAGGACTTACGGAGTGAAGTGCAGATGGTGAGGCTGAGGGTGGATGCGGACCAGGCTCCCTATGTGATTACCAAGCCTTTCCATAGTTCGCAAAAGGTGGTTGAAAAGGAACCTGATGGATGTATCATCGTTACCCTCAATGTGGTACACAACCATGAGTTGGAGCGGGTCATCTTGGGCTTTGGTCCGCATATCGAAGTGTTGGAGCCAAGGCTTTTGCGACACCGTATCAAGAAGAACCTTCAGATGGCGTTCCTTCAGTATGAAAAGGACAAGTCGTAATCAGGTGTTTCAAAAAAAACGTATGACAAAACTTCCACTTTTGTGTTTTGTTTGTTTTTTTTATTTATCTTTGCGGCGTAGTCTTTTATTCCAGGGGTTCTTGAAGTCCCAATAATTACAAATTGTCCAAAACTAAAATTGTTATGAAGTATTGTGATCCGCGTTATGATGTCACTTTTAAGAAAGTGTTTGGGAACCATCCCGAGTTGATGCTTAGTTTTTTGAACGCCTTGTTACCTTTGAAAGGGGATCAGGTCATAGAACAGCTTGAATATCTTTCTCCCGAGATGATTCCTGAGATTCCTGATGCCAAGTTCTCTGTGGTAGATGTCCAATGCAAGGACAAGACAGGGCGGAAGTTTTTGGTCGAGATGCAGATGGTGTGGAGCGAGGAGTTCAAGTCGCGCGTGCTGTTCAACGCATCCAAGGCGTATGTCTCCCAGTTGCAGATTGGGAATGGCTACAAGCTCCTCGAACCAGTCTATTCGCTTAACATTGTCAACGACATTTTCGAGTCGGATCTTCCGAGGGACGAGTACTACCATTATTATCGTTTAGTGCATGAGAAGCACACTGACAAGGTCATCGATGGGCTTCATATCGCCTTCATCGAGTTGCCGAAGTTCAGGCCGCACAACACTAAGGAGAAGAAGATGCTGGACCTGTGGCTGAGATTTCTTACCGAGATTAATGAGAAAACCAAGAAAGTCCCTGCCGAGCTGTTAGAGGACCCCTTGGTGAGCCAAGCGGTGATGTTGATGGAGAGGGCGGGCATGACAGATGGGGAGCGTTACGCCTACGAGAAGAATCTGGATAACGTCCGTATTGAACAGGCCGTGATGCGTGAGTCCAAAGAGAAAGGGCTCGCAGAAGGACGCGCAGAAGGACGCGCAGAAGGACGAGCGGAAGGCGAAGCCAAAGTCAAAAGAGAGACTGCACAAAGGATGCTCTCAGAGGGGATAAGCAAAGAAGCCATCCTCCAAATGACAGGATGGACGGAAGAGGTGTTTGGTTAGGGTTAAAGGCTGTCCGCTAAAACAACCCGAGTTTTTCCTATAAAAGTACCATTTTCAAAAAGTTACGAGTTTTAGATGTAATTACTTGAATTTCAATGTTCTGCGGAGGGTGTTTTTGAGATCCTCCCGAACAACCAGTTAAAGATGCCTGGTGAGGAAAAAGCCTCGTCCCAACACACATGTCCCAATTCAGGATAGGTAACCAAGGTGACTTTTTGGTTGCCGGCCATTCTCAAGGCGTCGTACATCTGTCGGCTTCGTGAAGGATTCACCACCCCGTCGCGCATCCCGTGAAAGATAAAGATGGGGAGATTTTTCAAAGCACCGGCGTATGCCGGGTCGCCTCCTCCGCAGATGGCGATGGCCCCAGCAAATCGTTTTGGTTGTCTTTGCAAAGCATCCCAAACGCCAAAACCTCCCATGGAGATGCCGCAAATATAAACGCGTCTCGCGTCCACGATGCTGCTGCCGATGAGGCTGTCCATCAAAGCAAATACGGCTTGCATCTCTGTGGTTGGCTCGGGTTCCATCTGGTGTTCGGGTAGGCTCCAGTCGGTGTTTACCCAGCGTTTCCCTTCGGGACATTGCGGTACCACCAAAAGGAAAGGATAATGATTCGTAATGGAATCGACAAGGAAATAGCGGACGCAATGGGTCAATTGCGCGCAATTGTCGTTACCGCGTTCTCCGGCACCGTGCAAAAAGATGACCAAAGGTGGGGCTTCAGTCATGGTGTCAGCTTTCATTGAGCGATAGATCCGGCACGGGAGGGTGTCATTGCCATAGACATAATGTAATGCCTCAAACAATGTGGTGTCAGGCATTTGAGCCATCGATGGCAGGGCTAGAAGACAAAAACAGAGGAGCAGATAAGAGATAACGTTGCTTTTCATTCAAGGAGGCTAATAGAATACCGAAAGCAAAAATAAAAAAAAGTTTCAAGGGAGATGAAACATTGGGGGTTGTTTGGTTACATATAGGGTGAAAACACTTTAAACACATTATAATATGGGATGTTTTTTAGCTATCGGTATTGCCACACGCATGGTGGCAGACAAAGAGAGATACGCAAGAGCTTTTAAGGGCGTAGAAGGGCTCAAAGCCGCAATGGAACAACAATTCAACTCCAGTGGGATCTATCAGATGGTCGAAACTGAATCAAAGGTCGTGCTTGAGCTGAAACCTGAGGTTGCCGAAAAGGAATGGATAGACTTCATTCGAGCGTTTTACGACATTCGGTACACCGACTATGAAGAGCGAGATATGATATTAGAGGAGCTTTCGCAGAAAGACAATCTAAGGGATTGGTATGAAATCGCAGCGTGTAAGAAATATGAAGGATACCAGGCGATAGATTTTTATTTTTATCCGTTGGAAGGATCCTCTTCATTTTATCATCCTTATGTCTTTATGGATATGGTTATTCTAAGTCTTGATGGGAAAATCATGATGGAGTGTTATTGGAGCTTGTTTGAATTCTTCACCCGGATTATTCGTGAGAAGCTCTCAGACTATCGTCTTGCCGACAGTTTGTTTATTGATATCACTGAATGATATAGTTACTTGTGCTCATCATGGCTGCAATGTGGGTTAAGCAATGTCTTCATAGACAAGAATACAACAAGTTCCGCGTCATTCAAGACCGTGAGATTTTGAGTGACTTTGACAAGCAGTTGAAACTGCTGTTTGGAGATAAAAAGGATTAATAATCAGAACTCTATGGTTTTTTCGATACGATATTTTTCTCAACAATCTGTCCAAGATGGAAGACTGCTTGCCACACACAGAATTTTCCTTGGGGGTTAAGAGTATATGTGCCGTCTGGGTGAAGGTCGAACCTTAGTTCTTGACCCTTTGGGTTTGTGCCTATCATTGGGGTGATGTCTGTAACCTCAACGGTGGCCGTGTCTCTCACCTTGTTATAGCCGACGGCAAGATTTAGGAATTTGATATCCTCACGGAAGAAGAACGGGAACTTGCCGTCTTTACAGGCCATAAGCAGAGCGTCGTCGTACCAGCTGGCGTCTTCCTGGGTGAAGACCTCGTCATTGATATAAGGGTCTCCGTCCTCGTCGCAATCGAGGTATTTCTTGTAAGTGGTATCTTTGATTTCGCGATACTCTTCTTTCTTCGTGCCAGCCATAATCTGGTCGAAATAAACTTGCTTGATAGTCAGGTAGAGGGTGTTTTGTTTGGTAGGGTTTTCCGTTTTTGCTGAATTTGATGGTTCAAAATGAGTTTCTAAGTTTTCTGCAGCCAAGGGGAACTCTGCGCTTTCTTCATTAATTACGTAGGAAACCACGCCGTGGTGTATCGGGATGGCTTCTGCTCTGTCCTCGCTGGTGCCCAGGAATCGCTGCAAATATGCTTTCAGTTTCTCTAATACAGTACGCTTCTTCTCGGCACTTTCAGGTAGGAAGGGGTTGCTCGCAGGCAGAATCTGAACGATGCCAGTGCCTGTTTCGGTGACATAGCCATCGGCAAAAGCCCGTTGCATAAAGGCCTGTGTTTTTTGCCTCTCCAAGTTCTCTTCTTCTATGATGGCTTCCAACTGTTCGCGTTTTTCTTCTTCGATATATTGCTCCCACTCAGCACCGATGTCGTTACCACTCTCAGGATTTATCCTGTTGATAAATGATTCAATCAACTCGCGC
>CACZQL010000007.1 GCA_902783365.1 uncultured Bacteroidia bacterium | reverse complement strand
CCCGTGCCGGCATTGCCAGCATTGAGGGTGGCGGTGGTATTGTAGTCGATGTTCTGGTCGGGACCAGCGTTGGCCTCGGGATACTCGTTCACCGTGATGGTAATCTGGTCCGTGTTCGTGCAACCGTCCTTTGTGACGGTCAGCGTGAAAGTGGTGATCTCAGTGAGGGTGATGGTGGTGACATTCTGCTGGTTGGCGCTACCTTGAATCATGTTGGCAGGCTCCCAAGAATAGGTGGCACCCGATACCGTCGCAGCGTGCAAAACCGTAGAATTGCCAGTACACAGCTCCGTATCGTCAGCGGTTGCAGTAGCCTCGGGAAGCGGACGCACCGTTACCGTCACCGTGGCGGTCTTTGTCTCGTTGCCATCGTTGACCGTACAAGTGAAAGTCGTGGTCTCGGTCAAAGTCGTGGTGGTGGCCGTGACCGAGGTCTGTCCTGAGGCAATGAGGTTGGCGGGAGTCCAACTGTAATTATAGTTGCCCGTGCCGTTGGTAGCTGTCACTGTCAAAGTGGAAGATTCATTTTGACAAATAGTTTCCGGATTGGCCGTGGCGGTGACCATTAGTTCGTTGCCCACATGCACCGTAACAGTGGATGTGGACGAGCAACCATTTAGCGTCACCGTAAGAGTGTAGGTCTGGTCGGAGGTAAGGTTCACCGTGGTCACTGTTTGCTGGTTGGCATTGCCTTGAATCATGTTGACAGGCGACCAGCTATAGGTCGCACCCGTGCCGGCATTACCTGCATTGAGTGTGCTTGAGGTGTTGTAAGGAATGTTTTGGTCAGGACCGGCGTTGGCCTCGGGATACTCATTCACCGTGATGGTAATTTCATCCGTGTTCGTGCAGTCATCCTTCGTGACAGTCAAGGTGAAGGTTGTGGTTTGGGTAAGAACCTTCGTCGTGGCGTTCGGTTGGTTCGCTCCACTCTGAATCATGTTGGCAGGCTCCCAGGAATAGGTGGCACCTGATACCGTCGCGGCGTGCAAAACCGTGGAATTGCCAGTACACAGCTCCATATCGTCAGCGGTGACAGAAGCTTCAGGAAGCGGACGCACTATCACCGTTACTGGGACATCCACAGACTGGTTGCCATCACTCACGGTGCAGGTGAAGGTAGTGGTTTGGGTCAAAGTTGTGGTGGTGGCATTAGCGGAGCTTTGTCCCGAAGCGATGAGGTTGGCCGGAGTCCAGCTGTAAGTGTAATTGCCTATGCCGTTGGTGGCCGTCACCGCCAAGGCGGATGTCTCACCGGCACAAATCGTGGCAGGATTCGCGGTGGCGGTGGCCTCAAGTTGGGATTCCACATGGACGGTCACTTGATCGATAGCCTCGCAGCCATCCTTTGTGACAGTAAGGGTGTAGGTCTGGTCGGAGGTAAGGTTCACCGTGGTCACTGTTTGCTGGTTGGCGTTGCCTTGAATCATGTTGGCGGGCGACCAGCTGTAAGTCGCGCCCGTGCCGGCATCGCCTGCTGACAATGTAGTCGATGTACCGTAAGGGATGGTTTGGTCGAGACCAGCGTTGGCCTCGGGCGACGGATGTACCACGATCTCCTTCTCCTCCGTCGTCGTACAATCAGAGCCAGAGGATACAGTCACCGAATAAGTAGTGGTGACGGTAGGCGACACCGTGAGGTCACTGCCATTGGCATTGGGAATCACCGCGCCATTCTCCATCCATACGTAGGTGTAGGTATAGGCTGGAGCAGGTGCCATGGTGATGGTTTTCACTTCACGGACATGGTGTTGGGTGGTTTTTGAATCATAAAAAGTTCGCCCAACAACAACACCGTTTCCAGTCCCTCCAAAAACCACTCCCCAAGCTTCATCAATGTCTTTTTCCGAACTACTCCAATAAACCGCCTCAGACAAAGTGGTTCCACCGGCGTTGGCAAAAACCGTGTCGATTACCACCAAAGACGAGAACAGCTGCTGAAGCTGCCCCGCAGCAGGAAGGTACCAACCTTGATCAAAACGGACTCTCCTTGCCGCATAATAATTTCCGGTTTGTTTATTTCTGATTTTCTGTGTATTTGAATAGCCGTCAACATCTACCAATAGTTGGAAATCTGCATCATTTGGATAATTTGTCAAGCCAGGAATATCCGTATTATTGCTTCCCCATGGGCAAGAAGCGGAGAGATCCTCCAAAGCAACCATCCACGCTTCTGTCCGTGAAGGACTGATGTAAAAAACCACTCCTTTGCTGCCATACTCATCTGTCACCACATCTCCTATACGATAGGACTGTGCGCTCATCTGAGCAGCAAAGAGGAGTAAAACAAATATTATATACGTTTGTATTCTCTTCATAACCTTCAATTAAAACGAGCAAACTGCCCGTACGTGTGCTGTTTTATCTCCATCCCAAAGAGACACATCCCCTCTCAACCCTAATTCCCACTTCTTTTGGCGATTACATTGTGAAGATGACCAAAAGAACCATTGCATGTTATTGATAAGAACAGCGGAAGGCATAGTGGTATTTTTTATTCTTTGTATGGCATTGTTGACAGTATAAAGGTTGGCGTAGAGATACCTGAACTGACCAATGGCTGGCAGATACCATCCCTCCTCATAAATGTCCGCAGTGATTTTATACACCGCAGGGAACTGGGTCGCATTTCCGGCAGCTCTGATTTTCTGAGTATTATAAGCGCCTTCAAAATCATACATGGCTTCACGGGGAGTGGAATAATTGGTCAAACCGGGAACCAGTGTTGCGGTTTGGCACCATTTGGCCGTCCCCAAGTCGTTCAAACCCACTGCCCAGCCGTGGCTGCCAGTGCCATCCACATAGAAAATGACCCCTTTGGCGGTCTTGCCGATACTGGCTGACCAATCTGCTGGATGGACAAAGGTACCGTCGGTGCAGAGGATGTCGCCAATAGAAGCCTGTTGGATTACTGCATGAAGGGTGGTGGACTCGTCCTCGCAGATCTCCTCATCGTCGGAGATAAGGGTCACCGAGGGAGCGTTTTGTATGGTTAAATGCAACGTCACGGTATAATCACAACCTTCTGGAGAGGTCAACACCTTGGAGTAATCGCCTGATACATAATAAATATCGCCTTCCCACTCGTAGAACTCGCAAGCCGTCACGGTCAATTCTTCATCCTCGGCCTCACTCACCGTGATGAGTTGGGAGTCTTGCACGGAACAGCTGTTGCCCATGGTAATGGTGACGGTGTATTGAGTGGTTTCCTGGGGGACAACCAAGATGTCGGGAGTAATCTCGCCGTCTGGCGTCCAGTGATAGGAGGCAAAACCTCCAGTCATCTCGAAACTGCGAATGGCACGGACAGCAAAGGAAGAGGTTTTGGGGGCAGAAAACAATACCCCATCCAAACCATAAACTGTCCACGCATTCGATTGTGCATTTTGTGTACTGGTCCAATATCTTTTGTTTCGAGCCAGCGTGGTAAAACCGCTATTGGAACCCAGTTTGGCTTCAATCAAAGGCAGGTTGGCGAACAGGATTCGCATCTGTCCTGCAGAAGGCAGATACCAATCGTGGTCGTAATCCACCACTCCGGCGGCGTAGGTGGCCGGCCACCCGCTAGTACTTTGCGCCTTTTCACGTATTTTTCGGGTATTTTCCTTCCCATCCAATTCATTCAGCCACCGATGGTAATCAAACTGACTCCAACTGGTTGTGGAAGGCAAGTCTTGAATGGTTGTCGCCTTGCCCCATTGGCATGCAGAAGAGGCATCCCCCATAGCCACCATCCATCCGGCGGTACGGTCGTGATTCACCCAAAAAACCACGCCCTGGCTACCATCGAGATTGGTAATGATGTCGCCGACATGATAATTCTGCGCACACAACAGGAAGCTGTTGAAAAGTGCGAGAAGCAATATGATTCCTATTTTGCGATTCATTACCATAACTTTAAAAATCAAACACTGGGCGAGCCGTATGAGGCGCACTGGACGTTCCTTGTATTATTTTGGAAATACCACTTATTACACCAGATCTATCTATATAATAAACTTTGTCGGTCGCTTTTACAGTGGATGACAGCAAGTACCATCCATTGGCATAACTGAACGGTGTGCCTCCCACAAGATTCATACTAACATTGACTTCAGCAAGTCCTCCAAAAAGAACATTCAGCTGTCCTATCGAAGGAAGGTATCCTCCCTCCGAGAGGCAGTACCATGCAGCGGGATATTGCTCAGTATTGATTTTGTCGGTGTTCTCTTTCCCCTGAAAATCTGTAATGGCATTTCTGGGTTGAGTAAATAATTGCAAACCTTGAACACTTCCATTGTTGTTGCTCCATTTTACCGGACTCTTCTCTGTCACACTCACGGCCCATCCATGTACGTCGGTGCTGTCCACATAAAACACGATGCCTTTGGCGGTTTTTCCACAGGAAGCCCAGTCGGCGGGATGTACGGTGCTGCCGTCGGTGCAAAGGATGTCACCCACGGCGATAAAATCGAACATCACATCGTTGGTCACCTCGGCATGAAGGATGGCGGTATCACCCAAACAAAGGGAATCATCACCTTGAAGGAACTGTATTTCCACGTCAAGACCTTGGGTCACAAAAAGTTGCACAGCGTTGCTATAATGCCAAAAACCTTGATAGTTAACGGCATAACGAATCCAGCAACCATTCCAAGCAAAAGGCACATTCGGGAGGGTGTTGGTAGTGGAAGTATGAATCACAGTGTTTCCTTGAAGGATTTCCCATTGCCCGCTACAGCCTTGGCAATACAACTCGGGAGGTGTCAATTCCAAAGAGGTTCCGGCACATACGGGGGTAATCCTCGAAATCGGGCCTACCGACAGATATTCTCTCAGTGAGATGTCATCCAACCCGAAATCATTGCCTGCTTCAGAATTCGGATTGATATCCCGAATCGTGATGGTGGCCATAGTGGAGGTACCACTGTTCCAATTAGCAGTAAACTCCTGCCAGTTAGGACGTTGGTTCGCATTTGTGCAACTATTGACAAATTTAACATTGTTAAGTGCCACTCCATTGATATAGAACTTCAGCCATGCTTTATAGTTTTCGGAACAAGTCTTATGCAGATGAGCCACCCATACCGAAAACACAAAATCGGTATGCTGTGGCACCACGATGGTTTCTTGCCAAACGATGTCATCTTCATTGCCAGAGCCATTGATCATCATATATTTCCCAGAATGACCAATGCCCAACAAAGTGGGAGGATTGTTGGCAGGATAATGGTCTTGTACATCAGTATCTACACAAAATAAACCTTCAGAATCAATATTCATGGGGGTATAGGTATAATCGAAGTCAAACCCCGTATTGCCTTGTTCAAAATCTCCGTTAACCACCAAGTTGTCGCCCAAAGGAAGCCCGCTTTGCCCCAAAACGGAAGCACAGACCGTCATGCAGACCATCATGAGAACCGTCCTCAACCCTTGGTGTATTCTATGTTTCAAACCTAAAATGTACATACCGCTCTCACTTTTGAAGTTTCACGTGTATTGGAGAAGTTATCCACACCTCCGTCGGATCCCAGTTCCCACAGCTTTTGCGAGTCATACGAGGTGGAGGTCATGTAAAACTGGTTGGAATCGAAGACGGGATTGGCTTCATTGAATAATTTAAGCACCTGGTTGACAAGGATATGGTTTGCGTACAGATAGCGTAGTTGACCCATGGCGGGCAGGTACCATCCTTGGCTCAGATCCATCATAAAGGCGGCAGGGAATCGTATTTCTGAATCTTTGTAGGTGTTTCTGATAGCGAGGGTGTTCCGATGTCCATCCACATCCTTGATGGCCTCCCGTGGAGTGCCGTAAGGTGTCAAGCCTCGAAGCTCGTTGGGGGTCACGCTTCTCTGGGCCGTACCCAAGTCGTTCAAATCCAAAGCCCAACCATGGCTTCCGGTGGCATCCACATAAAAGACCACGCCTTTAGCGGTCTTTCCTTGGACAGATGACCACTCATCGGGATGGACGAAGGTTCCATCGGTGCAGAGGATGTCGCCAATGGAAGCCCGTTGCACCACGGCGTGAAGCGTGGTGGACTCGCCCACACATAGCTCATCATCGTCAGCCGTGAGGGTCACTGCGGGGATGTCAAACACCGTCACCTGCAACTGGGTCGAGAAAGAGCAGAGGCCGCCCTCGAGAACCGTTAAAGTGTAGGTAGTGGTTTCGGTGGGGCTCACCACAATGCTGTCGGTAGTCTCCCCTGTGCTCCACAGGTAATCCAATACAGAGAAATCGCACACAGCGCGGAGGGCATAAGTGCTGGCGGTCTTGGCGTGGGAAGTGAACGTGCCTCCTCCAGCGAGTTGCGAGACCATATTATTAGGATTGACCGTATATGCACTGCTGCTATTCACTTCGGTACTGGACCAGTACTCTTTGGTCCTGGAGAGTGTGGTCCCACCATTCGAGGTCAACACCTCTTGAATCAGACCCAAATTGCTGAACAAGATGCGCAGTTGACCAATGGCTGGCACATACCACCCATGCTCATAATCCACCTTGCCCGCCGCATAATTGGGGTTATTCCCCTGATACTCCCGGATGATTCGGGTGTTTTCTTTCCCATCCACCTCTTGCCACAAAAGACTCACATTATTGTTACGATTGAGCAGATCGGGGATGTCCTCCGCAGTTCCCCAAGCACAACCTTGCGAAAGGTCGTTCAAGGCCACCATCCAGCCTCCGGTGCCTTTGTCATTGACGTAGAACACGACACCTTTGCTACCATCAGGGTTTGTGATGACATCGCCGATATGGCACTGCTGAGCGGACAACAGCGTGCTGTTGCCCAGCAGAAAAAATAGCCATATCCAAATCCTTTGTCTCATCATCACTAAAAATTGATTATAGGGCGGACATTGTACGAACTTGTTTTGTTCGCGAAAGTGACTCGCTCTAAATTAGGTGCCAATAACATGGAATAATTCACAAGCGAGCTGGTGCTGGAGGACCATAGCTCCGAACCATTTCCATACGGAATGGGGGTTCCGCCTACCAAACTCAAGCTCCTGTTAATCGCATTCAATGCCCCAAAGAGGACGTTCAGCTGACCTATCGCCGGCAAATACCAGCCTTGACTGATATTCACAGCATAAGCGGCAGGATATTTTGTGGAGGAACCGAAGTTTCTGATTCTCTGCGTGTTGGAATACCCATCAAAATCCGAATTGGCATCCATCCAATGGGAATAAGCACGCAGTCCAGGTACCGCCACGGTTTCGGTGCTCCATTTTTTGTTTGTGATTTGCGACAAGTCCACCGCCCAGCCATGCTGGCCAGTGGCATCCACATAAAAGACAATTGCCTTGGCGGTTTTTCCAGAGGACCCGTATTCGGGAGGTTTCACCAACGACCCATCCGTGCAGAGGATATCGCCCACCGAAGTTTCAACGGCACCGGGTATCGTGGCATAGAGGGTGATCGTCTCACCGTTGCACAACGCGGTTTCACCCGTGCTTGTAACGATGGTGAGGCCAGGGTCGGTATAGACGGTGATGGTTATCTGGGCCATGCAAAAGCTGAGGCCATACGTATAGGCCATAACGGTGTAGGTAGTGGTCTGATTGGGCGTGGCAGTGACCGTAGCACCGTCCGCATTCAAAGGCGGATCCCAGTGAATCAACACATTGCCACTGGTGTTGGTATTGCCCGACTTAATAGAGATATCATCCACATCGAGATAGAACATGTCGGAGCAGTTGAAGTGGCGGATGGCCACCCAGACATACTGTCCCGCATAAGCATTAAGATTCACATTATAGTAACGCCAAGTACCCATCACTCGGTTGCCTTCGGGCGACAACTCTTCGGGTTCCCCCTCGCTTTTGGCGGTCATGGTCCATTCTTGGATGGTGATGAAGTCGTTAGGATTGGTATTACTGCCGTATGAGATGGCCACGCCGAAATGTTCCGAGGGCCAGGCTTGGTCTTGGGCACAAGCGTAAAAACGGATATAAGCGCCTTGTTTGATAGCCATCTTGTGGGGAGAGACCAGGTAATTGTCGGGGAAGAGGACCAAGCCCGAGTTTTCTCCATACTTTTCATACGATTGAGAAACCACAATCTCTTCCGACTCACCATGCCCCGTGAAACCATTAGGCATCAACTCAGAACCCAACATCCAGTTGAAACCATCGCCGTCAGCATCGATGGCAGTCCAGCCTTGGAAAGAATGACTTTCAAAATCGTAGGTTTTTGTATTGGAGACAGGCATCACCATGGTGGAATTCGACAAGGTGATGTTATCCACATAAAAAGCATCGCCAGTGGGATCCACGCTGCCGTCTTTAGAGTATTCCCATTTGAAAGTATGAGTACCCATTGAAACTTCAAAGGAATAGTTGTTCCATGTATTCCCGAGGGCTCCGTATTCAAACATGAGCGTCCCGTCGATATAAAAACGGCATGCGTCCCAAAACGTATAGGTACCTTCTCCCATGCATTTGGCATCGAAAGCGATGTAGCCATTGTCGGAGAAATTATAAGTCAGCGTGATGGAGGAGCTGGTAGAGGGCTGACCGGCGTTATTGCTTTTCATGCAACGTGTGCCTGGGGTATTACCGCCGGTGGAAATCACCCAAGGATAGGAGGATCCTGTGTTGTTGAAACTGCCTTGGGAGAAGTTACCCGTCTCAAAATCAATGACAAAGGGACTGGAGGTTTCCATCGAGGCAGTCAGATGGACAGACTGGCCTACGCAGATGGCATCGTGGTCGGCAGTGATGACAAGGGTGTTATTCTGACCCCATCCTGTTGCCAAGCCACAGGAAAGGAGGAGCAGAACCAGCAGGAGAACACGACGCATGACCTCTATTATAATTTAAAAAAAAATTAAAGTCTGCAAAGATAACATTTTTTACTCCGGCCACGAAAAAAATACGGCAAATTGAGGATTCTTTCGGCGAATTAAGCGAATTAAGCGAATTGATTGGTTGGAAAAACAAAAAATAATACGAATCAAGGTAATTCGTTTAATTCGCTTAATTCGCCGACTTCATTATTTCGCCGATAGGGCGTTGAGGAGCACGGAGGGGTATTGGGCGGAGAGGGCTTCCCTTTTTTGTTCCCGGAGGGACTCGAACTGGCGATAGGCTTCCGATTCGGGGAAAACCGGCTTGTGGAGAAGCATTTGCCGTAGCTCCAAGGCGGCTTTCATGGCGGGTTGTTCGGAGGGATTGACGGCGAATTGAACGAATTTCTCGAAGATATAATTCACCGCCTGCTCGGTGGGGTGCACCATGTCCTCCTTGTAGAAACGATAGTCGCGAAGCTCATCCAAAAGAATCTCGTAGGCGGGGAAATAGTGGGCGTTCTGATAGTTATTACAGAGTTGTTCCACAGCCAGCAACAAAGTGGCTTTGCTCAGCTGGTTGCCATGGAGGCCGTCCTTCAAATGACGCAAAGGAGAGACAGTGAAGATGAATTCCTTGTCGGGATGCGCTTCAAGCACCGCAGAAAGGGACTGGATGGTTTGAGGCAGCGAGAGGCAAAAACGCTCAAAAAGCCTCGATGGCATCTTGTGGCAGTTGGCCACCACCTGCATCGTCGGCTGGAAACAAAACACCCATGCGGTGCCAAGACTGATGATCACCCATTGTGCTTTTTTAAAGCATAAAGAAGCTTTTTCCAACTCGTTATTAACATGATTTAATAACCCTTCTTTTGTAGGATTCCAAAAATTGGTGTTATGGCTAAACGTACAATAATATTCCTCCCCTACCTGAATCACTTCCTCAGAAGAAAAAGGGGTACCGCTTTGCAGTCGATGCAGGGCGTTGGCGATGCTGAGGGGGTTGTAAAGCACCCCGAAGGGATTGACCACAGCATTGAAACCCAAGCCTTTGCAACTATTGCCTATCTCATCGGCAAAACAAGAGCCCAAGAAAAGCATCCCGTCGCCATAGACGATGCGATGCTTCATGGGCTCTATAGAGATCTCAGTACTGAGTTTCATTTGGAGGCGAGCAGGTAGCGTTCCACCTCGATGCCGGCCATGGCACCGGTGCCGGCGGCCACGATGGCCTGCCGATAGACGCGGTCCTGGCAGTCGCCACAGGCGAAGATGCCTTCCACGTTGGTGGCTGTTGACTTGGGCTTGGTGATGATATAGCCGTCTTCATCCATTTCGAGGAGGCCTTTGAAGGGCGCGGTGTTGGGGGTGTGGCCGATGGCCTCGAAGAAGCCATCGACATAGATGGTACGTTCCTCTTTGGTGTCGCTATGGTAGAGGACGGCGCCTTTGAGTTTCTTCATGAACCCCTGTTGTTCCCCGAAGAGTTCCTTGGTTTGGTGTTTCCACAGCACCTCGATGTTGGGGGTGTTGAGCACGCGGTGTTGCATGGCCTTGGAGGCGCGCAGCACGTCGCGGCGGACAATGAGATAGACTTTGTTGCAGAGTTTGGCGAGATAGGTGGCGTCTTCGCAGGCGGTGTCGCCGCCGCCGACCACAGCCACGTCCTTACCTTTATAGAAGAAGCCGTCGCAGGTGGCGCAGGCCGACACGCCGCCGCCTTTGAACTCTTCCTCGGTAGGCAGTCCGAGGTAACGGGCGGAGGCGCCGGTGGAGACGATGATGGCATCAGCGAGGAGTTCACCGTCGTATTCGGTAGTCACCTTGAAAGGACGTTGCGAAGCGTCGATGGAGAGGACTTCGCCCTCACGGATCTCGGCGCCGAACCTAAGTGCCTGTTGGCGAATCTCTTCCATCATGTCGGGACCATTGACACCGTTGGGATAGCCCGGGAAATTCTCGATTTCGGTGGTTTGGGTGAGCTGGCCGCCTGGCTGGAGGCCTTCATAGACAACAGTTTTGACATCGGCGCGGCAGGTGTAGATAGCGGCAGTGTAACCCGCTGGACCTGAACCGATTATTAGGCATTCAACATGTTCCATCTGGAATGAATTTTGAATTAAAAATTTAGAGTTTTGAGATTTTTTTGCAAAAATAACATTTTTTTTCAAAAAAATGAGCCGTAATTCAAAAAACCTTCCTATCTTTGCAGCGCAAAAATCGGGGTGTGGTGCAGTTGGCTAGCATTCTTGCATGGGGTGCAAGCGGTCGCCCGTTCGAGTCGGGCCACTCCGACCAAAGGACATCAGGTATCTGGTGTCCTTTTTTTATCCCCACACTGACGTGCGGGGTTACGAGGATGGCTTTCTATCCTCACACTGACGTGCGGGGTTACGAGGATGACTTTCTATCCCCACACTGACGTGCGGGGTTACGAAGATGTCGTCTCTTCGAGACTAGAATGATGATATGATGTTTGAGTCGTTACAGAAACAAATGGAGCTCCTCCGGAAGGAGTATGAGTACGAGAAAGCGACGTACCTTGAGGCCATTGAACGCGCGCCCTTGAGCGGCGACGTGGCCGAGGGCGACTGCTGGTATCCCATTCGGTTGGGCAACACCTCTTATAATATCGCCAACCAACTGGTGGTCAACCTCTCCTTCGACGGCCAGCCGCCCGAGGATGCCACCAGCGACTTCGAGCCGGGAAAGATCGTCAACTTCTTCAGCATCGAGAATGGCAAGATGCGTGTGCTCAACCACAACTGCACGGTGAGCCAGGTCGGGGATTACCGCATGGAAGTGGCCATCACCCCTCCCAGCCTGATGGCACTCCAAAACCTGGCCTCACGCGCCAAGGTAGGCATCCTCATCGGCATCGACGACTACAGCTACCAGGTGATGCAACAAAGCCTCAAGCAGGTGAAAGACCGCAGCGACGAGACCTTCGTCCACCTCCGGAACGTGCTCGCCGGCAACCTTCAGCCCGCCTTCAGGGACTTGCGTTACCAGAACATCCCTTGGCTCAACGCCAGCCAGAACGCCGCGGTGAGCAAGGTGCTCAACGCCCGTGAAGTGGCCATCGTTCACGGCCCGCCCGGCACCGGAAAGACCACCACCCTGGTGGAAGCCATCAGCGAGACCCTGAAACGAGAGCTGCAAGTGTTGGTTTGCGCCCCGAGCAACGCCGCAGTCGATTGGATCAGCGAGCAGCTTTATCGCCGCGGCATCCCCGTATTGCGCATCGGCAACCCATTGAGGATCAACGATGTGATGATGAAGTGCTCTTACGAGTACCGCTATGCCAACCATCCCGACTACCTGGAGCTTTTCGGGGTGCGCAACTCGCTGCGGGAACTCAAAAGCCGTCCCCATTTGGGCGACAAGGAACACAACCAAATCCGCAGGCTGCAACATCGTGAGACCGAGCTGGAGGTGAAAATCAGAGAGGAGCTGTTCGCCAACTCGGGCGTCATCGCCTGCACCCTGATCGGCAGTGCCAACCGTCTCATGGAACGCCGGACTTTCGGCACGGTGTTCATCGACGAGGCTGCCCAAGCCCTCGAAGCCGCCTCGTGGACGGCCATCCTGAAAGCCGACCGGGTGATCTTCGCCGGCGACCACCAGCAGCTGCCGCCCACGGTGAAGTGCAAGGAAGCCGGACGTGAAGGCCTGGAGCGCACCTTGATGCAGCAGGTGGCGAAAAGCAAGCCTTCCTGCGTCACCCTCTTGGACGTGCAATACCGCATGAACCGCGACATCATGGAGTTCTCCTCCCGGCAGTTCTACCACGGCAAGCTGAAAGCCGACCCCTCGGTGGCCGACCGCCTCGTGTCGCCCATCGACACCGCGCTGCTGTGGGTGGACACCTCGCTGTGCGACTTCGAGGAACAACAAAACCACAGCCGCAGCCGCCTCAACCACGAGGAAGCCAAGCTCCTGATGAAGACCCTCATGGACTATGTGAAAGTCATCGGGATGGAGCATCTCTTGCGTGAGCAGACCGACTTCGGCATCATCTCGCCCTACAAGGGACAGGTGAGGCTTTTAAGGAAATACCTGAGAAACAACAAGATGCTCAAGCCTCTGCGGAAACAGATCTCCGTCAACACCGTGGATGGCTTCCAGGGACAGGAGCGCGACGTGATTCTCATCAGCATGGTGCGCGACAACACCTCGGGGAGTATCGGCTTCCTGAACGACCTGCGCCGCATGAACGTGGCCATCACCCGGGCCAGGATGAAGCTCATCGTGTTTGGCAACGCCGAAACCCTGGGCAAGACCAAATTTTACGAGAAGCTAGTGGAATACTTCGAGGAACGCGGGGCTTTTATCCAAGAAAAGACTAACTTTGCGCCATGAAAGCATACGACATCAGGATTTACGGGCGGGTCTTCAACGTCGGGTTCCGGCGCTATGTCCACCGTTATGCCATCGAGTGCAACGTGAAGGGGTATGTGGAGAACGACCATGCCGACGGGAGTGTCCACATTGTAGCCGAAGGCGAGGAGGACAACCTAGTGAGGTTCAGCATCCTATGCGGCGAGGGTACCCCCTACTCCAACGTCATCGACATAAAAATCGTCGCCAAAGAGGCTTCAGGAAGCTATTCCGGTTTTCAGCAAATCAGATAGGTGAGCAGGCCAAAAACCAGCGTCAGCAAAAAGGTGTGAATCACCTGTCTTGGGAGAAGACGGTCGGGAACGCCCGTATGCAGGGTTTTATGCAGGGTGAGGAGGTCGGTGAAGAAAAGCGGGAACAGGAGCCAGAAGGCATGAGCGTACCAAGGCGCGCCATGGAGCAAGAGGAAGATTGAAAGGCATAAAAACGCGCCGAGAATGAGCACGACATGATACACAAAGGCTTTTCTCAGACCGAGACGCACCACCAAGGTGTTCTTTCCATGGGCCTTGTCGTTTTCACAATCACGAAGGTTGTTGATGTTGAGTACCGCATTGGAAAGGAATCCCACGGCAGTGGCGGGCAGCAACACCGTAGGGTCGAAACGGTTGGCGGCCAGGTAGTAAGAGCCTGCCACGGCCACCCATCCGAAGAAGAAAAAGCAACATAGGTCGCCAAGGCCACGATACCCGTAGGGATGCTTGCCCAGGGTGTAAAACAAGGCGGCGGCGATGGTCGCAAGGCCCAACACCGCGAACACCGCCAATTCTTTCCAGCTGACATAGAACCAAGCCGTTGCCAACAGGATACCACCCGAGAGCAAGGCGAGAAGAGAGACCCAGAGGATACCTTTTTGCAGCTGGGATTCCGTCAAAGCCCCGCTTTGCAGCACCCGTTGAGGTCCCACCCGGTCGGCATTGTCGAGGCCTTTCTTGAAGTCGCCATAGTCGTTGGCGAGGTTGGAGAGGACTTGGAGCAGGATGGCGGTCAGGACTGCAAGAACCAGTGTGACGGGATAGAAATAGTCCGTGGCGGCAGCCATGAAGCCCCCCATCATCACTCCTGAGAGCGAAAGCAGCAAGGTCCTTGGCCTTCCCGCCTGAACCCAGTATTTCAACCTCTCACCTCTCACCTTTCACCTTTCATCTTTTCCTCCCTCCGCGGCGTTTCGGGGAATAAAAGGAGGGTTCCTCGTTGCGGGCGGCGCCACGGCGGCCTCTTCCGGAGGATTCCCTTGAAGTGGATCTGGAAGAGGAGCGTGAGGTGGACCTGGAAGAGGATTTTGAGGTGGACCTAGAGGCGCCAAAGCCACGTTCGGCGTTGCGTTTCTTGCGACTTGGCTTCACATCCTCGTCATCGAGGAACACGTCGATGTTGTCGAGGTGGTCGCGCCAGTCGGGGTCGAGCCACTCATGGCCGTCGCGGGAGCGTTCCACCTTATATTTGGGTTTTTCGTCGTCGGAGCTCTTGGCTTTTTTCTTGGACTTTTTCTCGAACGTCTCTTCCTCACGGCGTTCTTCGCGACGTTCCTCACGGCGTTCTTCGCGGCGTTCCTCACGGCGTTCTGTGCGGCGTTCTTGTTCCTCAAACCGTTCTTCGCGCGGTTTCTTTTCGCGTTTGGGTTGTTCTTTGGCCACCTCCACCACGATGCCTTTGGGGTTCTTGCGCGGGTCGGCGAAGCATTCGAGGATCATGGGGATGTAAGCTTCCTCCACATCCACGTAGGAGAAGTCATCGTAGAGGTCGATGCGCCCGATGCGGATGTCCCTGGTGTGGGTCACGTCGTTGATTTTGCCGATGATTTTCTGTGGCAGGATATGGTCGTTTTTGCCCAGGCCGAAGTAGAGGCGTTTCAGACCCTGGTCGCGGTTGGCGCGGTCTTTGGCTTTCTCTTTCTTGTCTTTCTTTTCTGCCTTCTCGTCCACATTGAGGTCGATGGCGTCCTTGTAGTAGTCGAGGAAGCGGTTGAAGTTGAGGGCCACCATGCGGGTGATCAGTTCCTCGCGCGACATCCATTCCAGTTTCTTGAAGATGACGGGCAGGTAGTCGTCGATGTCCTCGCGGTTGATATCGACATGCTCGATGCGGTCGATGTGGTTGAAGAGTTGTTTTTCGCAGACCTCTTTGCCGGTGGGGATCATGGCGCGTTCGATGGGGCGGCCCACGATCTTCTCGATTTGTTTGACTTTATGTTTCTCGCGGAGATGCACGAGGCTGATGCAGATGCCCCGTTTGTCGGCGCGACCGGTACGACCGCTGCGGTGGACGTAGGTCTCGATGTCGTCGGGCAGGTTGTAGTTGATGATATGGGTCAGTTCTTTGACGTCGATGCCGCGAGCGGCCACGTCGGTGGCGACGAGCAGTTGGAGGCTGCGTTTGCGGAAGTGATCCATCACGTTGTCGCGCATGGCTTGGGAGAGGTCGCCGTGGAGGGCGGCGGCGTTGTAGCCGTCCTGGATGAGGCTGTCGGCGATTTCCTGGGTTTCCAGCTTGGTGCGGCAGAAGATGATGCCATAGATGGAGGGGGTGTAGTCGATGATGCGCTTGAGCACCGAGTAGCGGTCTTTGGCGGCCATCATGTAGTAGCGGTGATCGACGTTGGCGGTGCCGGAGTTGCGTTCGCCGACGGCCACTTTGACGGGATCCGTCATGTACTTGTTGAGGATGGCTTCCACCTCTTTGGGCATGGTGGCGGAGAAGAGCATGGTGTTGCGTTCCTTGGGCATGTACTCGAGGATGTCATCGACTTCTTCCTGGAAGCCCATGTTGAGCATTTCGTCGGCCTCGTCGAGGATCATGGTCTTGACGTTGGTGAAGTCAACGCGGTTGCGGCGGATCATGTCGCGGAGACGTCCCGGGGTGGCCACGATGATTTGGGGCTTGCGGGCCAGGTCCTTGAACTGGCCTTCGATGCTGGCGCCGCCATACACGGGTACCACCAGGAGGTCGGGCATGTACTTGGCATAATGTTGCAAGTCCTTGGTAATCTGCATACACAGCTCACGTGTGGGACAGAGGATGAGAGCCTGGACGCATCGTTGCGAGGCGTCGATTTTCTGAAGAAGGGGCAGACCGAAAGCGGCGGTCTTGCCCGTGCCGGTTTGCGCGAGACCCACAAAGTCAACGTCCCGCTCCAACAACACAGGAATCGTTTGTTCCTGTATTGGCATAGGATTCTCGAACCCCAGCTCCGCAATGGCCTTCAACAGAGCAGGATTCAACCCAAAATCTGTAAATTGTGACATGAAATGAAATTTATCAATGAAATCGGCGGCAAAAATACGGAAATTATTTCTATTTTTGCCAGATTTTATCATGAAGTTTGTTATTCGCGTCATATTAACCTGTTTTTTGGTGTCGGGGATGGCCTTTTCCTGCTCTTGCAGGAGGAGGAATGTGGAGCCTTTGGACCTTGACCGGTTGTTCATCGACCTGCGGAAGGAGCAGCTTGCCCAACGTGGCAAGATGGCTAAAAACACCTTCAACAACTTGCGAAAAACCATCGGGTTGAACGGGGTGGTGCTTTACGCCGAAGGCGACGATGTGGTTTATCGCGAGGCTTTCGGGTGGCGCGACCTGACCCGGATGAATGACTCGATAAGGGTGGACGACCAGTTTCAGCTGGCATCGGTATCGAAGATGTTCACCGCCGAGGCCGTGATGCTGCTTCACGCGCAAGGCAAGCTGGACTACGACGACGCGCTCTCAAAGTACCTTCCTGAATTTCCCTATCCGGGCATCACGATACGCAACTTGTTGACCCACAGGTCAGGGCTGTCGAGATACGAGACTTTGGCCGACGAGCATTGGCCCGACCGCACGGTGCCGCTCAGCAACGAGGCGATGGTTGGATTGTACCGGCAATACCATCCCGAGCCCTACAATCAGCCGGATGTCACCTTCCACTATTCCAACATCAACTATGCTTTGTTGGCCAATGTGGTGGAGCGTGTGAGCGGCCAGCCGTTCGAGGACTTTGTGCGGGAGCAGGTGTTCGAGCCTATAGGGATGCACCGCACCTACGTGTATTCGCTGCGGGGGGTCGCCTCACTCAAGACCTTCGTGGACACCGAGGTGCAGGGGCACGACTTGCTGAAAAACGGGGCGAGAAGGGCGCAGGAGGACTATTTGAACGGGGTGATGGGCGACAAGATGGTGTATTCGACCGTGGACGACTTGTTCAAGTACGCCAACGCCCTCGACCACCGACAGTTGTTGCCCGACAGTTTACAGCGCGAAGCCTTTCTCCCCGGGTCGCCGGAGTGGAAGCGGGGCGAGAACTACGGTTTTGGCTGGAGGATGCACGAGAACCATCCCGGAGCGGTGTATCATTATGGATGGTGGAAGGGGTACCGGTCGTTTTTTGTGAGAGACACGACCCTCCATCGCACCCTCATCATCCTTACCAATACGGACAATGGGGCACTTGGGGAACCCTTATGGGATTTCATTGGGGACACTACGGTGAAGTTGCCCGAGGCTTGCCCCAACAAAAACTTGCAGTCAGTCCTTGACCACTAACTTGAAGCCAACGCCATGGATGTTGGCAAGCTCCACCTTGGGATCGTCCTTGAAGTACTTGCGCAGCTTGGTGATATAAACATCCATGGAACGGGCGTTGAAGTAGGAGTCTTCATACCAGACTTTCTGGAGCGCGACGCTTCGCTCAACGGTTTCGTTCATGTGTTCGCAAAGGAGCAGCAGCAGGTCGGCCTCCTTGGAGGTCAACTTACGGCTTTCCTCGCCCTTGACCAGGAGATGGCGTGGGGCGTCGAACTGGAAATTACCGAGCTTGTACATGGTTGGCATTGGAGCCTCGTAAGAGGCCCTGTTGAAAACCGCCTTGATACGCATGATAAGCTCATCCATGTTAAAAGGTTTGGTGATGTAATCGTCGGCACCAATCTTGAATCCTTCGATCACATCCTCCTGTGCGGACCGGGCAGTGAGGAAAATAATCGGCATCCGCTTGTCGAGCCGACGCACTTCCTTTGCCAAGGTAAAGCCGTCCATCAAAGGCATCATCACATCGAAAATACAAAAATTAAAGTCGCCATTTTTGAAAGCGATCAGAGCCTCCTCCCCGTTGTAACACAGGGTGACGGCAATCCCCTTCGCCTCCAAGTATTTTTTTAGGATGACACCCAGATTCTTGTCATCTTCCGCTAAAAGCGCATTGATCTTTTGTGTCATTTAAGTTGAGATTAAAAATGAGTCGATAAAATGGAATTTTTCAAAAAAATAGAACGAAAAATAGCCCAAAATAGTGTATCAATTGTTATTTTTCTTTTTTTCTGGCAAAAAAATGACATTTTTTTTGAAAAAAAGTGATTTTTTTCTTGCATAATCAAAAAAAATCGTATTTTTGCATCGGTTCTTATCATAATAACCTCTCAACCCTGCCAACAGGGTTGGGAAAAAGGTTTCATAAATTTTGGTTTTTGGTTCTAGAAAATCCCTCCTCTCGGGGGGATTTTCTTGTTTTAGTCATTTATTTTGTATCTTTGCAAAAAATACACCTTATTATGAAATTAGACCTCAACCATCTCTATCCCTTCATTGGAAGGGAAGCCATCCAGTCGTACGAGACGCAAGTGGCAGCCACTTACAACACCATTTACAACCGCACCGGCGCGGGCAACGACTTCTTGGGCTGGGTCAACCTGCCCTCCGAGACCGACGAGCGCCTCATCGCCGACATCGAGCAAACCGCCAAGGAGCTGCGCAAGAAATCGGACCTCTTCGTGGTGGTCGGCATCGGAGGTTCCTACCTGGGAGCCAGGGCGGTCATCGAGGCCTTGCAAAACCACTTCGCTCCCCTGACGGGCGATCGTCCCTTTGTGGTGTATGCCGGGCACAACATGAGCGAGGACTACCTGAACGAGCTTCTCGCCGTGTTGGACAAGAAAGATTATTCATTGGCGGTGATTTCCAAGTCGGGCACCACCACCGAGCCGGCCATCGCCTTCCGCATCCTGAAACAGCACATCATCCGTAAATACGGGGAAGAAGAAGCCTCCAAGCGCATCATCGCCATCACCGACAAGGCCAGAGGCGCCCTGAAACAGCTGGCCAACGTGAAAGGCTACAAGACCTACATCGTGCCTGACGACGTGGGCGGACGCTTCTCGGTGCTTACCCCTGTGGGACTGCTTCCCATCGCCATGGCGGGCATCGACATCCGCCAACTCATCGCCGGTGCCGTGGAAGTCGAGAAACTGTGCAAAAACAACCCCACATTGAACGGCAACATCGTGTCGGAATACGCCGTTGCACGACACCTATTATATAATATGGGCAAAACCAACGAGATCATGGTGAACTACGAACCTCGCCTGGTGTATTTCTCCGAATGGTGGAAACAACTCTACGGCGAAAGCCACGGCAAGGGACACAAAGGCATCTTCCCCGCCTCGGTCACTTTCAGCACCGACCTGCACTCCATGGGCCAGTACATCCAGGATGGCATCCGCAACCTGTTTGAGACGGTGATCTCGGTGGAGCGCTCCAACCACGAGCTCCGCATCCCCATGGAGGGCGAAGACCTCGACCAGCTGAACTACATCGCCGGCAAACGCCTCTCGGAGGTAAACCACAAGGCGGAATTGGGCACCGTGCTGGCCCACGAAGACGGCGGCGTTCCCAACCTCCGGATCGAAATCCCCGAAGTGTCGGCCTACGTGCTCGGACAACTGATTTATTTCTTCGAGATGGCCTGCGCCCTGAGCGGCTACCTGCTTGAGGTGAACCCCTTCGACCAACCTGGCGTGGAAGCCTACAAGAAAAACATGTTCGCCTTGCTCGGCAAGAAAGGCTATGAGGCTCAGACGGAGGCACTTGAATTAAGAATTAAGAATTAAGAATTAAGAATTTAGAGAGATGAGAAAAGTATTTCTTATTGCGATCGCATTATGCTGCATGGGTGTCGGAATGGCTCAAAGAAGCTACACGCAGAAACTCGACAGTTTGGTCGTCAACAATGGGTCCAGGGTCCTGCAGTTCACGTATAACGAAAACTACGACTACAGCCAGATGGTGGAGCTTTTCTATGGAGCCTTGCTGAGCACCACCACGTTCGACTATGACACCCAAAAACACCTGATTTGTGTCACCCACCTCGAACCGGGCAGCGACTACAAAATCGAATACACCTACAACGAGCAAGGATGGGTTGCGGAGGAAAACTATTTCGACCGCGAAACCACCTGGATCCCTTCGGTCAAAACCCTCTTTGAATACGACAGCAACGGTAATATCCTGAAAAAAACCGAACAATTCTACTCAGAAGGCGAGGCCTTGGTGAACTTTGAGCTCCATGAATACCACTACGACAACGGCAGGCTCATGGATATTGTCACTTATTACTGGGAAGCGGCCTACAACAATTGGGAGGTTTACAGCAAAGACGTTTACACCTACAACAGCGAAGGCGACTGCACCGAAACCAATTCGTACCGCCCTGACGACAATGGATGGGTCCCCTATTACCAAATCGTCAACGAGTACGATCACAAACATAACTGCGTCAAGCAATCGGATTACGAGATTAACGCTGAAAACGAGCCTGTTTTGATTTTCGTCGCAGCCTATACCTACGACCTCGACGTCGCCATCGACGTCATCGCCGGCCTGGGCGTCTTGACCGACAACAACGATTTTCCTGTTTATAACAAACCTACGAAAGTGGAAGAGACCTCCTACAGTGGCTCAGGAGGGTCGCAAAGCACGCTTTACGATTTCTTCTATTCCGACTGCTCCGGTGTGGCCGACAACCCGATGCATTCCATGGCCCTCTGGCCCAATCCTGCCAACCAGGTGCTGAACCTCGACGCAGATGACTTGACCCAGGTGGAGATCTACAGCATGGACGGCAAGCTGGTGAGGTGCTTCCAAAACGGCTTCGAGCGGCTCAACGTAAGCGGTTTGACCAAAGGTGGTTATCTGCTGAAAGCCATCATGAGCGACGGCAGTGTGGCCACGCAGAAATTCCTGAAAGAATAAAGAGGTTCCCGCCACGGCGGAATCTTGAACAAACATGAAGAAAGACATTGAGATTATGGCTCCAGTGGGCTCCTACGAGGCCCTGGCAGCCGCCATACAAGCCGGTGCCGGAAGTGTGTATTTCGGCATCGGCAAATTGAATATGAGGTCGAGGTCGGCCAAGAACTTCACTTTGGACGACCTGCGGCAGCTGGCCGAGACCTGCTCCGCCCATGGGGTGAAGAGCTACGTCACGGTGAACACGGTGATTTATGACGAGGAGATGGACGAGATGCGCCAGCTGCTGGACGCCATCAAGGCCAACGGCATCTCCGCCATCATCGCCTCCGACCCCAGCGTGATCCAATACGCGCGGAAGATTGGCGTGGAAGTACACATCTCCACCCAGTGCAACATCACCAACCTGGAGGCGGTGCGGTATTATTCCCAGTTTGCCGACGTGATGGTGACCGCCAGGGAACTCAACATCGACCAGGTGAGGCACATCACCGAGGAGATCGAGCGTCAGCAGATTCGCGGTCCCCATGGCAACTTGGTGCGCATCGAGGTGTTCTGCCACGGTGCCTTGTGCATGGCCATCTCAGGCAAGTGCAACCTGAGCCAGGACCTCTACAACTCCTCTTCCAACCGGGGGGCCTGCCTGCAACTCTGCCGCCGGGGCTACGATGTGCGCGAACGCGAGGAAGGCTATGAGCTGCACCTCGACAACCAATACATCATGTCGCCCAAGGACCTCTGCACCCTCCCCTTCCTCGACCGGGTTTTGGACGCCGGCGTGGAGGTGCTGAAAATAGAAGGCCGCGGACGTTCGCCGGAGTACACCAAGATGACCGTGGAAGTGTATCATGAGGCGGTGAAGGCCATCCAGGAAGGCAGCTTCACCCAAGCCAAAATCGACGCTTGGATGGAACGGCTGAAGAGCGTGTATAACCGGGGTTTCTGGGACGGTTACTACCTGGGGCGCCGCACCTTCGAGTGGTCGAAACAATACGGCTCGCAGGCCACCCAAACCAAGCTTTTCATCGGTCAGGTGACCAACTATTTCAGCAAAATCGGGGTAGCCGAGATCCGTGTGGAGACCCACGACCTCAACGTGGACGACCCCATCATGATCATCGGCCCCACCACCGGCGTCTATGAAGACGGGGTTCGCGAAATCCGCCTGGACGACGGTCCCGTGCCAAGAGCCGTCAAGGGCGACCTCTGCTCCATCCCGGTGAAAGCCGTGGTACGGAGGGGAGACAAAGTCTATAAGATAGTTGAGAGTTGAGAGTTTAGAGTTGAGAGTTAAAGAGATGCAAAAGTTTAATTTACACACCCATAGTATTTATTCTGACGGTAAGTCGCAACCACGGGAGATTGTGGAAGAGGCTGTCCGCCAGGGATTGACCAGACTCGGCTTCTCGGAGCATAGCCCCCTGCCCTTCGACAACAGCTTTTCCGTGAAAGCGAAGGACATGCCCGACTATGTGGCGGAGATCGCCCAGCTGAAAGCGGAGTTCAGCGACCGGCTGGAGATTCTGTGCGGACTGGAAGCGGACTACATCCCAGGGGTGTCGGAGACGTTTTCGGTGACCAAAGAACGCTATCATCTCGACTACCTGATTGGTGGGGTACACATGGTGGGCCATTCCGCCAACCCCGAGGAGCTATGGTTCATCGACGGGCCGAAATGGGAGGTCTATGACGCTGGCTTGATGAAGTTTTTCGATGGCGACATCCGTCGGGCAGTGCGGTGTTTTTATGACCAGACCAACGCCATGATCGAGCATGAGGAGTTCGACATCATCGCGCATTTCGACAAGATCAAGATGCACAACCGCGACCGGTATTTCCATGAGGACGAGCCATGGTATCGCAAGTTGGCGATGGAGACCCTTGATTTGATCCGGCAGAAAGGGTTGGTGATGGAGGTCAACACCCGAGGGATCTACAAGAAGCGATACAATGGATTTTATCCATCACCATGGTTGATGGAGGCGGCTTTCAAGATGGGCATTCCTGCCATCATCTCTTCGGACGCGCATCATTACAGCGAGCTGACCTTGGAGTTTGCCTCGGCGGAGGAGGCGATGATGCGGGCGCGTGTCTCCGACACGCTTTAGAGCCCCACGTCGCGCTCGCTTACAAAAAAAACCCCACCGAAACTCGTTCGGTGGGGAAAAAACAATATAAAGATTATGAAAAAAATCCGAGATTAGGCATTACTGCTTGGCAGCCATGACCAATTTTCCTTTGTAGTAAAGGTCGCCGTCCACATAGTAAGCTCTATGATAGACGTGCATCGTACCCGTCACTGGGCAAACTGCCATCGTAGGGACTTCAGCCTTGTAATGTGTTCTTCTCTTTGCGCCTCTGGTATGAGACTGTCTGCGTTTAGGATGTGCCATTTTACCTTTATTTTAAAATGTTATACCAATTGTTTAATTATCTTCAATTCTCGCATCCTTTAATGCCGCCCATCGGGGGTCCACAACTGTTTCATCGTCGTCGGGTTCCTCGTCGTGAGAGAGGAGTGCCAGCACCTCGGGGTTGCATTGGCCTTCGGGGTGCACCCGATGGATCGGGATGGCCAGGATGATGTATTCATAAATCAAAGAGCGGATATCGTAGGCGTGCTGGTCAGCAGGCACCACGGCCACATCGTCTGATTCCTCGACTTCGTCGGAGCCGAGCTTGATGAAGAACACCTGCTCACTCTGGATCGGGATATCGAACTCGTCGGCGCAACGGTCGCACACGACACGCACTTTGCCATTGATCAGGAAGTTGAGCGTCATCATCAGCTCTTCCCTAACGATATTGAGATCCACGGTCACTTCCCCATGCTTCACTTCGGAATAGTCCAAATCGGCGAAGAAATCGTCCTTGATGTCGAACTTGAAGTCGTGGACACCGAGGGCGAGGCCGCTAACGGGGATCAAAAATTCGTTATCCTTTTCCATTACTCCTAAATCGGGCTGCAAAAATACGGATTTATTTTGAATGTGTTACACCCTGACCCATTTTTTTTCATTTTGATGAAGAATATGGCCATTATTCTATGACTTCCAAGGCTTTTTGCAGGATGTCGTCCATGGGGGCGTAGAGGGGGTAGAAGCCTTCGTCGTCGAAGAGGTTGCGGGCGATGTAGGCTTTCAGCAGCACGTTGGCTTCCTTGCGGGCGACGTTCACTTGGACCGCGTTGCCTTTCACTCCCTTGTCAGCGGCCTTTTTCACCAGGTCGTTGAACATCGCGTCGGTGACTTTGAACGACTTGTCGAAGTCTTTGACGGTCTTGTATTGCGAGAGTTCCTGCCGGTGTTGGTCGCTATAGTCGAAGGCGAACTGATACAGGATGCCGAGGTTGGTGATGCGGTTGAAGTAATATTCGGTGCTGTCATCGACCAGTGGCACATACACATCGGGCATGATGCCGCCTCCGCCATACACGGTTTTGCCTTTTGGGGTGACATATTTGAGGGTGTCGGCGAAGTGGACGCTGTCGGCGGAGAACAGCTCGCCGTTTTCGTAACGGTCGTATGACTCGAGCAGGTAGTCCTCCATGTTGCCGTCGAAGGGTTTTTGGATGCAGCGACCGGTGGGGGTATAGTAGCGGGCGACGGTGAGGCGGATGGCCGAGCGGTCGCTGAGCATGATTTGTTCCTGGACGAGGCCTTTGCCGAAGGAGCGGCGGCCCACGATGACGCCACGGTCGTTGTCTTGCAGGGCACCGGCCACGATTTCGCTGGCGCTGGCCGACTCGCCGTCGATCAGCACGGCCACGGGGATGTCTTCAAGACTGCCTTTTTTCCGGGCTTTGAACACGGTGCGGGGGCGGTTTTTGCCTTCGGTGAACACCACGAGGCTGCCTTTGGGCAGAAACTCGTCGGCGATATCCACGGCTTCGTTGAGGTAGCCGCCCGTATTGCCCCGGAGGTCGAACACGAGGCGTTTCATGCCTTGGGCTTTCAGTTGGCGCACCGCACTCACGAACTCGGTATAGGTGGTGGCTGAGAACTTGCTGAGCTTGATGTAACCCGTCGTGGGGTCGAGCATGTAGGCGATATCGACGCTGTAGGTGGGGATGACGTCGCGGGTGATGGTGAAGTCGAGCAGTCCCTCCACACCCCGGCGGTAGTTTTTCACCCTCACTTTGGTGCCTTTGGGGCCTTTCAGCAGGCGCATCACCGAGTCGTTTTTGATTTTGACGCCGGCGATGAGCGAGTCGTTGACATACACGATACGGTCGCCCGCCATGATGCCCACTTTCTCGGAGGGCCCACCTTTGATGGTGTTGACGATGGCCACCGTGTCATCGACGATGCGGAACTGCACCCCGATGCCTTCGAAGCTTCCCAGCAAGGGGTCGTTGACGGCGTTGAATTCGTCCAACGAGATATACTGGCTGTGGGGGTCCAGTTGTTCCATCATCTTCACGATGGCGGTTTCCTCCAGTTGTTTCCCTTTGACGGTATCGACATAGTCGTTGTCGATATAGTACATCACCTCGTCGAACTTGCTGATGGCCGCCACTTTGGGTTGCCTGCGCAGCCGGATGTTGTCGCTGACGACGCTGATGAAGATGCCCACCAGCAAACCGGCGACGACCACCCAGAGGATGGAATGTTTGCTCTTGTTGTGGTCCATGGAATGGAATTAGTTGCCGATGGCCGCGCTCGACATTTCGAGGTTGCGGTCCACCTTTTTAAACAAGCCTTGCAGCACGGTACCGGGGCCGACCTCCACCACGCTGTTGAGGCCGTTGGCGATCATATTGAGCATGGTCTGGGTCCAGCACACCGGCGAGGTGAGTTGGGCGATGAGGTTGGTTTTGATGATTTCGGGGTCGGTGACCGACTGTCCGGTGACGTTTTGGTAAATCGGGCAGATGCCGTAGTTGAACTTGGTGCTGCTGATGGCTTCGGCGAGTTCCACGCGGGCGGGTTCCATGAGGGGGCTATGGAAGGCGCCGCCGACTTTGAGCGGGAGCACCCTCTTGGCGCCGGCTTCTTTGAGTTTCTCGCTGGCGATGGCGACGCCTTCGAGGCTGCCGGAGATGACGATTTGGCCGGGAGAGTTGTAGTTGGCCGGGACGACCACCGCATCGTTGATGGAGTGGCACACGTCCTCCACTACCCTGTCGTCCATGCCGATGACCGCGGCCATGGTGCCGGGTTGCAGTTCGCAAGCCTTCTGCATGGCGTTGGCGCGTTTGGCCACCAAGCGAAGGCCGTCCTCGAAGGTCAACACCTTGTTGGCGACCAAAGCGGAGAACTCGCCGAGGGAATGGCCGGCGACCATGTTGGGATTGAACTCCTCAAGGATGCTGGCGAGGATGACGGAATGCAAGAAGATGGCCGGCTGCGTGACGTTGGTCTGCTTCAGGTCCTCGTCGGTACCCTCAAACATCACGTCGGTGATCTTGAATTTCAGGATAGTGTTGGCTTTATGAAACATATCCCTTGCTTTCGACGACTGGTCGAAGAGATCTTTGCCCATGCCAACATACTGGGCCCCTTGTCCGGGAAAAACAAATGCTTTTATCATGGATGATGTAGTTTTATTCTTTTTTATTGGTTTGGATGGCAGGGGTTTGCGACATCACACATTTACCGGTGAAGACCGCGCCCACTTCGATGAGGAGTTGTTTGGTGACCAGGTCCACCTCCACTTTGGAGGTTGACTTGAGGGAGGTGAGTTCGTCGCATTTGAGGATGCCTTTCACCACTCCAGAGATGTCGGCTTGCTTGCAGGTAAGGTCGCCTTCGACCACGCCGGTTTGTCCGACGACGATTTTGCCGTTCGACCTCAGCGAGCCAAGCAGCCGTCCGTCAACACGGATGTCGCCGCTGGACTCCACGTCCCCTTTGATGACGGTTCCTTTCCCTATGAGATTTCTTGCCGGGGATTCCATAGTATTTATTATTTTATTGATTTTCATTTATTTATGTTCCTCCAAAAAAGCTTTATATTCCTCCATTCTCTTTTCTTTATAGAAGGTGGCGTAGTTGTTCACCGAAATGGGCAGCACCGAGTAGGCTGTTTCGTCGAAGCCGCCGAAGAGGTAGTCGGTGAGGAACATGGAGGTGATATAGTCTTTGGCGTCTTGTTCGTTGGTAAATTCGCTGAGTGAAAGCAGCATGTTTTTATCGTCGAGCATGAGGTTCCGCACTTCGAGGTTTTTAAAGCGGTGTTCTTTTTTGTTGAAGTCGGAGAGGCGGACTTTCAGGGGTTCGGTGCGGACCACTTTGGGGTCGAACACGATGATGACGAGGTGGATGGCGTTGGGTTCATAGACGTAAGGCGACTGGGGTTTCTCCTCGATCACTTTGCCTTCGGCGTCGGCCATGCCGCCCAGGTCGATGCCCACGTTGTAATCCTCGTTGACTTGTTGCAGCAGTGTCATGGCGTAGTTACGGATGGGGCTCAGGGGGTAGTTTTGTACGACTTTCAGCAGGGCGTAGGCCATGGTATCGACGGTTTCGAGGCGACCGCGGGCGATGGCGTCGAGGAGGGCGAAACGCGGGGCGAAGGCGGTGTCGGCGGCATATTGTTCCATGGCGCGTTGGGTGTTCATTCTCACGCGGTAGTATTGTCCCTGCGTGAAGGCGTCGTAAGTCTTGGTATAAAGATCCGAGGCCTGTCTTGACTCTTCTTCCAGTTTTTTGTAGAAGTCGGGGTCGAGGATGAACTTGGCGTAGTTGGAGTCGGCGTATTTGCCGAAGATGAGGCTTCTATAATGGTCGCGTTTCTCAGTGTCATTCAGGTCGTTGTACATCTTATAGAGGGCATACCATGAGGGCAGTTCATGTTCGTTGCCGGGGTATCGGGTGTCGAGTTTCTCGTACGATTCGATGGAGCGGGGATAGTCGGAGAGGCGGTCGAGGTAGATGAAGCCCACGTTGTAGAGGGCTTCGGCGATTTGGCGGTGTGCCTCTTGCTGTTGTTCTTCGGTGAAGGGCAGGTCCACCAGATAGTAGGCGCGGTCGTGGTTGGTGAGGCCGGCGAGGAGGCTGTCCCTTTCGCTTCCTTCTTCGCCTTCGTCGTCGCCACCGAAGCCCGAGTCGGCGATGCCGCTGTTGATGTTGCGTTTGTCGGAGATGCGCCAGTTGTCCTCGAGTTTTCGCATTCCCCATTTCTTGGAGAAGTCGTTGTAGCCGGAGCGGATGGTGTTCTCGTTGTAGTAGTACCAGGCGCCGGAGGAGCCTTGGTCTTGCTGTTGGATGGCAGAACGTCCGGTGTTGAGGCCCATCATGGCCATCATCTCGTCGTATTCACGTTGTTCTTTCTCGCGTTTTTCCTGTTCGATGACCTGGGCGATGATCTTGTCGATGAAGGCGTTGCGGGCGATGGAGTCCATGTTGGCCACCATGAGAAGGCTGTCCTGGTCGCGGACCACGTTGAGGTTGAGCACCAAGTCGTTGAGGGTTTGGGAGATGTTGAGGATGCTGTCGTAGCCAGGGTACTTGTCTTTGTCCATGGCGTTGACGGCGGTGTCGTAGTAAGCTTGTGAGAGCTCGTATTCGTTGCGGTCGAAGAGGATGGAGGCCACTTTCAGGGAGGAGGTGGCGCGTTGTATTTGGTTGTTGGACGAATTGGCCACCGAAAGGCGGTAGTAGTTGATGGCTTTGTTGACGTCGTCCTCGCGCATGGCCAGCTCAGCCATGGCGAAGTAGATGCGGTCGATGTAGTCTTCGTTTTTGGTGTCGTCGAGCATTTTCTCGAGCATTTTATAGAGTTCCTTGGCGTTGCCGGAGGAGCCCATCTTGGCCATGTTCATCTTCGACTCGAAGAGCATTTCGTAGGTGGGGTTGCGTTTGACGACTTTCTTGAACTGTTCGGTGGCTTTTTTGGCGTCGCCGAGTTCCATGTAGATTTGTCCGAGGATGAACATCACGCGGGAGCGCATGTCGCGGTTGTTGTTTTGGAGGAATCCGGTATTGAGGTAGTCGATGGCTTTGCGGTAGTCGTGGGTGGCGATGTAGTAGTCAGCGACGGTGAGGTCGAAGTTGCGGTAGAGTTCTTTGGGGAGTTTTTTCTTATCGGCCATTTTGCTTTGGAGCTGTTCGATCATGGCGATGGCCTTGGGGTATTCTTCGGTTTGGAT
>CACZQL010000006.1 GCA_902783365.1 uncultured Bacteroidia bacterium | reverse complement strand
TGAAGAAATACGCCTATTTGAAGAAATTCAACTTCACCAAAAGCAGCGACGCCCACTTCCTCCACATCATCGGAGAAGTTCATTGTGTACTACACATGTATGATAAAACATTCGATGAGTTCCGCAAGACCCTTCACGGGGAAGACGGACGTTATATCGATACTGAACCCAACGAGAAACTACAACTCCTTTACGGATAAACGACCATGAAAGAATTAGCCATGCACGTATATGACTTGATGGAGAACTCGACCGCGGCCAACTCGACCCTGGTGGAACTGACCATCAAGGACAGCCTCAAAGAGAACATTTACGCCTTCACCATCAAGGACAACGGCAAAGGGATGAGTCCTGAGTTTTTAGCGAAGGTCACCGACCCCTGGACCACCTCACGCACCACGCGCAAGGTGGGACTGGGACTTCCCTTAATCAAGATGAACACCGAGAACATGGGAGGCGGCATGAAGATCGAAAGCGAGGTGGGCAAAGGCACCGTGTTGAACTTCTGGTTCCAACACGACCACATCGACCGTCCGCCCATGGGCGACTTGGCCGGTTCCTTGGTGATGCTCTTCGCCGCCCACGAGGACATCCACTTCATCTACAAGCACATCACCGATGAGGGCGAGTTCGTGTTCGACACCGACGAGATCAAGGAAGCCCTCGACGGCATGTCGATGAACGACGTCCACATCATGAAGTACCTCAAGGAGATGATCCAGGAGAATCTGAAAGAGATTCATTATAATGATTGAGCCTGTGGACTACTTTACAAACTTCACAATGCAGTCGATGCAGATGGGTTGAGCACTGGTATAGTCAATGAAAACATTGGCTGGGTGCATGTCTTCCAAATATAAACGGTCACCAATATAGTTTACTCCTTGTCCGCCATAATTGTCTCGAAAACCTTTTGCTGCGACCATCTCGTCAATTTCCGCTTTGGTTGCCAATCTTATGCAACCGATGTAGGGTTGCGTAAGCATCTATTTCCCAGTTTGTTGGGCCGCTTGTTTGGCCTGCTGTAGCATCTCCACTTGACTCAAGGCTTTTTCTCGCGTAGTTGCATACGATGTACGCCCCAATGAGCGGCGCACCTGCCGTGCAGAGTCCTGCATGCTCTGGTAAATTGAATCGATCAAGATTTGTTCTTCCATTGAGTATATCATTTATGTAATTGTCAATCAGTTGAAGTGTATGTTCCGAAAAACCATTGTATTTGATAGATGTGTTGATTTGGTCTTGTTGTGTCGGCCTATAGTCCACCAAATCCAATCGCTCTTCGGTGTTCCAATCTGGCTCAGGCACGATGGCAACGTTGCAAATCTCAACAATCTCATCTTCCGTCAACCCAAGGCCAGAGCGTTCCAATTCTTCCCGAACATCGATTGTCCATCGGGAATCGATAAGTTCCGACCATCCCCTGTCTTCCAAATAACGGAGTCCTTTTGAAATCATTGATGGGTTTGAGGGAAGCATATTCAAATCAGTTTAATTGATTATTTGAGGCAAAGGTACGAAAGTTTTTGAAAAATTTACTTTATCAAGGTAAGTCCTTAGCGAAAAAAATTCTTTCTTTTCCGGCCTACCAATCAAAAAAAGGCTTATTTTTGTATCAAGTAACATTTCAACAAATAAACAATTCAACAATTCAACAAAACAATGACCCTTAAAGAAATTGCAGAAGTATTGGAGGCCAAGGTCCTCTGCGGGCATGATCGCCTGAACGAAGAACATGAGTCGGCCTTCGCCTCCGACCTGATGAGCGACGTGCTCACCTTGGGTGACTACAACCCAGTCATCCTCACCGGTCTGTGCAACATGCAGACCATCCGCACCTGCGAGATGGGCAACCTCGACATCATCGTCCTGGTGAGGCGGAAAAAAGCCTCCGAAGAGATGATTGAAGAGGCCGAGGACGAAGGCATGGTGGTCATGGAAAGCGACTTCTCCATGTTCAAAGCCTGCGGACTGCTCTATCAAGGGGGCATGCAACCCATTTTCTGATGTTTCACCAAAACCCAACGCCATGCACCTGGAATACCAAGTTTTTGAAGCAGACTTTGTGAATGCTGGAGCCGCATCGAGCGCCATCAAGAAAACCCTAAAACAACTCAACGTGAATCCGCAAATCGTGAAGCGGGTGGTCGTCGCGCTTTATGAAGCGGAGGTCAACGCCATCGCCCACGCCTACGGAGGTATGATCTACGCCGACATCGACGCCGACAAGATCATCGTCAAAGTCGTTGACAAAGGCCCGGGCATCCCCGACATCGAATGGGCCATGCAGGAAGGCAACTCCACCGCCTCGCCCGAAGTCCGCAACATGGGATTCGGAGCCGGCATGGGCCTGCCCAACATCCGCAAAAACGTCGATCGCCTGGACGTGCAGTCCACCGTCGGCGTAGGCACTTCCGTCGAAATGGAAGTCCGTTTTGTCTAAACTGTAAACTGTAAACTGCCAACTATGGAAACTTCCCACTTCTTCCACGCGCTGACCATCGACCAAGATACCTGCATCGGCTGCTCACACTGCATGAAAGCCTGCCCTACCGAAGCCCTCCGGCTCCGCAACGGCAAAGCCGTCCTCACCCCCGACCGATGCATCGACTGCGGCAACTGCTTCAAGGTTTGCCCCACCAAGTCGTTCTATGTCCAACAAGACGACTTCGACAACATCTTCAACTACGCCTGCCGCGTGGCATTGGTGCCCTCCGTGTTTATGGGACAGTTCCCCAACGACATCACAGTTTCACGTATCTACCAGATCCTCAAGGAAATTGGCTTCACCCACATCATCGAAACCGAAGCCACTGTGCCGATCTACACCGAAGCGAAAAACAAATACGCCGCCGAACATCCCGACATCCGTCCCCTCATCTCCACCTACTGCCCCGCCATCGTGAGGCTCATCCAAGTGAAGTTCCCCGGACTTACCGATAACCTCATCCCCATCAAAGCACCCATCGACCTCACCGCCATGTTCATCCGCAGGAAGCTGCAACTGCACGAGGACTGGAACCCCGAAGACATCGGCATCTTCTACATCACCCCCTGCGCCGCCAAAATCGCCGCCGTGAAAAGCCCCGTCGGCGAAGAGAAATCCCTCGTGGACGGCGTCATCAACATGGACTCCGTGTATAACCGAGTGTTCAAACGCATCAAAGAACAAGGCAAAGGCTTCAAGGAACAAAAACTACCCGTCTCCCAAATCTCGTCCGACGGCATCCTGACCGCCCTCACCAACGGCGAACGACGCCTCTCCAACGCCAAACACTCCTACTCCATCGACGAAATCCACAACGTCATCGAGTTCCTTGAGAAAGTGGAAAACGACGAAATCGAGGATGTGGATTTCCTGGAACTGCGCGCCTGCGACCAAAGCTGCCCCGGTGGCATCCTCACCTGCGACAACCGCTTCCTGATGTGCGAACGCATCTTCGCCCGCGCCCGAAAAGTGGCCGAACGGGAACGCAACGGCGAACAAACCAAAGACCATGAAGTGGAACAAGAGCGCAACTACCTGACCAACAACGTCAAAGTGGGCGAAATCAAACCAAGGTCCATGCTGGTCCTCGACAACGACATCACTCAAGCCCTCGCCAAGATGCAACGCATCAACGAGCTGCGCTCCAAACTGCCTCAACGCGACTGCGGCGTGTGCGGAGCCCCCACCTGCGACGCCCTCGCCCGCGACGTGGTCATGGGCGAAGCTAAAATTACCGACTGTATCTTCATGAAATAACTCTCACCTTTCACCTCTCACCTTTCACCTCTCTTCTCCTCTCCTGCCGCTCCTTGCGACGGGCCATCTTCTTTTCCTCACGTCGGGCCGCCGTGCTCAGCATATAAACCGCCACAGCACCCACGACGGCCATCAAGACCGCCATGAAGAACTCCCCATTGATCGTCGGAAGATGAAAGACATAATCGAGCATGTCCGCCGACGGCTCCTTCCAAGGATAAACCACCGGAAGGCTGCCCAACATGAATCCCGAGAGCGCCGACAAAGTCTCATTGCGGTACTCGCGCATCAGCCACGACAGCAGATAGGAAAAACTGATAATGGTCACGAGACAGCCTAAGACAAAGGGTAACAGAATCTTAAACCCATGCATGAACGTCGAGGCTTTCGTCAGGGCGGGAATCGCGTCGGTGACGATGAGCTCATAATTGCCCATCAACAGCATCATGTGCGATCCGGAAATCCCCGGCACCACCATACCCGTGGCACCCACAATACCGCAAAGGAACATGTAGCCAAAGTTATCGTTGGAAACGGGATTCAACCTCAACGACAACATGACGGAAACCACGAAACCTACCAAGAGAATGAGGATGTTTTTGAAGCTCACCTTCTCAATGCCGTGCATCACATTCACTACCGAAGCCAGAATCAACCCGATGAAGAACGACCAAGTGTAAACCTTGTAAGAGAACAACACGGACTTCAGGAAAAGGGCGGTAAACACCATGCCGACCACAATGCCCAACACCAAGGTGAGAAAAAAACGAATGTCGGTGCGCCGGGAAAACTCCGTGACTTCACCTTTATACAAGTATTTGAAGTTTTTGTGGTTCAAAGCCCTGATGGAGTTGATGAATCGCTCATAAACCCCGAGAATGAGGGAAACAGCCGCACTGGAGACGGGCACCACATTCACGGCGCCCATCAAAGTGCCTTTCACAAAGATCTTTATGTCGTTCCAAAGCCTCATGACATGAATGCATCCTGTTGCCTAACGTCGAAACCTTCTTTTTATTGTGAAGGTGACAAGGACTTGAACGCCCTAGCGTCAAACCACGACACCATAGCAGTCGAAATAATCCGCCTGGGTGATGTTGACCTGATAAAACGCCCCGATGCGCAACTCCTCATCGGCAGGAATCAGCATCTCATCGTCCACCTCGGGCGAGTCATACTGGGAACGGCCTATATAATAGTCGCCTTCAAGCCGGTCGATCAGCACCTTCTCGGTTTTTCCAACCCTTTGGGCGTTGATTTCCAAGGAGATGTTCTGCTGAATGGCCATCAGTTTCTCGACCCGCTCCTGCTTCACCTCGTCGGGAACATCATCAGGCATCTCGTAGGCGGGTGTTCCTTCTTCGGGTGAGAAGGCGAACACTCCTGCCCGCTCGAAACGCATGTCTTTGATGAACTGGTAAAGCTCCTCGAAATCTTCTTCTGTTTCGCCAGGGAAACCCACGATAAAGGTGGTGCGGAAGGCGATGTCGGGGACATGTTTTCTAACGTTTTTCACAAAGCCGATGGTCTGCTCGCGGTCCACCCCCCGGCGCATATCTTTCAGGATATGGGTGCTGATGTGCTGCAACGGCAAGTCGATGTAATGGCAAATTTTAGGATGCTCGCGCATCAAGTCCAACAGCTCGTCGGGGAAACCCAGCGGATAGCCATAATGCAGGCGGATCCACTCGAAGCCGTCGATGTCGCAAAGGGCTTTCACCAACTCCACGATATGGGACTTGCCATCGAGGTCATGGCCGTAGTAGGTAAGGTCCTGGGCGATGAGGATGAGCTCTTTGACACCATGTTTGGCCAGTTGACGGGCCTCATCGAGGAGGTTTTCCATCGGCACGGAGACATGCGGCCCGCGAATCAAAGGGATCGCGCAGAAGGCGCAACGGCGGTTGCAGCCTTCGGAGATTTTCAGATACGCATAATGTTTCGGGGTGGAAAGCACACGACGGCTGCAATACTCCTTGGCGGGCTCTTCCTTCAGCAGGTCAGCGGCGATGAGGTTGACGCTTTCCACGCCGTAGAAGGCATCCACCTCATGGATTTCCTCTTGCAGGTCTTTCTTGAAACGTTGCGAAAGGCAGCCTGTGACATATAACTTTTTGATTTTTCCTTGCTTACGCAGCTCGGCATACTCAAGGATCGTGTCGATGGACTCTTCTTGGGCATCACCAATGAAACCGCAAGTATTGATGATGACCACATCCGCTTTTCGATCCGAATCGTGACGGATCAAATACTTGTGTTCCAACAATGCAGCCAGATGCTCCGAATCCACTTTGTTTTTGGAGCATCCCAAAGTAATGATATTCAGGGTGGGGCGCATTATTAAAGGTCTTAGGACTCAAACAATGAATCCACAAACGCCTTGCGGTCGAAGACTTGGAGGTGGTCGATGCCTTCGCCGACGCCGATGTATTTGACGGGGATTTGGAACTG
>CACZQL010000005.1 GCA_902783365.1 uncultured Bacteroidia bacterium | reverse complement strand
TCCCGTCGAGCTGTCTGCCGACGACCAGGATGGGTTGTGTGATGGTGTCGCCTTCGGGACGGGCGCTGGCCAGCGTACTCAAGGCGATCATGGCGATGGTAAAGAGTAGTTTTTTCATGGCTTTTTGTTTTAATGGTTGCAAATATAATTAAAATAATAATAAAAAGCAGGTTGGTTTTATGACATGATTATTGTTTGTCTTCATGGTGCGGCTGTTCGCTGGACATCAAGTGTATGACGAACACCACGTCCCCGAAGGTGTTGGTGACCGTGTTGTGCCTGTAGTCCCTGATGGAGGAAGGAAACTGGAAGGAGAGGAACTTGTTCCCGCTGCCGTCTATTTGAACAGGACGGTCAGATGAAGAGCCGCAAAACAGTCCTGTCTCCGAATCATACCATTTGATTGAGTACTTGGTGCCGACGGGCTGGTTGCTGATGGGGAGCGCGATCGTGTTGTTGTTGGAGCTTGGACCAGGTTTTTTGGCCTCGTTCATTGTGTAAACATAACCGCCGGGGTCGAACACCATGGAATCGATGAAATGATACCAGTTTGTATGGGTAGGATTTGGTTGATTTTGAAAACGTACGCTGTCGGTGAGCCATCTCAACGACTGGTAGGCGAACGCCGTGTCCTGGCACCACCCATAGATGGTGTCCTCCGTGGCGTTCTTCATGTAGTAGGTCTGTATGTTGTTCGGGAAGACCAGCCATTTGTCATTTACTACTGACCCTGTGGTGAATGGCCTGAACGAGTCCGAGGGGATGGGCAGGTTGGAGCAAAAGGTCAGTAGCGGCTTGTAATACTTAAATAGGCGGTTTGAGCTCAAATAGTACCACCACCAGTGTGAGCCTGGACCCATTGCGGATGAAAACATTGATGCCCATAGTGTGTTGTGTACGTCAAAACCATAAGGGTCCTTCTCCTGGGGTTTCGGGCCTTTGGATCCAAAGCCGAACTCCTCCATGTGGAAGGGCTTGGCGGGATATGCGGTGTGTCCGGTGTCCTCCTCGAGCAACAGAAGGTATGTCATTTGTTCTTTAGATTTTGCCTTCTGGATGTTTCCATAGAGGTGCTGTTTGACAAAGTCCAAGTTGGTGAACAGTGTATGGTGCAACTTGCTGTTGAAATCTCCTACTATAGACCCCATGGAGCTTGATACGCAATGGTTGAAAGGGTCGTTCGACCTAATGTGTGCCGTCATCTCGTCGTGCCAGGCCTTCACGTTTTGCCGGAGTTGTGTCGTGTCGCATGGGTCGAACATCATGTTTAACCCTCATCATAAAAAAGTGTGTAACATTCGTAATAGAAACCATTGACTACAATGGTGCCATGTGCGGTAGAGACGAACTCAGCGGAAACTGAGATGGATTCGGGGTCGTAAGGATTTGAATAAATAGAGTCAAGATTGAAAGAGACCTCATAAAGGTCGAACAGGTTGACGTTGTCAGGATACGTTAAGTCGATAACATGCGGTTGGCCATGGGCAAGCCTTGCCGATGAAAGAACCGCCAACAAGGTTAGTAGTAAAGCTAAATTTTTTTTCATGTCTTTTTGTTTTAATGTTAATAATAAGTGATGTGAATCAATCCGTCACCTCGAACTCCCCGTAATACACGTCGTTGTTGGGGAGGGTGAAGGTGACGACGTAACTGCCCGTGTTGGGGATGTAGAAGTTCACGCCGTTGGGCGTGTGGATGGAGTTGTAATCCACCGAGGTACCTGCTGCGGTGGAGATGTCGATGGCTACCTGGCCGAGGTCCTCGGTGAAGACCACCGAGAGGACATGGCCGTCGATGGAGGCGAGAATGCTCTCACTTCGATTCCCGTCACCATGGGTTACTTTGGCAATTACAGTAATAGGTACATCATTGCCTTTCTCATTTTTTGGAATTCCCGTCCTTGCCGCGCCGTGGGCGTAGCTGAATGCCGCCGAAAGAATCAAGCAGAGCATCAGGACCATTTTGCTGGTTTTTTTCATGATTACAATTGTTGAATTGACGCAGTAAAATTATCATGGAGCTCAAAAATGGTCAAGAAAAACATAACTCGGATTTACACGGGTTTTTTGATAACGTCTTGTCAATCAGCTAATAATGAATAACACAACACCCCCTTAAAACCCATACACAACACTAATGTGATAGGGTTTTTAGAGTGTTAGCAGCCATGAATGAAGGTCATCAAAAAATCAGGAACAGACTCGTTACAACCAAAAACCCTCTTCAATTTCCCTCGGCGCTCCACCACGGCATTGTAAGAGCACTGCGTCAAGGCGGAGATGTCGGCGTCTTTCAACCCCAAAAGATAAAGGCAGCAGCAGTCAAGATCCTTTTCTTTGAGCGCCGGATAACGTTGCTTTAGCCTGGATGTGAATTGATCGTAATGGCGATTGGCGGCGTGGCGTAAAGCCAGCAACTCCTGCTTGTTCAAAGCGCTATCCTTGAACAAATAATAATCCATGTTCGTTTTGAACCTGCCCTTTTCAACCCGCTCTTTGATGGTTCTGCAAACCGGCTCGTCCACAAAACTCGCGGCTTGTGTTTCGGCAATGGCTTGCCCTCCCATGTTCTGTAGTTGCTCTTGCATTTGGGAAATCTTGTCGGTTAGTTGGCGCACCTCCTGGTTGCTTTTTTTCAGCCGTCCCGACAAAGAGATTTGGTCCATACGGTGGGTTTGACGCTCGGCCTCTAAGGTTTCCTCATGCTGTCTTCTCTCGGCTTCCAAGGTTTCAACATGGCGTTTTCTTTCAGCTTCCAAGGTTTCTTTATGTTGTTTTCTCTCGGCCTCCCTGGCTTCTGTATGGCTTTTCCTTTCGGATACCAATATTTGACGGGTCTTGGTTTCTTGTTCTATTAATTGTACAATCTCCGCTTGTAGCGTTTTCCTCCGCTTTTTGCTCCAGACGATGAGTAACATAAGAGGAAGCATCACTAGCAAAGCAACAAAAGTCACCGTCCTGACAGTTTTCGCCACGGCTTGTTTTTTCTCCTTGGTGGTTTCCCGCAGTTGTTGTTCCGACAAGTGCTTGTTGTACAACTCGTCCAACTGGGTCACCAATGCCATGTTGTCAAAACGCTCCATGGTGTGTTCCGACAAAAAGGTGGTGTATCGTTGGGCTTTCTCACTGTCCCCTTGGATTTGATAGATGTTTTTGAGGCATTCCGCAGATTGTATCGCAGAAACCAAGTCCTTGTTGACCTCAAACACGGGTTGCAGGTATTTCAAGGCAGAATCAAATATCCTTTCTTCATAATAAATGTAACCAATGGTCAAATAACGGGTCAGCCTCTCTTCCTCGTTACCGGCATGGGATAAAGCATACATTAAACAAGCCATTGATGGTTCCATTCCCATGCCTAACTGGTATTCGTTCAAAGCCTTGGCAGCAAGAAGATTCCTATAGGTGAGGTTATCAGGATCTGGGATGCGTTCCAATGCCTTCTCAAAATAATCGTGCGCTTTTTCTTTCTCCCCCAACATGTCATATAGTTGCCCCAGCCGGTTCAGGATGTTAGATTCACCGTATAAGGAGGTTGGCGAAACCTGACAATAAAAAAGTGCGTGCTCATGGCATGCAATGGAGAGCTCAATCATGAACTGTTCTAAAAATATATCTCCAAGACGGCTGTAGGTTAACGACAGGAATTGGGCTTTTTTCCCAATAAAATCTTTCTCCTGGAAATGTTCCTCCATGATTTCCAAGGCCTTGAGGTATTCCCCGCAGGCCTCCACCACACTGTCCGTCTCGTAATAGCCCACTCCTTTTATATAATGCGCCCGCGCGTCATGGAAAGGTGTTTTGCTTTCCAACGAGTCGAAGTACTCCACCGCTTGAAGCAGCTCCTCTCGGTTTGTTTGGGAACAATAGTTCTTGTAAAGCAGTTCCGAGAGCAGCAGTTGGAAATAATGCCCGTCGAACTCGCTGAGGCTGTCGGCTTCGGGACTGCCGGCGAATTCCTGCAGCCGAAGGAAGGCGCTGTCGGGCTGCCGCCACATCATCGAGTCAATTTCGCACAACGCCGTAGAGACGTTTCCCGAAACGTCTTCACCACGGCCTTTACCGCCGCAGGCACACAACAATACCACCATCACCCAAAAGGTGAGGAGGCCAATGAACCATGTTTTTTTCCTTGTCATCATATTTCTGCAAAAATAATAAATAATTCGGACTAGCGAAGCCCTCAACGGAGTTAATGCGAAATGCGGAATGCGGAATATCCTGCGAGTGAGTCCATCTATTAACACAACGGGGTCCCGGTTTTAGGAATCAGGAAACGGTCCACGAGGTCTTTCATCATCTCCTCCGTGAGGTTCGCCAACCCTTTATTCGTGATGATTTCATGCTCTTTCGTTCCTTTTCGGAAAACATATTTCAACTCCTTTTAAACAGCTTTCAATGCGGACTATCCATTCCTCCCTCACACCATTCCTAACCGCGAAGGTTCTAAAGGAAGCGATGGCCGACGCCGCCTTACGGATGATGGACTCCGGCGCCCGAATGCCGGCGTCACCGGCAAAGGCGATGAGGTCGTCGCGGCTGATGTCCTGCGTTTTGCCACCAACCATCAGACAATGCTCTTTGTTGGGCAGATAGCCGCCCGAGTCAAAGACGTATGTCATGTCGTAGGCGGGCGAAAGCCGCCAAGTGCCCTGCCGCGACATAATGAACGTGAAGTTTTTGTTGTGGTCGTCGGTGTTGTTGGCAAGGATGTTAAACACCAGACGACGGAACACTTCCTGGCAGTCAACCTCCGGAAGATGCAGCTTTCGGCACACCGAAAGCAGTTTTTCGTAACTGTCAGCCTCCGGCATCATCGCCCGCAATATTTTTTTTCATTTTTTTCTTGCACCAATCAAAAAAACCCGTACCTTTGCAGTGTTTTAGTTTACTAATACACTAAAAATTGAAAGGATGATACGGCTACAGAACATCAACAAGACGTATTTCGGCGCGCAGCCGTTGCACGTGCTGAAGGGCATCAACCTCCACGTGGAGGAAGGCGAGATGGTCAGCATCATGGGCGCCTCGGGGTCGGGTAAATCCACCTTACTGAATATATTGGGGATCCTCGACAACTACGACAGCGGCGACTACCACCTCAACGGGAAACTCGTGAAAGACCTCAGCGAGAACGAGGCCGCCGACGTGCGCAACCGAACCATCGGCTTCATCTTCCAGTCGTTCAACCTCATCCCCTTCAAAACCGCCATGGAGAACGTGGCCCTGCCCCTCTACTACCAAAACGTCAGCCGCAAAAAACGCAACCAACTCGCCATGGACTACCTGGAACGCTTCGGACTCAAAGAATGGGCCGACCACTACCCCAACGAGCTCTCCGGCGGACAAAAACAGCGTGTCTCCATGGCCCGCGCCCTGGTGACCCAACCCAAGGTCATCCTCGCCGACGAACCCACCGGCGCCCTCGACAGCAAGACTTCCGCCGAGGTGATGCAGATCCTCCGAGAGGTACACCAAACCGGCATCACCATGGTCATCGTCACCCACGAACGCGGCATCGCCCTGCGCACCGACAAAATCATCCACCTCAAAGACGGCGTCATCGAAAACATCGAGACCAACGACCCCGGACTCATCGACTTTAACACGGAGATCAAATAATGGACTTCTGGCGCGAGATATTCATGGCTTTGAGCCGCAACAAACTGAGGACCTTCCTCACGGGATTCGCCATCTCATGGGGCATCTTCATCCTCATCGTGCTGCTGGCCGCCGGCAACGGCATCGTCAACGCCGTCAGCGAGGAGTTCAGCGACCAGTCGAAAAACGTCTATTCCCTTTATGGCGGTGAGACTTCCATCCCCTTCAAGGGGCATGGCACCAACCGGAACATCTGGTTCAACGACAAGGACATACGGTTTCTCGAAACCGAAGCCAAGCACGTCGATCTGGTGTCCCCGTTCATTTATACCGGCGGTTTCGCCTATTATGGCGACAAGTCATGCAACGTCACCCTGAACGGGGTCAGACCTGTCTATCATTCCATCTCGAACACCGACCTCCTCAAAGGCCGACTGCTCAACGAGCTGGATGAAAAAAACAGCGAAAAGGTCACCGTGATCGACGAGGCCCTTCAAAAACACCTCTTCGACGAGGGCACCGCTCCCATCGGCCAGTTCATCATCGTCAACGGCATCGCCTACAAGGTGGTCGGCGTTTATGAAGGCGACCCCAACTCCAGCGGCGGCAGCGCGTTGGTTCCCTTCTCCACCTTGAAGAAAATCACCCATCAAAGTGATTACTGGATGCTGCGGTTCACCACAAAAGGCTTGGAGACCAAAGAAGACAACGAGGCGTACACCGAGTATCTGAGAACCCAGTTGGCCCACTTGCACGAATTCGACCCCGACGACCGATCGGCGGTGTATATCCGCAGCAACATGGAGGAATACCTGCAAGCCATGAAGATTTTCAACACGCTGGAGCTTTTCATCTGGATCATCGGCTTCGCCATGCTCGCCTCGGGCATCGTGGGGGTAAGCAACATCATGCGCATCACCGTGAAGGAGCGCACCAACGAGATCGGCATCCGCAAGGCCCTCGGTGCCAAGTCGCGCTCGATACTGGCCTCCATCGTCACCGAGTCGATGCTCATCACCACCATCTTCGGCTACCTCGGGATGTGGCTCGGCATGGTGGTCGCCGAGGTGGCCGGCAACATTCTGAAAACCGTCCAGGAAAGCAAAACCATCCAACTGAACATCGTCCCTACCGTCGATATCCGCATCGTGTTGATGGCCACGGTACTGCTTATCGTGTGCGGCGTGCTGGCAGGCTTCTTCCCAGCCCGCAACGCTGTGAGAATCAAACCTATTGAAGCTATGAATTACCGATAATACCTTTTGACCATGTTCGACTTTGACGGATTAAACGAGATTTGGCAGACCATCACGCGCAACAAGACCCGAAGCTTGCTGACGGCCTTCGGCGTGTTCTGGGGCATCTTTCTGCTTGTCATCCTCTCCTCCACCGGCAACGGCTTCGAGAACGGGCTGATGAAACAGGTGGAAGGCGTGACACCCAACACGGGGTTTTTCTTCACCAGCAGCACCAGCGAGCCCTACAAAGGCTACCAAAAAGGCCGCCAGTGGAGCTTGCAGCTGTCCGACCTGGAAGCCATCAGGGAAACATTCCCCTGCGTGCTGGCCATCTCGCCCGAAGCAAGCCTGTGGTCGAACGAGGACAAAAACGTGGTCTATAGCAGCCGCAGCGCCAGCTTCACGGTAAAAGGCGTGATGCCCGAATACAACGACATACAACGGTCGAAGATTTTGAGAGGACGCTTTATCAACGACACCGACATCGCGGCGCGACGCAAGGTGTGCCTGTTGGGAAAGAAAGTGTATGAAACCATGTTTGAGAAAGGCGAGGACCCGCTTGGCAAGATGGTGAAAGTGAACGGCATCTATTTTCAGGTGGTGGGCGTGGTCCGCTCCTACACCGAAAACGTCAACATCAACGGCACCATCGACGAGTCGGTCATCCTGCCTTTCACCACCATGCAACAGGTGTATGCCATCGGCGACAAGATTTATTTCTTCTCCCTCGTGGCCGACGACAACACCCCCATTTCAAGCTTTGAGAAAGACCTCAAGCTGTTACTCAAAGAACGCCACGACATCGCGCCCACCGATGAAAACGCCATAAACTCGTTCGACCTTTCGGAAGTCTTCAACGCCTTCAAAGGACTGTTTCTCGGCATCCACATCCTGATATGGATTGTGGGCTTGGGCACCCTGCTGTCGGGCATCATCGGCGTGAGCAACATCATGCTGGTGACCGTGAAGGAACGCACCCGCGAAATCGGCGTGCGGCGCGCCATCGGGGCCAAACCCAAAAACATCATCGGCCAGGTGCTGTCGGAAAGCTTGCTGCTCACCGTTTTGGCAGGAATGGTAGGCTTATGCCTCGGGGTAGCCATCATGGCCGTCGTGGCGATGATCACCTCCAGCATGCCCAGCGACAACATGATGTTCCAGGATCCCAACATGGGTTTCAAGGCCGCGGTGACGGCCACCGTCATCATCATTGTCTCCGGGTTGTTGGCAGGGGTGCTGCCGGCCTGGAGAGCGATTCAAATCAAGGCAATTGACGCAATTAGGGAAGAGTGATGATCAGTTGATAGTTGATAGTTGATAGTTGATAGTTAAATATTAATAATATGAAAAAAGCATTTAAAATTTTGTTTTTTATCTTGTTGGGGATAGGGGTGATTTGGACCTTTGTGTATCTCTTCAAGAAATCGAAACCTGTCGAAACCGTTTATGAGGTGGTGGAGGCCCATATTGACACCATCCAGAAATCCACGGTGGTGACGGGGCAGATCGACCCGCGCGACGAGGTGGCCATGAAGCCCCAGGTGTCGGGCATCATCGCCGAGATCCTCAAAGAACCCGGCCAGCAGGTGAAGCAAGGCGAGGTCATCGCCGTGGTGAAGGTCATCCCCGACGTGAGCAGCCTCTCCGCCGCCGAGTCGCAGGTGCGCGTGTCGAAGCTCAACCTCGACAACGTGGAGAAGACTTTCCGCCGCCAGGAGAGCCTGAAGCAGAAAGGACTCATCTCCGCCGAGGAGTTCGAGAAGTCGCAACTCGAGTACCAGCAGGCCAAGGAGAGCTACAACAACGCCAAAGACCAGCTGAACATCATCAAGGAGGGCATCTCGAAAAGCGCCTCCGAGTACAGCAACACGAAGATCCGGGCCACCATCTCCGGCATGATCCTCGACATCCCCGTGAAGGTGGGTAACTCGGTGATCAACTCCAACACCTTCAACGACGGCACCACCATCGCCACCATCGCCAACATGAAAGACATGATCTTCAAAGGCAAGCTCGACGAGACCGAGGTGGGCAAGATCCACGAGGGGATGCCCATCGCCTTGACCATCGGGGCCATGAACGACCGCAAGTTCGACGCCGAGCTGGAGTACATCGCCCCCAAAGGCACCCAGGAGAGCGGCGCGGTGTTCTTCGAGATGCGGGCACGCGCCATCCTTCCCGACGACGTGTTTGTGCGCGCCGGCTACTCCGCCAACGCCGAGATCATCCTCGACCGGGCAAGTGGCGCGGTGGTCATCCCCGAGAGCTGCGTCAGCTACGAGGAAGGCAACACCTACGTGTATCGCTGCACCAAGGAAGACCAGCCCCAACAGTTTGAGCGACAAGCCGTCAAGGTGGGCCTCTCCGACGGCGTCAACATCGTCGTCACCGAAGGCCTGAACGCAGGCGACAAAATACGAGGCAACGAAGTGGTAACCAAAGATTAAACAGCCATGAAGAAACACATCTTATCGGTCGTTTTGATGCTCTTGTCCTTTACTGTGACGGCCCAGCAGCCCTGGACCCTACAGCAGTGCATCGACTACGCCATGGAACACAACGCCGGCATCTTGCAAAGCCTTTTGCAGCAGCAGAACGCCGACTACCAGCTCAAGATGAGCCGCAACGCTTGGCTGCCCAAGGTGAGCGCGTCGGCTTCGGAAGGACTCGGCTTCGGACAGTCGCCCTCCTACACCGGCGTGTATGTGTCCGACAACTCCTCTTCGGCCTCGGTGGGATTGAGTGTGTCGATGCCGTTGTTCGAGGGGTTGAACCTCTACAACACCATCAAATCCAACGAATTGAACCTTCAGGCCTCGGGGAAGGACTTGGAGTCGGCAAAACGCGAATTGCAGCTGGCCATCATGTCGTATTACATGAATGTGATTTATTGCAAGGAGTTGAAGACGGTGGCCGAGCGGCAGTTGGAGTTGTCGCAGACCCAACATGAGCGCACCGAGGAACTGTATGCCGTGGGCAGGGTGCCTGAGTCGAATGTTTATGAGAGTGCCGCCCAGGTTGCCAACGACCGAGCCTCCCTCACAGAAGCCAACAACAACTTGATGATCAGCATCTTGGAGTTGACCCAGGCCATGGACATCGACGACATGGAGGGGTTCGACGTGGTGTCGCCCGAGGATTTTGGCGGCGACAAGGAGCTGTTGCCAAGCACCTTGCAAGGCACCGTTGAGCGAGCCCTGGGACACCATCCGGAGATGCAGGCGTCGCAATTGCGACTGGAGCAATCGTATTATGACCTGAAAGCCGCCAAGTCGGCATGGTATCCCTCGTTGAGTTTTTACGGGGGTTATTCCAACGGGTATTATCATTATTTCACAAATGCCGCCGGCAACGTTCCCTTCGGCCAACAGTTGAAGACCAATGGCCGGACCCAGCTTGGGGTGTCGCTCAACATCCCCATCTTCAACGGGATGCAGACGAAGTATCGGGTGAAGATGACGGAGTTGGGCATCGAGAACCAGCGGCTGAACATTGAGAACACCGGCAAGAAGCTGAAGAAGGAGATACAGCAGGCCTATTACAGCGCGGTGGCCGCCAAGGAGAAATATGTGGCCGCCGACAACAGCCTGAAGTCGTCACGGTTAGCATACGAGTATGCCCAAGCCGGTTATGAGGCGGGCAAGACCACCCTGATGGAGCTCAACGAGAGCAAAAACCGTTTGTACAAGGCTGAGTCGAGCCTGTTGCAGGCGAAATACGAGTACCTCTACCGGTGCGAGGCGCTGGAACTCATGGGACGCTAAAAACCGCAAATCCAGTCGGCGGCGGTTTCGATGACGTTGTCGAGGCCTTGGGCGGTGGCGGCGGGGTCCAAAAGCACACGGACGTCGGGCGGAACACCGTTCTCGTAGTTTTGGCCGTCGATGGCAAGGGTGCGGGTGATGCTGAAACGATAGGTCCAGCCGTTGGGCAGCTCTCCGCCGTTGGGCAAGCCCAGCCCTCCCCCGCTATCGTCGCCGAAGAGTTTCACATTGTCGTAGGCCATGCAGCAAATCGCGAAGAACGAGGTGGCGCTGAACGAGCCCCGGTCGATAAGCACCGCCACTGGTCGGTGATAGAAATAATCAGGCACCTCCCCGTAGATGGTGGCATTCACCTCCGACAAGTCGGTGAACTCCCCATGCCCTGGTCCGGATTTGATTTGGGTGGAGTAGAGCTTCTGGCCATGGTTGTCGAAGAGGCTCAGCAGGATGGGAATGTTGGCGACAGCCCCTCCCCCATTCTGGCGCAAGTCGATGATCATACCCTGACAGTACTTGTAGCGCTCCACCAAATAATTCATGGTATTATAATCAATATCATTGGTGAACGATGAATAACGGATATAGGCCACATTTCCATCGCGGATGAAGTTGTGGGCAAACCCGCCCGTGCTTTGATAGTTGAGGGTAAGATAGTTGAGTGAGACCACATCGGTGTTGATGTTCTTCTCGGCGATCATCTTATAATAAACCGTGTCGTTGCGTGAGGTGTTGAAGTCGGAGATGAGGTTGGTGTGTCCGTCGCGCAAGGTGTTGAGCATGGCGGCGCACACTTCGAACAGTGCCTCGTCGTCCATGTCTTCGTGTACTTGGGGACGGTATTGCGTGTAAACCGACTGCCAGTCCACATTTTTCACGTCGAAGAAGGCGTATTGCTGATCGACCTTGTTCCAGAGGTAGTCGAAAGTGGCCACGGGGTCGGAGTTGGCGTTGGGTTCCATGAAGACTTTTTCGCAGGCGGTGAATGCCAGCGTCACAAGGGAAAAAGCGAGTATTCTTAAGGTTTTCATGTCGGTGTCAGTTAATGTTGAACATAAAGGTGGTGAGGATAGAATGGGCGGCGCGGTCGAAACGGTAGGTGCCTTGATGGCGGGTGGTAAGGAAGTCCCAGCGGTAGGCGACGCTGATTTTGTTGTTGTTGGGGAGGTTGAGCATCAGTCCCACATCGGTGGAGGCTCCTGGGAATGCCATGAAGAAGTTCTCGTAGTTTTGCAGGATGGTGTACTCGGTGTTGATGTCGGAAGTATAGTTATCCATATAAGCGTAGCCTGGTCGTGACACGTAAGTCAGCAAAGGCAGGGCGAGTTTGCCATAGAGGGTGAACAGGTTGTGGGCTCCGTCGTAGAGGGAGGCGAAGTCGTATTGCAGCATTCCGACCGCTTGCAGGCTGTTGAAGTTGGAGACTCCAACGGAGGCGTTCATCAGGTGGGTGAAATAGCGGAGGTTCATATTGTTGTCCAGGGCACCACCTGCATAGATTTTCAGGGGGAGTTGCGTGGCTTGGTGAATACGGTAGAGCAGTTCGACACGCATATCGATATCGAAGTCGAAAGTGTTTGCCGCGACGTTGTTGCTGAGCGCCCCCACCATGCCTCTAAAGTCGGCCTGGGCGTGGAATCGGTTCCATTCGACCGTGGCGCCGAGGTTGAGGTCGAAGCCTAAACCCGCATAGTGCATGGGTGAGGCGCCCTTGTCGAGGCCATGGACAACAGCGGTGCCAGTGCTGAGGTTGAGCCACACTGGCACTTTGGAGGTGAACACCGGTCTTGGAAAACGCCCGTAACAATCTTCCACGAGGTTTTTCCAAAGCAGGTAGCCGGCGCCGTTGAGGTGGAGGCCGTCGTTGCTGTAGTCGGGGTTCATCTTACCCTCTTCGGTGGCGAAATGGCGGTAGAGGTCGAGGTAATCGACCCCTTCCTCCTCCGTCATGGTTTTGAGCATGGCGTTGACGAGGGCCACATCCTGCCAGCGTTTGGTATGGCCTGTGAACAGCCCGTAGCAGTCGTTGGTGGGCAGGATGCTTTGCACAATGACGCGGGTGTTGGGCGACTCGTCCTTGATACGGCGCACGATGGCCCGCACCCCTTGGGCGATGCTGTCGTTGGTGTAGCCATGGTTGATGTCGTTGGTGCCGATCATGAGAAACACCATGGCGGGATGCCCTTTGGTGACTGTCGCCAGACGGTTGAGAACCCCCGGGATGATGTCGCCGCTGATGCCGCGGTTTTTGCAGTGGGGGTTCTGGAACAGTTCGCCCCACTCTCCCCCGTCGGTAATGCTGTTGCCGAGAAAGATGATGTCGCTCGTGGAGGTGGGCATGGCCTCGAAGAGCAACTCGCGCTGGTCGTAATAAGTGCCGAACTTGCCCGTGACCTGCGCTTCAGCCCGGAACACCGGCAGCGCGAGCATCATCGCAAAAAAGACCCATTGGGTAAAAAACGATTTCATAGCCATGATTTTATTGAATACATCGGCAAAATTACATCTTTTTCCCTTTTCATTGGAAACTTATTAGTAACTTTGCTCCCTGAAAAAAAAATGTCACTATGAAAATTCAAAACCCTAAGAAACGCACACAGTTATCACACATTACCAACCTCATCACCATGGCTCGCCTCGACGGGGAGATCACGGAGGAGGAGAAGCAGTTCATCTTCCGCATCGCCGACCAAGCGGGCGTCACGCAGGAGGAGTTCCAGCAATGTGTCAAGGACAGCGACGAGTTCACCGTGGAGATTCCACGCTCCGACGAGGAGAAACGCCAGTACCTGAAAAACGCCATCGGTGTGATGATGGCCGACGGCAAAATCACCGAAGACGAGGCCAAGTTTGCTTTTGAGTTGGGCTACCGTTTCTTTGGCGACCAGGGGGAGGCGCTTGTGAAAGAGCTTCACGCCGAGATCACCAAAGAGATGCAAGACCGGACCAACGAACCCAAGACCATGAGCGAGGAGGAGATCCGCGAGGACGTGAAGAAACGCATCGAGGAAGGACTCATCTGGCTGAAACAGAATGTGATGGACAATGCCTTCGACATCCTGTTTCCCGCTGCTATCGTCGATGAAACGGGGCGCATGCTGTTCATGCGGCTGGTCCTTCCCGTCTATCCCCTGTTCCAGCTCAACCAGCGTCAGGTGAACGACTTGAAGAGCCTGGCCGACAAAGGTTACGGCTTTGCCCAGTTAGCCATGGGCCGCTACCATCAGCTCGTCCGTCCCGACAAAGACTCACTCCAGCAGGCGGAGCGGTATTTCCTGGCCGCCGACAAGTCGGGGATGCACGACGCCGAAACCTTCCTGGGAATCATGTACCGCGACGGGCAACTCGGACTGGCGGACACGAACAAGTACCTGACCATGAGGAACGAGGCTTTCAAGAAAGGCAGTTTCAAGGCGGTGGAGATGATCGCCAAGGACACCATCAACGGGTACTACGGAGAAGCCAACCCTGAAGAAGTGCTGGAAGCCCTCCTTGAGACCGTCACCGACGAGCAAGGCGAGTGGATTGAAGACCCCTTGCAGGTGGAGCCTGCCGTGTATGATCTGATCGGCCTCGCCTACGACAAGTTAGGCGACAAGGAACACGCCGAGAAAGCCTACCTGCAAGCCGCCGAGATGGGCTTTATCGAAGGCTTCGAGCATTACCTCATCATGAAGTTCATCGAGCCCGACGGTTCCATCAACGATGCCAAGGCCTACGCCCTGAACCTCGAGATTGGTTGCGACTTCAACAGTCCCGTCTGCTACTGTTTAAGAGGCAGTCTGAGCGAGGAGCAGTATAACCAAATCGCCGAGGACCTCCAGCCCCGCGTCACCTCGTGGATGCAGCATGACTTGTTCGAAGCCTACAAGCTGGGTGAGAATAGCGCCCCTTACTACATGGGATGCAACTTCTATTTCGGCAGCTTCGGCTTCGACGAGGACGACGAGCTGGCCTGGAAATGGTTCAACAAGGGTGCGTTGCTCTCGAGTGCCTACTGCTACAAGATGTTGGCCCAGATGGTGGAAGAGGGGCATTGTCCCGACGAGGAGCTGGCCAAAGACGACGACTTCGTGTTCTACTGCAAGCTGATGTCGCTGCGTCTCGGCAACGACGACATGCTCATCCCCGTCGTAAGGGCCTACACCAACGGGATGCTCACCGACTATGCCGCCGAGATCGAGCAATACTATCTGCCGAAAGTCAGCGAGGACGACCTGAAGGGACCCCTACCCGGCGAGGACGACGAGGAGGAATACGACGAGGAGGACGGGAAGTATGATGCGTGGGCTTAGTAAAGTTGACAGTTAACAGTTGACAGTTGACAGTTAACAGTTTAAAAATGAAAGTTTAGAGTTATTATGAGATATACAGTTACGACGGCGTTGCCGTATGCCAATGGGCCGGTGCATATTGGGCACCTGGCGGGCGTTTATATTCCAGCGGACACCTACGTGCGCTATTTGAGAATGAAAGGTGAGGAAGTGCTGTTTGTGGGCGGCTCCGACGAACACGGGGTGCCCATCACCATCAAAGCCGAGAAGGAAGGCTGCACCCCGCAGGACATTGTGGACCGCTACCACAACATCATCAAGAAATCATTTGAGGAGCTGGGTATCAGCTACGACATTTATTCGCGCACTTCGTCGAAGATCCATCGCGAGACGGCGCAGGAGTTTTTCAAGAAGCTTTACGACGAGGGCAAGTTCATCGTGAAGGAGACGGAGCAGTATTTCGACCCGGAGCGTCAGAAGTTCCTCTCGGACCGTTACATCGTGGGCACCTGCCCGAAATGCGGCGCCGACGGCGCTTACGGCGACCAGTGTGAGAAATGCGGCAGCTCGCTGAGTCCCGACGAGCTCATCAACCCGCACTCGCAGCTCAGCGGGGCGGCCTTGGTGAAAAAGCCGACCAAACACTGGTACCTGCCTTTGGACCAATACGAGCCTTGGCTCCGCGAGTGGATCCTCGAAGGCCACAAGGAGTGGAAGAGCAACGTGTATGGGCAGGTGAAGAGTTGGCTGGACGGCGGTCTGCAACCCCGTGCCGTCACCCGCGACCTCGACTGGGGCGTGCCGGTGCCTCTTGAGAACGCCGAAGGCAAGGTGCTTTACGTGTGGTTCGACGCCCCCATCGGCTATATCAGCAACACCAAAGAGATCTGCGCCCAACGTGGCGACGACTGGGAGAAGTGGTGGAAAGACCCCGACACCAAGTTGGTACACTTCATCGGCAAGGACAACATCGTGTTCCACTGCATCATCTTCCCCTGCATGTTGAAAGCTTACGGCGACTACATCGTGCCCGACAACGTGCCCGCCAACGAGTTCCTCAACCTCGAGAACGACAAAATCTCGACCTCGCGCAATTGGGCCGTGTGGCTCCACGAATACCTCGAGGAGTTCCCCGGCAAACAAGATGTGCTGCGCTATGTGCTCACCGCCAACGCCCCTGAGACCAAGGACAACAACTTCACCTGGAAGGACTACCAGGACCGCAACAACAATGAGTTGCTGGCCATCTTCGGTAACTTCGTGAACCGCACCTTGGTGCTGACCCATAAGTTCTATGAGGGCGTGGTGCCCGCCTTGGGTGGGTTGAACGACACCGACCAGGCTGTCATCAACGAGATGAACGCCTATCCCAACAAGATTGGGCACCTTTTGGAGACCTATAAGTTCCGCGAGGCGTTGTCGGAGCTGATGAACCTGGCCCGTTTGGGCAACAAATACCTCACCGACAACGAGCCTTGGAAGCAAATCAAGACCGACCCCGAGCGGGTGAAGACCGTGATGGCCGTGTCGTTGCAGATTGTGGCGCATCTCGCCATCCTGAGCGAGCCGTTCCTGCCCTTCAGCGCCAAGAAACTCCAAAAGATGATTGGCTTGGAGGTCCATGGCTGGAACGACGCCTTGGAGACGGTGCTGCTGAAGGAAGGCCATGTCATCGGCCAGCCGGAGCTGTTGTTCGAGAAAGTCGAGGACAGTGTGGTGGCCGCCCAGCTACAGAAGTTGGAAGAGACCAAGAAGGCCAACCAGCTGAACGCCTGGAAGCCCGCCGAGGTGAAGCCCAACGTGAGTTTCGACGACTTCATGAAAGTCGATATCCGCGTGGGCACCATCTTAGAGTGCCAGAAGGTGCCGAAGGCCGACAAGCTGTTGCAGTTCCGCATCGACGACGGCATGAAGCAGCGCACCATCGTGAGTGGCATCGCCAAATACTACACCGAGCCGGAGAAGCTGGTGGGCAGGCAGGTATGTTTCATCGCCAACTTTGAGCCGCGCAAGCTGAAAGGTGTGGTGAGCGAGGGCATGATCCTCTCCGCCGAGGACAAGGACGGTCGTCTCGTGCTGCTCACTCCGAGCGACTTGGTGACACCAGGATGCGGGGTGGGATGAGGTGAAAGGTGAGAGGTGAAAGGTGAGAGGTGAATCGTTTGTGGCGTGTTTGTGGATGATGCTGCTGTTGGCGGCTTGCCAAGGCGTGTCGGAGTCGGAGCGGATGGAGGAGGCGCTGGCGCAGGGCGAGGTGTTGTATGGACAGGGCGAGAACGACAGTCTGGTGTTTGTTCCCGAGCTGGATCATGCCGCCGCATATTTTGCCGACAAAAAGCAATTTGAGAAAGCGTCTCATGCCGCCCTTTACAATGGTTATGCGCAACTTGCCGCCAAAGACAAGATGGCCGCGATGCATTCGTTCAAGGATGCCGAGCAATATGGGCATTTTGTGAACGACTCGCTCACGGTGGCTTGGGCGCAATATGAGACGGGAAGGCTGCTGTATTCCAACGGAAACGACGAAGAAGCTTTCAATGCGTTGACCGCCGCCGAACAAGGGTTTGGCAACTTGTTCAGCGCCAAGGCCTTGGTGCTGAACATGATTGCGGTGTGGTACTTGGCCCAGCACGACTATGACAGCGCCGAACAACATCTGTTGCTTGGCTTGACCAACGAAGCTAAAGCCCCTTCGCGGGACATCAGGATGAGGCTTTTGAACAACTATGCCGTATTGCACCGGATGCGAGGGGAGTATGACCAATCCATTGAGTGTCTCCGGCAGATAGGCCGGGAGAGTCACGATAGTGAAAGCTATCAGCTGATCAATGTTTTGAACTTGGGGATGACCTTCGCCATGATGGGTGAGACAGATTCTGCGGCTTTGTATTACCGATCTGTTGACACGCTGATTGCCTCCGACCAAGTAAAAAAAGAGACCAAAGTATCCGCATACGCCGCACTCTCACGTTTCGCCGAAGCGCAAAACGACTTTCCAGCGGCACTGCAATACTGGAAACAGTACAGTAAGGCTCTTGACGAAGTTCGGATGGAACAAGAGCAGAACAGCATTTACTATGTGCAGCGGAAATACGATTACGACGCTTTGCAGAACGCCATGAACAAGGCCGTCATCCACCGGCAACGTATGATTTTTACCTTGTTATTAATAGTGGCGGCGGTGTTAGGTGTTCTTGCGGTAGTTTGGCGGAGGCTTGCCAACATCAGAAAACAAGAGTCGGAGCTTAAAACCGAGCTATTACGATTCATGCGACAAAACAACGAATTGTCGGCGGAGAACGAACTTTATCTCGAACAGGTGAAAAAACACGAGAACGAGCTTTCAAAGGCACGGAGTAAAGAGCTGCGCATCATGCAAAAACTCGCGGTGTATCTTGGCAACAACAAAGACCAGACTTTGTTGCAGGCGTTGAATTATTCGGTTTGGGGAGGCAAAGGTTTTTGGGAGTCCACTTATGAGATGTTCGACCGTCAATTTCCCGGGCTGAGACGAAACCTCACGCTTCCACCGATTGGGATGACGGAGAAGGAGGAGAAAATCTTTATTCTTCTCTATCTTGGCGCGACACGAGAGGACTCGGCCCTTCTTCTCAACACGAGCGTGGCCATGGTTGACAAGCTGCGCACAAGTGTAAAGAGAAAATTACCAAAAACGAGTATTTAACTTCATTTTACTCAAATCGTTTTTGAGAATTATTCGGAAGATTCCGAAAAAAAGCTCGGAATAATTCGGCTTTTTATTTATCTTATTTTCAATTATTTACAGTTTATCACTTCCATCAATAGTTCGGAATAGGGGTTCGGAGCCTCCATTCCATGCCTTATCTTTGCGGTGTAAAAACAGTTATCATAGTCAAACAACCCAAAATCAACAAAAGCATGAAAAAGACAGTGATTTTATCGATCCTTTTCCCGCTGCTGCTGTCGGCGTTGGCGGGGACGCCGTTGCGGGCTCAGGACACCATCGTCAGCGGCACCAACCTCAGGGTGGGGGCTAACAACACCCTGGGTTTTGAGAACAACCACCGAACCGGCCACGCTGTCGGCCTCAACAACGCGGTGTATTCAGCCAACGCGCTGACAGTGGGGGTGAACGACACCATCGACCCGTTGTGCGGCAACTCGGTGGCGCTGGGGGCCAACAACAGGGTCTCCGCGATGGTCGCCATGGCTTTCGGCAACAAGGTGAAGGTGTCCTCAAACTATGGTTTCGGCGTCGGTCGGTACCTGAGGGCCACCGGCCATACGGGGTGCATGGTCATCGGCACAGGTGTCACCGCAATCGGCCAGAACCCCAGCCTCTACCTTGAGAACTCTACGTCCAACAGCTTGGCGGTGGGCTTCAACAGCACCGTGCCCACGCTTTTCGTCAGCGAGTCGCCCAACGGCAACGGGCAGCTGACGACCGACAGGACGGGCAGGGTGGGCATCGGCAACGTGACGCCGTCGGCCAAGCTGCACATCCGTTCCGACGAGGAGGAGGACGCGGAGCTGGTCCTCGAGCCGGGCGACTGCAAGACCCACAGCACCAGGGTGACGCTCCACGATTCAGGGCACCACATCCAGGTGACCCCCGACGGGAGCACCGCCTTCCATTCCTCGGGCCCGCTCACTATGAGTGCCGGCGGTTACAGGCTCCAGGGGGGCAGGCTGGACCTCGGGGATGCCGGGCAGCGGAAGCTGACGCTGACCCCCTCGGGGGTGGCGGCGGTTTACTGCAACGCCTATCGTGACGGCGGGATCTACCGGCGCCACAACCCTGGCTCGTCCTACGCGCTGGAGTTCAGGACGGACACGCTGCTGCTTCGGGCGTCGGCGAACCAGGGGGAGCGTGGCTCACAGATCACC
>CACZQL010000004.1 GCA_902783365.1 uncultured Bacteroidia bacterium | reverse complement strand
TGCGATGACGTGCTTGTGGTCGTGGGGCATCACCACCTCGCCCATGTCGCCCGTGCGGACTTCCTGGCCGTTGATGATGGCGGGGATCTCCACCACCTCGTTCGATTGTCTTTCAAGTTCTTTTTGGAGTTCAATTCTCTCCGGACTGCCTGGTTTGTAGCTTTTTACAGGCTCGTTGTCCGGTTTCGCAAATGTAATCAGTGCGTTGTTCATTACTTGACTTTTATTTAGGATTCAAATATTTAAGTTTAGAATGCGGTGCAAAGATAAAAAAAATAGTTTTGTTTCATCCATCTTTTATGAAATCCGTTTGATGACCTGCAAGCGGTGTGTGTGTTCCTTGCGGTCGCTGTTGAAAATGCCGCTTTGGTCAAGGTAGTCGATGCGGACCTTGCCCGAGGCGTGGAGGATGCGTTCTGTGTCGAGCATCATGCCCACGTGGACGATCTTTCCGTCCTCGTTGCCGAAGAAAGCCAGGTCGCCAGGAAGGATCTCAGGCAGAAAATACACCAACTCGCCCTCCTTCATCTGTTCCGAAGCGTCGCGGGGGAGCTGCTTGCCGGCAGCGCGGGCACAAAGCTGTACCAGTCCCGAGCAGTCGATGCCGAATACCGTGCGGCCTCCCCAAAGATAGGGAGCCCCCAATAGCTTCCGGGCAAATTCCAACATCAGGGTAGGAGAGAAGCTTGCGGGAATCGGCATGGTCCCCTCAATGGACTCGTGGAGCAGGGTGCCTATCGAGAGCTGACGCCCCTGATAGTCCGTCACGGGCTGGAGGGTCACAAACCTTTGCTTCCCCTTGAAATCTGTCTCTTCCTCCTCGGTGATGGGGTGATGCTGAATGCCTTGAATCCACCCCTCGTAACCGTCCTCCTCCGTCTTCACCAAATACCATCCCGGCTTCTCGTCCAACACCTCATACATCTCGTTGAATAGCAGCTGACTCACCATCTCGCTCGTGTGCGAGGGCTCCTTCCTGAGCGGCATCACCGCCAAATCACATAAACCGTGTCTCATGGTTCCTCCTTTTTTTGAAGGTGCTAAATTATCGAATTGTTTTCAAATTTTAGGTGTTTTTTTTCAAGAATGACACTTTTTTTTTAATTTAGCCTACTCAAAAAAGGTGTTAAATTATTGCAATAATTTGATTATGAGTAAGTTAACCGATTTTTTTAATCTTTTCCGACATCGTTATTATGAGTTTGCCAAGGTACTCATGTTCATCCTGGCCGTATTGCTGGTATATTGGCAGATGCCCAAGCAGGCTTCTTTCCGTTACGAATACCAGCTTTTCAAACCTTGGCAGCACGAGACGCTCTATGCGCCGTTCGACTTCCCCATTTACAAGGACGATGAGATGCTGCGCGTGGAGAACGAGGAAGCCCTGAAGTCGGTGAAACCCATCTTCAAGTATGATGTGGAGGCGACCAACGCCGCCAAAGCCCGTTTGGAAGAGGCCTTCGACCAGCAATGGCAGCCTCATCATGGTTTCGACGCCGCAAAAAACAAAGCCGCGCTGATGGAGCTTTTCGACGAAATCCAAAGCCGGGGAGTGGTGGCCTACGACAAAGCCTTGGACGACTTTGCCCCCGAACGCCCGGTGCGCGTCATCAAAAACAGAGTGGCCTCCACCATGACCTACGGGTCGCTCTACTCCATGAACTCCGCCCGTGAAGCCGTCGAGAACTGGTTGAACCTCAGTCATCCTCAATTAGATAATAATCTTATAGCTACACTTTTATTGAATGTATTACGTCCAAATGTCACTTACGACGCTACCATGACCAAAGCTGAGCAGGAACAGGCGCTTTCAAAAGTCTCCCTTACCTACAGCATGGTGCAGAAAGACGAATTGATTATTTCGGAAGGAGAAATCGTTGACGATCAGTCGTTTGCGGTGTTAAATTCCCTCCAAAGAGAATACTCGGGCGCCTCTTACGCCAAAAACAATTCCAAGTGGGTGCATTTTGGCCAATTCTTTCTTGTGGCCTTGCTCTTCACCATGGTCGCCCTCTATCTGAAAGCCCTTCACAACAAGGATGTGTTTGCCGAGTTGAGCAAGATCAACCTGCTGCTGTTGCTCATGGTGCTCATGATTGTGCCGTCTTACTGGATCATGAAGCTTCATCCCTCCTTTATCATGGTGATGCCGGTGGTGATGCTCACCATCGTGATGGTGACTTTTTTCAGTCCGGGACTCTCTTTCACCATCCAAGTGTTCACGGTCCTGCTCATTTGTATGGCGGTGCCGAATCCTTTCCAGTACATCTTTATGCAGTTGGTGGCCAGTATGATCGTGATCTTCATCCTCTCCCACCATAAATCAAGACGGCATTATTTCATCACTTCCTTGCTGTTGCTTGTGTCCTATGTTGTGGTTTATATCTGCTTTGTGATGCTTTCCAACACTACCATCGACTGGTCGGTGGTGGGACTGCTGGCTTTGAACGCATTGTTCACGATGCTGGCGCTTCCTTTGGTGTTCCTCTTCGAGAAGATGTTTGGCTTGACCACCTCCCTCACTTTGATGGAGTTGAACAACACCAACTCTCCTTTGCTGCGGCAGTTGGCGACGAATGCGCCCGGCACTTTCCAGCATAGTGTGCAGGTGGCCAACCTCTGCGACGAGGTGTTGTATGAGATTGGAGGCGACACGTTGCTGGCTCGCACCGGGGCTTTGTACCATGACATCGGCAAGGTGAAGAATCCTATGTATTTTACTGAGAACCAGCATGGTGGCTATAACTCTCATAACGATATCTCCAACATCGAGAGTGCCCAAATCATCATCTCCCACGTGCTCGACGGCATCGAGATGGCGCAAAAAGCGAGGCTTCCGGAACAAATCATCGACTTTATCCGAACGCACCATGGCACCCGCCGTACCGAGTACTTCTACATCATGGAGAAACGCGCTCATCCCGACGAGGAGGTGGACCCTGCTGACTTCACCTACCATGGCCCCATCCCCTTCTCAAGGGAAACCGCGGTGCTCATGATCTGCGACTCGGTGGAGGCGGCCTCGCGTAGCATCAAGGAACCCGACGAGACCAATATCAGCAACCTCGTCGATAACATCATCCAAAAACAGATGGACGACGGTCAGTTCCTCAATGTGGATCTCACCATGCGCGACTTCACCTTAATTAAAAAGGTCCTCAAGAAAAAGCTGATGAGCATCTATCATGTGAGGATCGCCTATCCGGAAAGGTGAGAGGTGAAAGGTGAGAGGTGAGAGGTGAAAGGTGAGAGGTGAGAGGTGAAAGGTGAGAGGTTGCGTTGGGGCCTTCGTTGAAGAGGAGGTCGAGGATGCTGAGGTCGGGGGCGAAAGGGAATTTCGTGTTGAAGACTTGGTAATAAACAGGGAAAAGGGAGGGGTCAACGGCTTTTTTGGGGCTGAAGGCTTCACGGAAATCGTTTTCCGTGGTTCGCACATAGTCTTCGGTGTGCAGGATTTCCTTTTTGATTTTCAAGATTTTAAGGATGGCTTTTAAAGCGCTGTCGTTCAAGTCGATGAGCCTTTCAAACTTTTGGGAGAAAAGCGGTTCGATGTAGGGATAATAATGGTCGAAATAGGGCGCGGCTTTGTAGGCCGACTCTAAACAACGGCGGTGAACCTGCTGCCAAGGCGCTGTGTAACTGATGGCGATGTCCTTGGTCATGGTGTGGTTGCCATTCACTTTGACGACGGGCACACTCAGATGCTCCACCCCGTTGGCGGTCATCACAAGGCATCGGTTCCGGTACGTTTGTTTGTGGTAGGTCTCATATACCTCTATCATGGCCTCGTCATCGGCAAGGAAACAGGCCATATAGCTGACACAGGGGAAATATGCCGTGGTGAAGAGACCCATCGCGCTTATTTGGGCTGGGGAAGCAGGTGTTCTCCGATGATTTTCTTGAATTCCGTCTCCGGGAGGAATCCTTTGTGCATCATGGGCTGTCCCTCTTGGGGGATGAAAAGAAAGGCGGGGATGCTGGTGATTTGGAAGGCGCTGGCCAGGTCGCGCTCCTCGTCCACGTTGATCTTATACACGTTCAACTGCCCCTCGTATTCCTTCGCGAGTTGTTCCAAAATGGGCGATACCTTCCTGCAAGGGCCGCACCATGTGGCGTAAAAGTCAACGATGGCCGCTGTTTTCCCTTTGTACACAAAGTCGTCGGGATGCTTCTCAAAATCCCAAATCTCTTTCAGAAAACCTTTGTAGGTAAGATGCTTGACATTCGAATCCTTGTCCTGAGCCCAGAGACTGACGCTCGTCAGCAGCAGCATGGACAGCAAAATCAGTGCTTTTTTCATGGTTTTTTCATTTGAACCGCAAAGATAATAAATTTTTTTTTATTTTTGCTTTTTATTTTGGAAAACCATGCTTTTAGTAAACATCAAAGAACTTGTAGGGGTGGAGGAGGATGGCCTCCTGCTGAAGAAAGGCGACGAAATGTCGCAAACCGGAAGAATTGCCAACGCCTTTCTTTTGACCAAGGGAAAAAAGATCCTTGACTATGGTCCGATGGACTCGCCCCAGTGCAAGAAATATCTCGAAGAGAATCACCGTATTTATGATTTGAGCGGACGTTTGGTGATGCCCGCCTTTTGTGACTCACACACCCATTTGGTGTATGCCAACTCCCGCGAGCTGGAGTTTGTCGATAAGATTCGTGGTTTGAGCTACGAGGAGATTGCCAAGCGGGGAGGAGGCATCCTCAACTCCGCCAAAGCCACCGCCGCGGCCTCGGAGGACGAGTTGTTCGACATGGCTTGGGAACGTCTGCAAGAAGTGATGCGCATGGGTACCGGCGCCATCGAGATCAAGAGCGGCGACGGCCCCACCACCGAGAGCGAGCTGAAGCTGCTCAGGGTGATCCGCCGCCTCAAAGAGAAGTCGCCCCTGACCATCAAGTCGAACTTCCTCGGCGCGCACGGCATCCCCATGGAGTACCGCGGGCATCAGGAGGACTATGTCGATTTGGTCATCAACGAGATGATTCCCTTGGTGGCCGCCGAGGACTTGGCCGACTTCATCGACGTGTTCTGCGACCAGGGCTTCTTCACCTGCGAGGATACCGAACGCATCCTCATGGCAGGCATCAAATACGGCATGAGACCGAAGATTCATGCCAACGAGATGGCGATTTCCGGGGGTGTCCAGGTGGGCGTCAAATACGGAGCCATCTCCGTCGATCATCTGGAACAGATTGGAAAAGAAGAGATTGAGTGCCTGAAAGACACTGAGACCATGCCTACCATCCTGCCGGGATGCGCGTTCTTCCTGAATCTGCCCTTGTCGCCTGCCCGCGAGATGATTCAAAGCGGTCTTCCCGTGGCCATGGCGTCCGACTTCAACCCGGGCACCTCGCCTTCGGGCAACATGCAGCTCATCCTCTCCATGGCCTGCATCCGCTACCGCCTCACCCCCGAGGAGGCCCTCAACGCC
>CACZQL010000003.1 GCA_902783365.1 uncultured Bacteroidia bacterium | reverse complement strand
GGGCTCCGCTATGTTCTTGTTTCCTTACTCTTCGAGACGTACCGGCCTCGCGACCTTCCGCCTCGGACTATTTTATGCTGGCCTCAAGCTTTCAAAGAACTTGTCTCCGACACTCCCTTCAAACCTTCATTTTTACTGGTCGAAAACGGCTGCAAAATTACAGCTTTTTTTCTTACCCGCAAGCTTTTTTTTACTTTTTTTTCAAAAATTTTTTCTTCCGTTGATTATCAACTGATTACATTTAAAAACAAAACCCGTAGAAACGGCTAGAAAGCCATTCCTACGGGTCGATAAGCCTCAAAAAGGCGTTTTTTCTCAGTTCTTCTTGAGCAAATCTCTGATCTCAGTGAGCAATTTGATGTCGGCAGAAGGTTCAGCAGGAGCGGCAGGAGCCTCTTCTTCTTTCTTCTTCAGCTGGTTCATGCCTTTCACGACAAGGAAGATGCAGAAGGCAATGATGATGAAGTCGAAGATGACCTGGATGAAATTACCCCAAGTCATGGCCAACTCCGGTTTGACCACGGTCTCCCCGTCCATCACCGCCTCGCGGATGACCCATTTCCAGTCGGTGAAGGTGAGACCACCCGTTGCCGCGCTGATGAGAGGCATGATGATGTCAGACACCAATGAACTGACGATTTTGCCAAAAGCGCCGCCGATGACCACGCCAATGGCCATGTCCATGACGTTGCCCTTAATGGCGAATTCCTTGAATTCTTTGAAAAATCCCATAATTTGTAAATTTTAAAGTTGTAATACCTTTATTTATTAATGAACCTGCAAACTTAATAAATAATTCGGTACAAAATCAAAATTCCGAAGTAAAATGAAATTCGATGTCGGGATATTTTTCCATGGCCATCTGCAAAGCGTAGGGCGATTCTGCCAGGAACACGTCCCTCCCCTCCTTGTCCTCAGCGAGGTTCAAGGCCTTACGGGTCTTGAAGTCTTTCAGTTGCTCCTCGTTGTCGCTGGTGATCCAAGCGGTTTTGTAGAGCGAGATGGGTTCGTATCGGCAGGAGGCGTTGTATTCATGCAGCAGCCGGTACTGGATGACCTCGAATTGGAGTTCGCCGACGGTGCCGATGATCCTACGTCCGGTCATCTTGCCAGTGAAAAGCTGCGCGACGCCTTCGTCGGTGAGCTGTTCCAGACCTTTGGCAAGCTGCTTCGACTTCATGGGATCCGCGTTTTCCACATAGCGGAACTGCTCGGGCGAGAAGCTGGGGATGCCCTTATAGTTCAAAATCTCTCCTTCGGTCAAGGTGTCGCCAATTTTGAAATTGCCGGCATCGTACAAGCCCACGATGTCGCCGGGATAGGCCTCGTCAAGCACCGATTTCTTTTGGGCCATGAAGGCGGTGGGGTTGGCAAACTTCAGCTCACGGCGCTGGCGCACGTGGAAATAGTTCTTGTTGCGCTCGAAACGTCCCGAGACCACCCTCACGAAGGCGATGCGGTCGCGGTGATTGGGGTCCATGTTGGCGTGGATTTTGAACACGAAGCCCGTGAACTTCTCCTCGGTGGGCTCGATGTGACGTTCCTCGGTGTCGCGCCCAATGGGCGTCGGGGCGATTTGGATGAAGCAGTCGAGGAGCTCCTTCACGCCGAAGTTGTTCAAGGCGGAGCCGAAAAACACTGGGCAGAGCTCCCCTTTGAGGTAGGCCTCGCGGGTGAAGTCGTTGTAAACGCCCTGCACCAGTTCTGTCTCGTTGCGTAAAGTCTCGGCGTCGTCGCCAATCATCTTGTCCAACGCTGGGTTGTTGAGGTCGTCGAACGCGATGCCCTGGGTGATGTGCTGCTTATCGGAGTCGAACAGGTAAAGGCTTTTGTCGTAGATGCTATAGACGCCCTTGAACTTGGGACCCATGTTGATGGGCCAGCTCAACGGGGTGAGGGTCAGCCCCAGTTTCTGCTCAATCTCGTCCAGCAGTTCAAAGGCATCCTTGCCGGGACGGTCCATCTTGTTGATGAAAACGATGATGGGGGTGTTGCGCATCCGGCACACCTCCACCAGCTTCTCGGTCTGCGACTCGACGCCCTTGGCGGCGTCAATCACCACGATGACGCTATCGACGGCGGTCAGGGTGCGGAAGGTGTCCTCGGCGAAGTCCTTGTGGCCTGGGGTGTCAAGGATGTTAATCTTGACCCCTTGATAGTCGAACCCCATCACGGAAGTGGCCACCGAGATGCCGCGTTGCCGTTCAATTTCCATCCAGTCGGAGGTGGCGGTCTTTTTGATTTTGTTGGACTTCACGGCACCAGCCACCTGAATGGCGCCACCGTAAAGCAACAGTTTCTCGGTCAAAGTGGTCTTACCCGCATCGGGGTGGCTGACAATGGCAAAAGTCCTGCGTCGGTTGATTTCTTCGATGAATGTCATGACAACAATCTGCTGGTGAAAAAAAGCGATAAAAAAAGAGCAACCCTTGTTGGATTGCTCTCCGTGAGCGGTCCGGACGAGACTCGAACTCGCGACCTCCTGCGTGACAGGCAGGCATTCTAACCAAGCTGAACTACCGGACCAACCATGAAAAAGAACTATCTTGCTTTGTTTTGCGAGTGCAAAGATACGACCTTTTTTTTTATTGGCAAGCTTTTTTTTACTTTTTTTTCAAATATTTTTTATTACACTGATTTTCAATAAAATAAAAAGCACTATTTTTTCGAAAAATCACGAAGCAGACAGCCATCGCCTATATTAATATAAGGTGTATGGGTTTCTTCCGCCTGCTTTTTCCATTTTTCAGCCCATAATTTGGGCACAGAACCATCAATCAACAAAGTATCCACCTGGTAAAAACACGATATTTTGCGCAGGTCGGGCGTATGCCGACCCCGCACCATCAGGTAGTCCACCCGCAAAGGTACCTCAGGCGCGTCCGTCAGGTTGGGAGCCTCCCACAACGCCAACAACCTTCCTTGAAAAGAGACCAAAGGCCCTTTTTTGCGTACCCAACCTGCACTCAGGTTCTCATTGAGGATGTAGCATGAGGGATTCATCTGCAACTGGCATCGTGCCCAATAGCCTTTGAGGCTGTAGTCGATGACGGAAGCCTCCGACAACAAGGCCTCGTCGCAAAGCAGCAGATGGGAAGTGCCCTCCACGAAATCAACCGCCGTGTGGTTTCGCAAGGCATACACCGCCATCCTTTGCTGCCGGGCCGCACGCTCGCTCCGGAAAGCCATGACCAAAACAAACGCCACCCCTACCACCAACAACTCCTTCAGCATCCTTTTTTTGCCAAGCTGCACCCAAAGCATCACCAGCAACAACAGCAAGAGACTTAACGCAAACTCCAAATCATTCATATACAAGCCTTTGATAACCGAAAGGGGAAGACGTTCAATCCAAGAGACAATGCCATTCATACCCCGAAGACCTCCCCAAAGAAGAGTCCCGACCCAGCCGCTTAGCCAAGGCACCCACGACACCAAGAAGAGGAACATCCCTGTGAGGATTACCACAAAGGAAGCGGGAGTCATGAGCAGGTTGCTGAGCCAAAAGTAAGGGGTGCATTGCTGGAAGTAATACACAGTGAAAGGCATGGTGGCCACTTGTGCGGCGAGGGAGACCGCGGTAATCTCCCATGCTTTGTCGAGGAGCTTGTTTTGGACAAAAAACCATTGATAGATGGGACGTTGCAGCAAAAAGATGCCCGTGACGGCGGCATACGAAAGCTGGAAACCCACGGCATACAGGTTGTTGGGATTTGCAAGCAACAGCAGAAAGGCCGAGGCCGCCATCGAATTCAGGGTAAACCCCTTGCGGTGAACCAACGTCCCGAATACCAGCAAGGTAATCATGAAAGTCGATCGGAGGATGGAAGGCGACAGCCCTGTGAGCAAAGCATAAAACCATATCAGCAAGAGCAGCAACACCCTTTTGAAGGCTTCTCTTTTCCGGCCTTTCCCCATCAGGCCCAAAACGAAGGAAGCCAACATATAAATGATGCCCACATGCATCCCTGAGACACACAGGATATGCATGGCACCCGCGGCCACATAGTTTTGTCGCACTTGGGCGGGAAGGCTGTCGTCGTAGCCAAGCAGGATGGCCGCACCCACCCCAAACTCGTCCTCGGTGATGCCGTTGCGTTGCAGCACAGCCAGCAGCGATGCCCGAAGACGCAGCGCGAAGGCGAGCAAAGGGTTCCCGTCGTTCACACCCACCGCGAGCCAATCCCCGCCTTTCAGATACACCCGCCCAGCAACCCCACGACGCAACAAGTAAGTGCGGTAGTCGAACTCTTCGGGATTCAAAGGAGGCGCCACCGCTTCAATAGGAGCGCGAAAGGCCAGCATCTCCCCATAATCCAGTTCCAAAGCAGCGTCGGTTTTTTCCAAATAGGCCATTACCTTTCCCGCTATCGGACGTTCCCCATCCTCTTCAAGGAATCCCCGCAACTCCAGCAACACCCTTACCGACCGGTCACGCTCCGTAGGCAACTCGGATACTGTAGCCAGGTAATAGCCCTCCGAAACGCTTGCGTCAGGAACCTCCCCCACCTCCAAGGCACGGGTGCGAAGATAGCCCGCAAGGACAAACAGCATCAACATCAAAATCCCTGAAATCCACAGACGACGGTAGGATTTCCGAAAACGAATCAACAGGGCTTCGACCAACAACAATCCGGTCATCACCCCAAAAACCATCACCGGACGAAGTGAGGTGAGATGTCCGCCAAGCACAATGCCGACGGAAAAGGCCATGACAAGCCTCAAAAAAGGATACTTGTTCCAGTTCATCATAAGGTTTCATAAACTGGCGCAAGATACAACAATTTCAATAAACGGCAATGAAATTATTCCATTTTTTTATTTCATTGTATTTAGGATGATTTCGGCGGCTTTGCTTGAGGCGCCGCTATTGCCCAAACGGTCGCGCAGGGTCACCAGGTCGTCGAGCAATTGGCGTTGCTTCTTGGGGTTGTTGAGCAACAATTCCAGTTCTTTGACGAGGTTCTCCTCAGTCAAGTCGTCCTGTATCAATTCCTTGACCACCTCTTTCTCCATGATGAGGTTCACCAGGCTGATGTAATTCACCTTGACGAGGTTTTTGGCAATAAGATAGGAGCCTTTGCTGGCCTTGTAGCACACCACTTCGGGCACGGAGAGCAAGGCGGTTTCGAGGGTGGCGGTGCCTGAAGTCACCAGGGCAGCGCTGGAGTTTTGGAGCAACTCGTATGTTTGGTTAATCACCAGTCGGACATCGGTGTCGCCCATTTTTTTGAGATAGAGATTCTTGTCGAGAGAGGGCACGCCAGCGATCACAAACTGGTATTGGGGGAAATGTGGAATGACTTTGAGCATCACTCCGAGCATTCGTTCCACCTCCTGCTTTCGGCTACCGGGAAGCAGGGCGATGATCTCGCGTTTTTCGGAAAGGTTGTTGCGGACGATGAAGCCGTGACGCTGGCTGGTGTGGAGTTTGGCCAGTTCGTCGAGCAACGGATGACCGACGAAGGCCACGTTGACGCCATATTCCTTGTAGAAAGGTTCCTCGAAGGGAAGGATGACGAGCATTTTGTCCACATAACGCTTGATTTCGAACACACGGTGCTGTTTCCAAGCCCACACTTGGGGGGAGATGTAATAGCACACTTTGATGTTCCTCTTGTGAGCGAACTTGGCGATGCGGAGGTTGAAACCCGGGTAATCGACCAGGACGAGGACATCAGGGTGGAAGGCGAGGAGGTCGGCCTTGCATTGGCGGATGTTGCCGAGCACTTTGGGCAGGTTGGCTGCCACTTCGGCGAAGCCCATGAAGGCGGTGTGCCGGTAGTGTTTCACGAGGGTGGCGCCTTGTTTCTTCATCAAGTCGCCGCCCCAGGCCCTGAACTCAGCCTTGGGGTCTTTTCTCTTGATTTCTTCCATCAGGTTGGCCGCGTGCAAATCGCCCGAAGCCTCCCCTGCTATGACATAGTACTTCATGCTTTCACACTTTCTTTCAAATCAGGAAAAACACCAGCAGCAGGCCTGCCAGAGTCACCAGCAGAATGCCTTTGCCGAGATGTTCCATTTCCCATTTCACCAAGGCCATCCTGAAAAGGAGGATGCCCGGGATGAACGCCAGCAGATAAGGCGCCCTTGCGTAGGCAGCGCCCCAAGGGATCCACCAAAGCAGGAGGAAACAGAGCGCGAACACGGCAGCGCCCACCAAAAGGCCCAACCAGAAATTATCTTTGATTCTCATAATACATTCATCACTTTTTCAAAACGAGACATCTTGTCCAAATATTGCATGGCCGTCAAATCGTAATGGGTCGGGACGAGGGAAATGTAGTTATGGTTGATGGCCCAATAATCCGTATCTTCCCCATCGTCATCACAAATAAACGCTCCGCCGAGTTTCAGGCAGTTGTTCCCATGCTCGTCCACGAAGTCATTGTAGGCTTCGACCCACCGGCCTTGGGCTTGCCGGCACACCCTGATGCCTCGGATAGGTTCCTCGCGGCGATAGGGGAAGTTGACGTTAAGGCAGACGCCTTTGGGCAAGCCGTGGGCGATCACCTCCTTGGTGATGGCGGTGATGGGGGCGTCGAGATGGTCGAAGTCCGCATCGGCGGCGTAGCTGTCAAGGCTGAAGCCGATGCCGTCGATGCCGTCCATGCAGGCTTCGATGACGGCAGCCATGGTGCCGGAATAGATCACGTTGGTGGAGGCGTTGGAGCCATGGTTAATGCCCGACACCACCAAGTCGGGGGCCTTGTCGAGCAGCCACTGGTAGCCGGCTTTCACGCAATCGACAGGGGTTCCGTTGCACACGAATTCCCGATAGCCGGGCATTTCCTGCACGGGGGTTACTTTCAACGTGGGGGTGGTGGTGATGGAATGTCCTTTGGCCGACATGACGTCCACAGTGGAGATGACCACCACGTCGCCGAGGGGTCTCATCAGGGAAATCAGTTTGCGCAGGCCTTTGGCATTGATGCTATCATCGTTGGTGATCAGGATCAGCGGTTTCTTCATGGGCGATTTTTTTTGCAAAGATAGGCATTTTTCGCATAACTGCTGTCAGAAGGACTTCAGTGTTTGGTAGAGCCGCCGGGTGGGCAGCCCCATCACATTGTAGAAAGAGCCGTGAAGTCCGGTGATGCCCACATAGCCGATCCATTCCTGGATGCCGTAGGCCCCGGCTTTGTCGTAGGGGCGGTATTGATCGACATAGTAGTCCATTTCCTCGGGGTCGAGCCGGGCGAAGGTCACCTTGGAGGTCACTGCGAAGGTCTTGCGTTTGCGGGCGGAACGGACGGTGACGCCAGTGACTACATGATGGGTCTTGCCCGAGAGCATCCCTAGCATCCGCAAAGCCTCGTCACGGTCCTTGGGCTTCCCAAGAATCTGTTGGTCGGCAACCACCACGGTATCGGCGGTAATCAGGAGGTAGTGGTCGGGAAGCTCATCGTCGGAAAACGCAAGCGACTTTTGCAGGCTGAGATAAGCCGGCACCTCGTCGAAAGGCATCTCGGGATAATGTTCGTCGGTATCCTTCACAAGGCAAACGAAAGGGATGCCCATGCCTTTGAGCAACTCTTGGCGACGGGGTGATTTGGAGGCCAAAACCACGGTATAGTTTTTAAGATGATTCAGAATCATACCTTATTAATATATAACCTTATTAATAGTTCTCTCACCAGGAGAAGGCTTCCGCGGTCATCCACTTGCCCTGCACCTTGAGGGTACGTTCGATGATATCGCGCACGCAGCCGAGTCCGCCCGGGCGTTCGCTGACGAACACGCTGACTTGCTTCACCTCCTCGGCGGCATCGGCAGGACAAGCCGGGACCCCCACCCTTCGCATCACCTTGAGGTCGGGGATGTCGTCGCCCATATACACAATCTGGGCGGGCGAGAGATGACGTAGCTCCATGTATTCCTCCAGTTTCAGCACCTTGTCGGGAATCCCGGTGTAAACGTCGTCCACCCCAAGGGCATGCATCCGTTTCGTGATATTCGTGTAGGTGGCGCCGGTGATGACCGCCACGTTGTAACCCAGCTTGTTCGCCAGCTGCAAAGCGTAGCCATCTTTCACATGGGAGGTGCGCAAAGGGTCACCGTTGCTGTCCATATAGACGATGCCTTCCGTCATCACACCGTCATAATCGAAAATGAAGGTGGTGACTTCCGACAACATAACATTCAGGTCTGTCATAGCTCAACTTCGTTTTGAGGCACGAAAATAGGCATTTTTATCATATCAGTCGAAAAAAACGGCCACAAATCAAACTATTTGTGTACTTTTGTAGTTTCATAGTAAAGCATAACGAGACCATGAGAGTAAGACATCAGACCGACAATACAGAACAGATTGTGGCGACCGTCGTGGAAGCCATGGATTCCATCAAAGGAAAGGAGATTGTCACCCTCGACTTGAGGGAGACCGGAAGTGCCGTGACGGACTATTTCGTGATTTGCCATGCCGCCTCCAAGACGCAAGTCGATGCCATCGCCGACAAAGTCCTCGACGAGGTGCGCGACCAATGCGGCGTCAAACCCTACCACATCGAGGGACGGGACAACACCGAATGGATCCTGATCGACTTCGTGGACGTGGTGGTCCATGTGTTCCTGCAATCGGCACGCAAGTACTACCAGCTGGAAGAACTCTGGGCCGACGCCGAGAGAATCGTGAAAGAAGAAAACAACTAACTCATTGCAAGCAATTTATGGAAGAGAATAAAACCCCTCAACCGGGCAAGAAAAGAAAATTCAACCTCTATTGGATCTATGTCATCTTGACCGTCGTGTTGTTTGCCCTGTACTTCGCCGGCAAAGACTCGCCCACTCAAGAGGAGATTGAGATGGGACAGCTGATTGAGTTGCTGAAGAACGAGGAGATCTCAAAAATCGAACTGGTAAACAAAGAGAACGCCGAGATTTACCTGAACGAAAAAGGCATGAGCCGGCATTTCCCCGATGAGAAACCCAGCCGGAAAGGCACCTCCCCCACTCCCCAATACAAATACCGCATCGGGAGTTTGGAACGTTTTGAGGAAACCGTTGAGAACGTGCAGAAAGAGAACAACATCGCCAAGCCCATCTATATCACCAACGTGCAAAACAACAGCTGGGGCATGGAGTTCCTCATCAATTGGCTGCCCTTCATCTTCATCATCGTCCTATGGATCGTGATCATGCGGGGTATCGGACGAGGAGGCATGGGCGGAGGCCAGATATTCAACATGGGCAAGTCGAAAGCCCAACTCTTCGACAAGGACAACGTGCCGGTCAACGTGACCTTCAAGGACGTGGCCGGACTGGAAGAGGCGAAAGTGGAGATCATGGAAATTGTGGATTTCCTGAAGAATCCCGACAAATACACCAAATTGGGCGGCAAAATCCCGAAAGGCGTGTTGCTCGTAGGCCCTCCAGGAACGGGCAAGACCCTGCTGGCCAAGTCGGTAGCGGGCGAAGCCAACGTGCCATTTTTCAGCATCTCCGGTTCCGACTTCGTGGAGATGTTCGTGGGCGTGGGCGCCTCGCGCGTGCGTGACTTGTTCAAGAACGCCAAGGAGAAAGCGCCCTGCATCATCTTCATCGATGAGATTGACGCCATCGGACGCGCCCGCGGCAAGAACCCCATCAACGGGGGTAACGACGAACGTGAGAGCACTTTGAACCAGCTGCTCACCGAGATGGACGGTTTCGGCACCAACTCCGGTGTCATCGTCCTGGCCGCCACCAACCGTGCCGACATCCTCGACAAGGCCTTGATGCGCGCCGGACGTTTCGACCGCCAAATCTACGTGGAGTTGCCCGACCTCATCGGAAGAAAAGAGATCTTCGAGGTCCACATGCGCAACCTGAAGCTCGGCGATGACGTGGACAAGGACTTCCTTGCCAAGCAGACCCCGGGATTCTCAGGCGCCGACATCGCCAACGTGTGCAACGAAGCTGCCCTGATGGCCGCCCGGAAAGGCAAGGACGCCATTGAGAAGCAAGATTTCCTCGACGCCATCGACCGCATCATCGGAGGCCTGGAAAAGAAAAACAAGATCATCACCGCCCAGGAGAAAGAAGTGATCGCCTTCCACGAGGCAGGCCACGCCACCACCAGCTGGTTGCTGCAATACGCCCACCCGCTCGTCAAGGTGACCATCGTACCCAGAGGCAAAGCCCTGGGCGCCGCCTGGTATCTGCCCGAAGAACGACAAATCACCACTAAAGAACAAATGTACCATGAGATGGTCGCCACCATGGGCGGACGCGCTGCCGAACAAGTGGTGTTCGGACAAATCTCCACCGGAGCACTCTCCGACCTCGAGAAGGTGACCAAACAAGCCTACGCCATGGTGACCTACTACGGACTCAACGAAGTCATCGGCAACGTGAGCTTCTACGACTCCACCGGCCAACAGGACTTCAGCCTCACCAAACCCTTCAGCGAAAAAACCGCCGAAGTCATCGACCAAGAAATCAGCAAGTTGGTGGAGAAAGCCTACCAAGAAGCACTGACCATCCTGAGGCAACATCTCGACGGATTGACATTACTCGCCAACCGACTCATCGAAAAAGAAGTCATCTTCAGCGACGACTTGGTAAACATTTTCGGAAAACGTCCATGGGACAAGGAGGAAAACCATGAGGGATAACAAATCAGACAAAGGAGTCACCATCAAAGAACAGATCCTCGCCAAGGTGAGAAACGCCACCATCGAGAAACCCGAGGCCCTATTCAAGGACATCGACCTGCAATCGGAGACCTGGGAACCCATCAACGAGGAAGACGGCAACGCCATCACCTTCGTCCAAAAATTCAAGGACATGGGCGGCATCTTCGTGTATCTCGAAACCGAAGACGAACTCGGGGAATGCATCCGCCAACTCGCCCCGCAAAACGGTTGGGAACCCCTTTGGTGTACTCACCCCAACATGCAGGAGCTGCTCGACAAATACGGCGTGAACTACAAAATCCTGCCCCAAAAACAAGAGAAGCAGAAACTCGTCGCCATCACCGACTGTGAGTTCCTCGTCGCCCAAACCGGCAGCATCGTCCTCAGCGACGGCAACACCCTTTCGCGAAAAGCCTACACCGAACCCGAAGTGCTCCTCGTGGTGGCCCGGGCCGAACAGATTGTCGGAAGCCTCAAAGAAGCTTTCAAACGCCTCAAAGCCGAGGCATTTCCTGACGAAACTTCGCAAATTGTAATCATGACAGGCCCCACAAAAACCTACGATATCGAGCAAAAAGGGGTCTCAAACGTGCTTGGACCCCGGCAAATTGCTGTTTTTTTAATTGACGATTAAAATTTTTTGTTTTTTATCCTATTGATTATCAGTGTTTTAACATTTTATTGGGTTTTTTTTTCGATAAATTTATGATTTTCGTAACGATATGACAGAAATATTACTATATTTGCATTGCATTACCGGACAAAATTAACGATAAAGTAAAAAAACTAACAATAACAAGACACAAACGATAATTCATTAGCTTTAAACAAAACAACGGCTTACGCTAACATTTCACGTTTTTAAAGAAAAGCCTAGGAAACTTTCTTTAGTGGAAGGTTGATGCAAAATAGCATCTCATGTTAGTGTCTGTCCCGAAAATTTAGATGTGGGACACACTATGAGATGCAGCTTTCTTCCCTAGGCTTTCTGCAGGACGTGAGTAGTGAACCCACATCTTTTTGTGGAGCGAAGAGCCATCAAAACCAACTTACAAAAATGGAAAATCCTATCGAGATCAAAGAAACCAAGAAGGTTACCAGAAAGCCGAGGGCCAAGAGAGCCACCGCAGCTGAGGGCGACGAAAACGCCATTTTCATCGGCACTGTCATTCAACAGGAACTGAAAAGCCAAGAGCGCACCGTTTCATGGCTTGCCAGAAAGCTGGACTGCGACCGTACCAATGTTTACAACATTTTCCGCCGCCAGGACATCGACACTGAGTTGTTAATGAGAATCTCGGTCATCTTGCACCGCGATTTCTTCTCCCTCTTCTCCAAAGAGGCCAAGAGAAAAATCTCATCATCCCCCAGCGTCTAATCCTGTAACCTAAGGTTAAAAAAGCACAACTGCTTGAGTGTCTCACGACATCCCAAGCATTTGTGGCAGCCGAAGTTGATGGTAGAAGGCTACGAGGGCATCATTTCATCAATTCGTGAATGATGTCTTCGATGCTGACCCCCTCTGCTTCGGCTGTGTAGTTTCTAATGATACGGTGACGCAAAATCGGGACGGCCACCTTCTGCACGTCCTCGATATCGGGAGAGTATTTGCCCGACAGCAGCGCGTTGGCCTTGGCGCCTATAATCAAGTACTGCGAGGCACGTGGACCCGCACCCCAGCTCAAGAACCGGTTGGCCCACTCATGGGCAGAGCCCGTATGCGGACGTGTCTTGGCCGAAAGCGACACGGCATATTCATACACATGGTCCGACACCGGCACACGGCGCACCAACTGCTGGAAATACACAATCTCCTCGGGCGAAAGCACCGCATTGACCTTCACCTCCTTCCCCATCGTGGTACTCTTCACAATCTCCAGCTCCTCCTGGTACGAAGGATAGTCGAGCATCAAATTGAACATGAAACGGTCCAACTGCGCCTCCGGCAAGGGATAGGTGCCTTCCTGCTCAATGGGGTTCTGCGTGGCCAACACAAAGAAGGGCTCCTGCAAACGGTAAGTCTTGCCCGAGACCGTGACACTCTTCTCCTGCATGGCCTCCAACAGCGCGGCTTGGGTCTTGGGCGGCGTACGGTTAATCTCGTCGGCAAGAACAATATTGGCGAAAACCGGACCCTTCACAAAACGGAACTGCCTCGTCTCGTCCAAAATCTCCGTGCCTACAATATCCGAAGGCATCAAGTCGGGAGTGAACTGAACACGGCTGAAAGTCAATCCCAAAGCTTGGCCTATCGTATTCACCAACAAGGTTTTTGCCAATCCTGGAACTCCCACCAGCAACACATGGCCTTGGCAGAATATCGAGAGGATGGTATGATGGATGATGTCAGCCTGACCCACTATCACTTTGCCAATCTCCCCCTTTAGCTGGTCGTATTTCGACACAAGGGCTTTCGCCCCTTCCACATCGGAACTGTACATGATGTTTCTTTTTAATGATTCTTTTTATTGTTTGATGATTCCCAATCGAACTGGAACTCGCAATCGGCGAAATCCTCGTCGATATGCACAAAGGCTTTTTTGGCCTTGTTCCTAATCCAGTTCTTGATGGTCTCCTGGTTCTTGTAGTTCAGCGCCCAGCTTTGGACACGCCAATAGTCGTCCTTCAGGTTCGCCTTGTGTGCCTCGACTTTCTTCTTGACCATCACCAGGCGGAACGCATCGTTGTTGTCGCTTGTCACCATGGGCAGGGGGTCGCTGACTTCGCCGACCTGGAGTTTCCCGATCACGAACGAGAGATTCTTGAACTCCGGGAAGTAGTTTTCGAGGTCCTGAAGGTCTTGAAGCGCGATTCGGTTGCCACCATAGGCGGAATTGACAAGATAGCCTCCGTTCATCTTTGAATCGTCGTCGCTGAATTTGGAGCAGGCTTCCTCAAAGGTCATCTCACCGTTGCGGATCATCTTGGCCACGGAGTCGAGCTCCAGTTGCGCCTTCTCAAGGGCTTCGACTGGCACCTTGGCGGACATCAGGATATGGCGGCAATTCACATAGTCGCCCCTCCTTTCGATGAGTTGGATGATATGGAAGCCAAACTGGGTTTCAATGACCTCAGAAATCTCGCCTTCGCGGAGGTTGAAAGCCGCCGTCTCGAACTCGGGGGCAAACTCACCCCTTCCCGTGAAGCCAAGCTCACCGCCTTTTTTGGCAGAACCCGGATCCTCGGAATAAAGCACCGCCATGGTGGAGAAACTGCTCTCACCCTGCAAGATACGTTTTCTGATTTGGTAAAGTTGGTCCTTCACTCGCAGTTTTTCCTCCACACTAACCGGGGGTTTCTTGACGATTTGTGCAATCTCATATTCCGTACCCACGGTGGGGATGCTGTCGGCGGGCATTTCACGATAGAACTTACGCACCTCGGCGGGAGTGACCACAACGCCTTTTAGGATGGAAGCCCTCACCTGGTCCTGGAGCATTCTCTCCTTCACCATGCGGCGAAGCTCCTCCTTGATCTCGGTCATGGTCTTATTGAAGAGTTTCTCCAGTTTTTCCTGGGAGCCTGCCCTGCCGAGCAGCTCGCTGATACGGCGGTTCATCTCCGACTCCACCTCGGAATCGGTGACCGTCAAGCTGTCCATCTCGGCTTGGTTCAGCATCAGTTTTTGGAACATCATCTCTTCGAGGATCTCGCAACGCAAGGAGGATGCCGTACCTTCAGCGCCGCCCTGCATCCTGTATTGCAGGTATTGCGACTCCACATCCGACTGGAGGATGATGTTCTTGCCTACCACGGCCACCACCTTGTCGATGACCTGGGATTTCTGAGCCGTCAAGCATTGGACGGCGAGGAGCAGCAGGAGCAAAAATGAAAGTTTTTTCAACATAATGTCATTTTTAATAAATCTCGAAGGCCTGCTCCGCCTGTGCTTTGTCATACAAATCTTCGTTCATTTTTGAAAGCAGGTCTTTCTTTCGTTTTAACAATATGATATTCTTGATGTTGTCTCTTTCCAACTCGAGTGGGGAGACGTTTTCTTCCATAAGATAGTCCTCGAAACGGACCATATACAGCAGGTTGTCTTTCTCGAACGACACGAAGCGGTTTTTCCGGAGGAAGCTCTCGGTATTATAAATCTCAAGGGGGATTTGCGAGAGCAGGTCGTCGAGTCGGACCCACTGGTCCACATCCAAGAACGAAGCCACGGCGGCGTGGTCGGCCATCGCGTAGAGTTGAGGGAGCATCAGCGTGTCGGGGTTGGCCATCAGGTGTTGGAACTCCTTTTTGTGCTTGGTGTCGTTTTGCAGGATCACATAGGCCACCTTCACCATGGTCGAGCGGAGCTGGAAGTTCTGCTTGTTGCCCTCATAATACTCGAGGATCTCGTCCTCTTCCACCACGGTGTCGAGGTCTTGTTCAATCAGTTGGGTCTCGTAGGCATAAATAATCAAGGAGTTACGATATTCCTGCAACTGCTTGGAGAAATCGAGTTGTTCCGGGGTGAGGTTCTTCTCGGCTTGGTGGATGAGCAGTTGTCGGCGGATCCACGAATCCACGAAGGCGTTGACCCGCGAGAGGCTGTCCATCCGGTTGGCGTCGGAAGGCACCACGCCGGCAAGATCCTCCGCATAGAGCTTGTTGCCATAGCATTCGGCGACCACGATCCTGTCGGATTTGACGAGATAGTCGCGGCATCCCATGACGGTAAGCCCTAACGCAAGCAGTATCAGGAAGCTCAATCTTCTCATTGATAGAGTTTTCTCACTTTAGCCAGCACATCCTGCTTAATTTTCACGGGGTATTTCTCATGCAGGGCTTGAGTCCATTTCTCCTCCAGTTCCGTTTGGTAGTCGGAGGTCACGAGGCCTTTGGCTTCGCGGAGGGTCTTGGGTTCCGGAGCGCGCACTTCGAGGATTTTGACGATGACGGTGGACTTATCGACGGTGGAGGGAATCTCGTTCATGACACCGGCTTTCCATTCCGTTTCATCGACATATTGGTTGTCGCCACGTTGGAAGAAAGCGTTGCGCACAAACACGTAGTTGACCGTGTCGCGGATCATGACGCTTCTCAAGCTGTCGAAAGGCACGCCTTCGGCGATATAGTTTTTCACGATGGGCAACGATTCGGGACGGGTCACGGTAATCACGCAAGCCCTCACACGGTCATCCCACATATATTTTCCGTAGTTTCTATCATAGAAATCCTTCAGTCCTACAGTGTCAACGATGGCTTTGTTCCACACTTCCTTCTCCATCAAGTCGAACAGCAGGATGCCGTCGTTGTATTCCTGGATGAGGGTCTTGAACTCGGGATATCTTTCCTCGAGATGCTGGTCGGCGTAGTCGAGCACACGCTCGCTTTGGAAGGACTCAAGAAGCTGATAGGCGTAAGTGGGAATGGAGACATAACGTTGGGGGGACTGTTTCTTCTCGATGTAAGCCACAAAATCGCCGATGGTGGAAGTGGCGTTTCCGATGGTGAACAAGGGAGCGTCCATCTTGAGGTCGGCAGCAGGCTTGAAGGCGCCGCGCAAGAGGGTGCTGTCAACCGAGGCCATGAAGGTGCTGATGTTCTTGTCGTTGTTTTTGAATCCGTACTCTTTCTTGATTTGTTGGAGCACAGCTTCTTCCGACTTCTTGGAGCGCATGTCCTTCTCGACGCGTTCGGCGAGGGCTTTCTTCTCTTGTTCGAAGGTGCCGACGGGGGTTGTGCTGATGAGTTTGATGATATGGAAGCCGTAGTTGGTTCTGACGGGTTTTGATATCTCGTTGGGTTTCAGTTGCTTGATAGTCTCAATGAACTCAGGGACGATGCGGCTGACGGTGAAGGGGCTGAGGGTGCCTTCGCGTTGCACGGTGCCGCGGTCCTCGGAGTATTTGTTGACGGCGGAGCTCCAGTTCTTTCCGTCTTGTTCCATCAGCTCCTTGTAGATGTTGTCGGCTTTGTCTTTCAAGGCTTGGACATCCTCTTCGGTAGCGTCTTGGGGGACGCGCAAGAAGATGTGGGCGGCTTGAGTGGCACCGATGGCATCGGTGACGCTGGTCACCTTGATGATATGGTAGCCGAAGTCGCTGCGCACGGGCATGGAAATCTCGCCTTCCTTGGTGTTATAGGCGCCGGTCTCGAAGGGATACACCATGTCGAAGACGGAGAAATAGCCGAGGTCGCCGTGGTTGCCGGGGCGGGCCGGGGAGTTCTCAGTGGCTTTCATGTCGCGGGCTGAGGGGTCTTGCGAATAGGTGACGGCCAGGGTGCCGAAGTCCTCGCCTTTCAGGGCTTTCTTCCGGATATCCATGGCTTTGTTATAGGCCTTGAGGGTATCAGCGGGGAGGGCATGTTTGTCGCAAGTGATGAGGATATGCGAGGCACGGATGTCTTTCAGCTTGCGTTGGTAGGCTTCTTCCACCAGTTCCTCACTGACTTCCTCGTTGGAGAAATAAGGTTTGGCCAGTTGTTTGCGATAGCCTTCCAGCTCTCTCTTGAACTTGGCGTTGGTGTCGAGTTTCATCTCGTAGGCTTCCATGACTTTCATACGGAAGTTCACGAACAGGTCGAGGTATTCGTCCACGGTTTTCTTGTCGATGACCTCGCTTTTAAGGTTGTTTTTGTTATAAACGTCCGTGAATTCCTTGACGGTGACGGGTTTGTCGCCGATGGTCATCAGCACCTGTTTGTCTAAGTTTGACTGTGACACAGCGATGAGGGAGGAGCCCAGAAGCGCCGTCAGCACGATGAATCTCAAGAAAGGATTTCTTCTCATGTTTAATATACTTTTTGATTGATTGCTTTGGAATGATTAAGATCTTTTGCTGTAGTTGGGGGCTTCCTGGGTGATGGTCACGTCGTGGGGGTGGCTTTCGAGGATGCCGGAGCTGGTGATGCGGATGAATTTGGCTTTCTTCAGTTCCTCGATGGTGTGGGATCCGGTGTAGCCCATGCCGGAGCGGAGGCCGCCGACCATTTGATAGACCACTTCGGAGAGGGAGCCTTTGTAGGGGACGCGGCCCGCGATGCCTTCGGGCACCAGTTTCTTCACATCGTCTTCCATGTCTTGGAAGTAGCGGTCTTTGGAGCCTTGTTGCATGGCTTCGAGGGAACCCATGCCGCGGTAGGTCTTGAATTTACGGCCTTCGTAGATGATGGTGTCGCCGGGTGACTCATCGACGCCGGCGAACAGGGAGCCGGCCATGATGGAGGAGGCTCCTGCGGCGAGGGCTTTGACAATGTCACCGGTGTAGCGGATGCCGCCATCGGCGATGATGGGCACGTCGGTGCCTTGGAGGGCCTTGGACACTTCGAGCACGGCGGTCAGCTGCGGCACGCCGATGCCGGCCACCACACGGGTGGTGCAGATGGAACCGGGGCCGATGCCCACTTTGACCGCGTCGGCGCCCGCCTCGACGAGGGCCCGGGCAGCCTCACCTGTGGCGATGTTGCCAGCCACGATGTCAATCTCGGGATAGCGTTGGCGCAACGACTTCACCATGTCGAGCACTCCTTGGGAATGTCCATGGGCGGTATCGACCACAAGGGCATCCACACCGGCATCGACGAGGGCGTCGGCACGCTCCATGGTGTTGGCGGTGATGCCCACCGCGGCGGCCACACGCAAACGGCCCCGACTGTCCTTGCAGGCATTGGGACGCGCTTTCACCTTGATGATATCCTTGTAGGTAATCAACCCGAGGAGATGGTTTTCCTGATCGACCACGGGAAGCTTCTCGATCTTGTATTGCTGAAGGATGTCGGCGGCTTTCTCGAACGACACCTCGGTGGTAGTGATGAGGTTCTCGCTGGTCATCACCTCGCTGATGGGACGGTCCAAGCCACGCTCGAAACGCAAGTCGCGGTTGGTGACGATGCCTTTCAGGTAGTTATGGCTGTCCACCACCGGAATGCCTCCGATGTGGTACTCACCCATCAGGTTAAGGGCATCCCTCACGGTGGCATCCACATGGATGGTGATGGGGTCGGTAATCATGCCGTTCTCCGCGCGTTTCACTTTCTTGACCTCAGTGGCCTGCTTGCCGATCGACATGTTCTTGTGCAACACGCCAATGCCGCCCTCCTGGGCGATGGCGATGGCCATGCGCGACTCGGTCACGGTGTCCATGCCAGCCGAAACCACGGGAATATTCAAATTGATATGACGGGTAAACCTGGTTCTCAGGTCAGTTTCACGAGGTAAAACATTGCTGTAAGAAGGGACCAGAAGGACATCATCGTAAGTGAGTCCCTCTCCCACAAATTTATCGTTGTCGAATGCCATAGTTAGAGTTTTTGTATTAATCGGCAAAGATAGTAAATTGTTGTGTCATGGAGCCGATATTTCAACAAAAACTTGACATTAATTGACGACAATGCGCCGATAGAGCTCTACGCCGTCCTCATCGACGCAGCGCAACTCGTAACGGCCTTTCTCCACATCGATGGGCATCTGGTGGTTGAGGCGGGTGGTTCCGAGGAAACGGTTGTTGAGGGTCCAATAGATGGTTTTTCGCGGATTGCGGTGCGCGATTTCGAAGATGACCTGCTGGCGGTTGCCTTTGATGCCGATGGGGATGGAGACGCGGGCGTCGGACTTGGGATAGACGAAGGCCATCACTTCGTCGGGATGAGCGGTGGCGCAGGCGGGATAGAGGGCGGGCAACGGACGATACATCGAGCTGTGTTTCTTATAGAACCACTCCATCACCGGAGGAAGGACGAAGTAGGTCTCGAAAACTTTTTGGTTGACGGGATAGCAGTCGGGAAGCACTTGGTACTGCCGGGTGGAATCGAGGAACACCTTTTTATGATAAGGACAGACGCCGGTCTTGAGTTCCACATTGGGCATCTTCACCTTTTTGGTGTGAGGACATACCTCGGAGGGGGGATAACCTGACTCGGCACACACCTCGACTTCCATGGCGGCGGCGGTGGCGGCGGGATAGGTATAGCTGTCCTTGAGGATGCCGGCCACGTCGAACATCAGCGGGGCGGCGACCCCCACTCCAGTAAGGCCAGGACGTCCTTCCCCATCGGCATTGCCCACCCACACCCCAACCACATAACGGTCGGTGAGCCCGATGGCCCAGGCATCCTTGAACCCGAAGCTGGTGCCGGTCTTCCAGGCCACCTGCTTGGCGGAGGAAAAACCGCTCCACCCAATCTGGTTGGTGGGGCGGGTCAGGCCTTTCATCACGTCGAAAGTGCCGGCGACGGCATCCGCCGAAAAAGGAACGACATTGTCGGGCACCTCCTCGTCGAACTCCTCGTTCACGGCGGCGGCAAGCTTGCGGCCCATGCGACCGTAGGCATGCACAAGGTCGTGCAACGACGCCTCCGCACCGCCCACGATGAGCGAGAGACCGTAATGGTCGGCATCGAACACAATGCCCTTCAACGACAAGCGCCGCAGCAGCGAGTGGAAACGCTGATGCCCGAATTCTTTCAACAGATAAACGAAAGGCGCATTCAGGGATTGCTGCAAGGCAACGTTGGCCGGAACCGCGCCCCAGTACTGGCCCGAATAGTTTTTGGGCGTGTAACCCGAAAGGCTCATGGGGATGTCGGGCAGGGTCATGGTGGGCAGCAAGGTGCCCTCGTCGAGCATGGCGGCAAAGAGGAACGGCTTCATGATGCTGCCCGTGGAGCGCTGGGCCTTCACCATGTCGATCATCGAAGCGTCCTTGGCCGTGGGGTTGTTACCCACGTATGCCACAGTTTCCTGGGTGAGGTAGTTATATACCAGCACCGCGGCATTCTCGATCTGGTTCATCGCGTTCATCTGATGATGCCTTTCCATGATCTCCTGCACGTTTTTTTGAAGATGATAATCCAAGGAAGAGTGAATCTGTTCCCCTTTGTGTTCTTTTTCCTGAAGCATCAGGTAATGGTAGGCCAACATGGGCATGTCGTAAGGCTTGTCGGGGAGGTTTTCCAGCAAGGCCAGTTCGTAGTCATCGGGACTCAGCTTGGGGAGGTGGAAGCGTCGGGGGGCGTGCACCCTGGAGGTAGTCATGCGCAGAAGCAGGGTGTTGCGTTTGTCGAGGAGACGTTCGCGGGCCCTGCCAGGGTGGATGAGGGCTGGGGAGTTGGGCAGCACCGCCAGTGTAGCCGCCTCGCTCCAGGTGAGCTGGTCGGGCGTGGTGTGGAAATAGCGCCAAGCCGCCGCGTCGATGCCCACCACATTGCCCCCGAAGGGCGCGTTGGCGGCATACAGGTCAAGGATGGACTTCTTGGAATAATGCAATTCCAGCCGCATGGCCAGGAGAATCTCGATGAGCTTCTCGCGGTAGGTCCTTGGCTGGTTTTTACGGGCCAGCCTGACTACCTGCATGGAGAGGGTGCTGCCTCCACGAACCACCTCACCCGCCTGGATGTTCTGCACCATGGCTTGGATGAACGACACGGGGTTGAAGCCGGAATGTCGAAAAAACTGCTGGTCCTCGTACTCGAGCACGCAGGCGATGTATTTGGGCGAATAGGAATTAGTGGCAGGGAAACGCCATTGCTCGTCGTCGGCGATACGGGCACCCAGCAACTCACCGTCCTTCGCGGTAAGGACGGTGGAATAAGGGTCATCGAACTTGGGGACCGGCAGGCACAAAAAAAGGAGGAACAGGCCAAGAATCACCGAGCCCATTTGTATTAGACCACGATAATTCCTCCACCTGTTCCTCATTGGTATCAGCGGACTACGACCGGACGGGCCGGGACCACGTAATAGATTTCGTTGTTATACATATCCTCGCAACGCACCGGCGGCAGCATGTAACTGCCTTCGAAGGTGGCGTTGAGTTTCAGCTTGAACGTCTTCTTCGAGTTCGACGACAGGTCGAAGAAGAAGTAGGCGCGGTCGTCGCGGATGTCAAGATGCTTGGCACCGTTGTTGCCGCCCTCGCCGTTGAGACGCTCGTTCACGATCTCCCAGCCGGAGGCGATGTAGTACGACAAGGCGAGTTCGGTCACTTGGTAATTGCTCGGGTTGGTCACCACGATCTCCGCGGTGAAGTCGGTACCCATGGGCAAGTTGGAAGGATCGAGGGCGGCGCCCTTCTTGTCGTAGTAATTCACCTTCATCTGGATGAAGTTGCCGTTCTCCTTGGTCTCATACTCCGCCACGGCAGCCTTGGTAAAGGTCTTGACCGTCACCTTCTGGTCGGAGTTGTTGGTCACCTGCATCTTGTTGGCACCAATCTTGGGCGTCATGGCGAATGCGACGGAACCCATGTTGGTGTTCAAGGTGTGGTCATCACCGTTCAGCTTGACCGTCGTCGAGATGGGTGAGCTGGAGGCCCCTTGCTTCTCGGCGTACTTGCCCAAGGTGAAGAGCGCAAAGGCGGTGGACTGAGTGTCGAGCCAGCGGTCGGCGTTGAGGATCTCGCACAGGTCGTTGATATGGGCCTGGATGAGGTCCTTATCGCGGCTGCAGAGCATTTCGGAATAAGTCAGGAAAGCAAGGTCACGGGTGGTGGAGCCGAAGGAGGAGATATAGTCCGACATCCGCTCGTTGGGGTTGATGTCCTTCCAGAACTGGGCGGCCATGTTGGCCTTGCCCGCCTGGGCGTAAGCGGCGGCGGTAAGGACGCGGGTCAGGGAGTAATTCATCTGAATCTCCTTGAAACGGTTCATGGCACTCATCTCGGACTTACCAGCAAGGGCCAACACAAAGAGACGGTAGGCCTGGATGGTCTCGCCTTGTTTGAAATCGGGATTGTTCTTCCAAGCCTTGGCAATGTCGCCCTGATATTTCAACATGCCGCTCAGCAGATAGTCAGGCACGTCGAATCCTTGCTTCTTGGCTTCCACCAGGAAATGCAAGGCGTAAAGCTCCGTCCAGGGGTTCACGTAGTTGCCTCCCTCCCAGTTGGAGAGCGAGAAGTCGGAACGCTGGTACGATTTCATCTTGTTGATGACATTTTGGACGTCCTCACGGGTCTCTTCTTGATCGGCTTCGCTTTGTTGCACGAAATAATTAAGATATAATTGCGGGAATGCCGACGACACTATTTGTTCAAGGCAACCGTATGGATAGGTCTCAAGATAGTTGAGGCGGCTGTACATATCAACGGGGATAAGGGAGGCCACGGTGACATTGCCCTGTTGGGTTCCGTTCATGCCTTTCACGTTGAAGTCGAGGGCCTGGGTGGCCTTGGGTTCCACTTCGAGGGTGTAGGTGTTGCGTTTCTCGGAGAAGGGCATACGGATGGGCATGGCGGTGGTGGAGCGGGCCTCGTAGCCTCCGCCGGAAACTTTGACATCGAGGGTGGCGTTGCCGATGGTTTCCGGCACTTTCACCTTCATAGTGACCAGGCCTTCACCGTTGTTGTCAATCTTGACGTTAGTGGGCAGGGCATCGACGGCACTGAGGTTCTGGTTGTTGACGGCCACTTGGAGGGTTTGTCCCTTCATGGTCGGGGCCAGCACTTGCACCTTGAGGTTGAGTTCATCGCCGGGGGCGGCCACGCGGGGCGCGGCGGCATAGAGGGTGATGGGGTCGATGACGCTCATGCGTTTTTCGGAGGAGCCGAACGACTTGCCTGTGCCTTTGGCAACCACCATGAAGCGGAGGGCGCCGGAGCATTGAGGCACCTCTATCTCATGGGTGTTCTTGCTATTGGCCTTGAGCTCGAAGGGGCCGTAAGTGACGGCGTAAGCCTTAAAGCGCTTGTCGAGAGTGATTTCCTGGTTGATCATGCCGTCACCACCGATGGCATAGACGGTACCAAGTTCGCCAGTGTAACCGTCGATGATATACTGGTAGTTGTCCCAGGTGCGCACGCTGAGCGACTGTTTGGCGTTGAAATAGCGGTAGGGGTCGGGGGTGCTGAAGTTGGTGAGGCCGAGGATGCCCTCATCGACGATGGCGAGGGTATAAGTCATGGCCTTGGAGTTCTGCTCAGCCACGGTCACTTCCACCTTCTTGTTGGTGTTGGAGGTCTCCGGCACGCCAAGGACAGGTTGCAGTTGCAGTTTGCTATCCTCGATCTTGACGGGGATCACGCCGTACATGCGCAGCGGCATGTCGTTGCCGGCGTTACGGGGCTGGATGAGCGACACATACACATAGACGTTGGGGATCATCTCCTCGGTGGCTTTGATCTCGACCTTGCCTTCGGTGCCGAGGTTCTCGAGATACATGGTTTGGAGCACCCTGTCGTTGGCCTCGACGGTGACCAGGGCTTTGGCCTTGTCGTTCGACGGGAAGGTCACGATGATATTCTCATCGAGTCTGTAGCTGTCCTGGGTGGCGGCGAGGGCGAGTTGCATGGGGCCATCGCCGTTGCCGGTGGCGTGGATGGTGGCGTCGCTCCAGTCGAAGTTGATCACCTTGGCGAAGGTGTGGCCGCCTTGCACGTCGTTGATGACGAGGAGGTAGTAGCCCCACTTCTTGTTAGGGATGTTGATCGAGAGCTCGGTCTTGCCGTTGTTGCAAGTGAGGCGGCCATTCATCTCAGGACTCTTGTAGGAGCCGTTGATGTATTTCTTGAGGGAGTAGGCGTCCTCGCTCGACCACCACCAGTAGTTGTCGAGTTTATAAAGCTGATAGTCGAGGGCAATGGTCGATTTGGCCAGTTCGCCGTTTTCCTTGACCACGGCGATGGGGAACTTCCAGTTGCGGTCGGTGAAGTAGTAGCTTCCGTATTTCGACTCGGTCTTGGGCAGTTCCACGCCCACGTAACGCTCGTAAGGAGAGAGCATGGCGGTGCTTGACGAGATGCTGAAGTCGCCGCCGGCCTCGAACACCTTGGTGGAGAAAACAGCTTTCACAAATTGTTCGGACTGGATGTCGGAGAGGGCGTTGAAGCCCACGCTGGCATTGCCTTGTCCGTCGAGCGGACCGCTGAACACGTTGGTCTCGTCGGGATAGAATTCCTCGGAGTCGTTGTTGAAGTTATAGGTGGGGAAGTTGGTGAAAGAGGTGTAGCCTTTGCGCACCTTCACGTCAATCTCAGCCTTGAGGCCAGAGGCGGTGAGGCCGTTAAGCCATTTGGCGTTGAGGTTGGCATAGACGGGTTTGGAGAGGCTGATGACCTCAGGGGTGTTGAATTTGATTTCCAAACGGTTAGGTTTCACGGTCTCCACACGGAGGTATTTGTTGATGACGCTGTTGCCAAGTTTGAAGGCGGCTCTCCAGAGGCCGGTCTCGTCGTTGGGGCTGGTGGCCACGTTGTAGGTGTAGATGCCGCCGACGGGGCTGTTGTTCGACTGGCGGGCGTAGAGGCGGTTGGAGGCGTCATAGACTTCGACCACCACGGGGTAGTCGGCGGGCAGCTTGGAATTCATGTCGGAGACCATGAGGTTGAGTTGCAGTTCATCGCCGGGGCGCCACACGCCTCTGTTGGAGTAGGCGAAGGCGTCCACGCCCTTCTCGACGGTCTCGCCGCCCACGTCGAACTTGCTGTACGACAGGGCGTCGCCTTTGTTGGTCTTGATGAAGGAGATGCCGTTTCTACCGTCTTTGGCCATGACGAAGGCGGGGCGGTTGGGGCAGGTGAGCTGTGCGTGGCCGTTGGCGTCGGTCTTGGCGGTGCAGACGGGTTGGCACTGGTAGTTGTAGGCGGTGACATCGGCGCCGGAGGCGGGTTTGGCGTCGTCGATGGTGAGGACGAACACGTCGAGGGTCTCGTTGTCGCCCATCTTGGCGGTGACAGCGAGGTTGGTGACGATGACGTTTTTCTTAATCTCGACGTAATTATAATAGGTGGCGGTCAGCGGGTCGTCCCAGTCGCCTTCATAGTCGGAGTCCTTGAAGCTATAAGACTCGCCGTCCCAATATAGGGCTTCCCTCTCGTCGTTCTCGAGGGTGAGAAGTTTCGACTCCTCGGTGGCGAAGGCATAGTCTTCGGGGCCGAAGTCAAGGATGATCTGGTACATCTCGCCAGGTTTGGCATCGATGTAGTCGGAGAGGACGATGGGGAAGGTTTTCCATTCGGTGGGGTTAGCGTTGTCGAGGGCGACGCGTTCTTTTTTCACAAGGCGTCCGACGCGGCGGATGTCGTAGGATTCGTCGAGGTCGTTGTCCTGATAGTAGGCCAGGATGTTGTCTTCATAGACACGGGCGATGCGGACGATGACCGACTTGAGGCAGATGGCGTCGAAATAGACAGTGGCGTCGCTCACCTCAGGGATGATCACGCCTTCCTCGGTCCATTTCACCTTGGGTTCCACGTCGGTGAGGTCGAAGGTGAAGCTCTGCTCTTCCTGGAGGGAGTTGCCGTTGACGTCCTTGATGCCGGCGCCGACGGTGAGGGTCACGTCCTCCATCTGATAGCGGTAGAGTCTGGACTTGTCGAGATAGAACACGATCTTGTTTTCGACGATCTCGGTGCGGTAGCCCATCTGCGGGTCAAGGGTCACAAAGCCGTCGAGGTTGCGTTGTTGGACAGGCTGGGTGAAGAAGAGGGTGGCGGTGTTGTCACCCTTATCCACCTTGAAGTCCACCACTTTGAAAGTGCCTTTGGAATAGACAGGCAGTTGTCGTGTGACTTTGGTCTTGGAGCCGATGGCTTTGCCGTCGAGGACCATCTCGACCGTGCTGTCGGAGTTTCCGCGTTGGATGCCGCCAATTTGGAAAGTGAATTTATTGTTGCCAGAGAGGCTTGGGGTCACGTTGTAGCGTTCCACGAAGTTCTTGTCGAAAATCTTCACCGCCTCGGTCTCGTTGAGGGGTTGGGTGAAATAGACATCGACATCGTACTGGACTGCATCCGTGTTGTAGGTAGGAGTCACTCCGATGACGGAGAAGTTCTGTCTCTGTTCATTCGACGTGCTTTTCGGTCCTTTGCCGCAGGACGCGAGGCTGCCGAGGAGCAGCAGTGTGGCAGCGAGTGCCAGAATTCGATTGATTTTCATTTTCATACTATATTGTTTTTAGGATGATTATGCGTCGATATTGGCGTAGGTGGCGTTTTGTTCGATAAACTCGCGTCGCGGGGCCACGTCGTCGCCCATCAGCATGGAGAAGATATGGTCGGCTTCCATGGCGTTCTCGATGGTCACCTGGCGGAGCGTGCGGTTAGCGGGGTCCATGGTGGTTTCCCACAGCTGTTCGGGGTTCATTTCACCGAGACCTTTGTAGCGTTGCACGTCGTAGCCGCCGACGGTGCCGTTTTTGGTGAGTTCCGCCCAGGCCTTGGCGCGTTCATCGTCGGTCCAGCAGTAGCGTATGGGTTTGACGCCCTTCTTGATGAGATAGAGGGGCGGAGTGGCGCAATACACATAGCCGTTTTCGATGAGCTCGCGCATATAGCGGAAGAAGAAGGTGAGGATGAGGGTGGTGATGTGGCTGCCATCGACATCGGCATCGGTCATGATGATGACTTTATGGTAGCGGAGTTTCTCGAGGTTGAGGGCTTTGGAGTCCTCTTCGGTGCCGATGGTGACGCCGAGGGCGGTGTAGATGTTACGGATTTCCTCGCTCTCGAAGGCGCGGTGTTGCATGGCTTTCTCCACGTTGAGGATCTTGCCTCGCAGGGGGAGGATGGCTTGGAAGGTACGGTCGCGGCCTTGTTTGGCGGAGCCGCCTGCGGAGTCGCCCTCCACGAGGTAGAGCTCGGTCTTGGCGGGGTCGCGTTCGGAGCAGTCGGCGAGTTTGCCAGGCATGCTGAAGCTCGACAGCACGCCTTTGCGCTGCACCTTTTCGCGGGCGCTGCGGGCGGCTTGGCGGGCCTGGGCGGCCAAAGCCACCTTGTCGAAAATCAGCTTGGCCTCCTTGGGATGCTCTTCAAGGTAGTCGGAGAGCTGCTGGCCGACGATGGAGTTGACGATGCCCATCACCTCGTCGTTGCCGAGCTTGGTCTTGGTCTGTCCCTCAAACTGGGGTTCCGGCACCTTGACGGAGATGACGGCGGTGAGCCCCTCGCGGAAGTCGTCGGGGGCGATCTTCACCTTCTGTTTCTCGAATTTCTCCAACAATCCGTTTTTCTCGGCGTAGGCGTTGAAAGAACGGGTGAGGCCAGAGCGGAAGCCCTGGAGGTGGGTACCGCCTTCTATGGTGTTGATGTTGTTGACGTATGAATGGAGGTTCTCGGAGTACTCCGCATTGTATTCGAGGGCGATTTCCACGGGCACGTTGTTGCGTTCGCCAGAGATGGAAATGGGCTCAGGGAGCAGCTTCTCACGGTTGGCGTCGAGATAGGCGATGAAGTCGATGAGGCCGTTCTCGGAGTAGAAAGTGTCGGAGCGGAACGAGCCGTCCTCCAGGGGGGCGCGCTTGTCGGTAAGCACGATGGTGATGCCGTGGTTGAGGTAAGCAAGCTCCCTCATGCGGTTGGCCAGGGTGTCGTAGTCATATTCCGTATGGAGGAAGATGCCTCCGTCGGGTTGGAAGGTGATGCGGGTGCCGTGGGCATTCGACTCGCCCACCACTTTCACGGGATAGAGCGGTTTGCCGAACTCATATTCCTGACGGAACACCTTGCCTTCGCGATAGACCTCGGCGGTGAGGTGGGTGGAAAGGGCATTGACGCAGCTAACGCCGACACCGTGCAAACCGCCGGACACTTTATAGGATCCCTTGTCGAACTTGCCACCCGCATGGAGCACCGTCAACACGACCTCCAAGGCCGAGCGTTTCTCCTTCTCGTGCATTCCCGTGGGGATGCCACGACCGTTGTCGAGCACGCTGATGGCGTTTCCTTCCAAGATATCCACTGTGATATGGTCGCAATAACCCGCCATCGCTTCGTCGATGGAGTTATCAACCACTTCATAGACCAAATGGTGCAGACCACGGAAATGCACGTCGCCGATGTACATGGCGGGACGTTTGCGGACGGCTTCGAGGCCCTCCAGCACCTGGATCTTATTGGCACCGTATTCTTCGCTTGCTAATTCTTTTTTCTCTTCTTCAGTCATTGTTAAAATTGCTCATTGTTGAAAAGGCAAAAGTACAAAATTTTTGCGAAACACGAGCAATTTTTTTTTCAATCGAGCCAGGAATTAAAACCGCATCTTCACCCCGGCAAAAAACTGAATACCCGTGACGGGATATTCATAATAGACTTGGTACTTTTGGTTTGCGACATTGTCGAGTTTCGCAAACAAGGTGAGTTGGTCATGAATCTTGTAGTCTGCACCGAGGCCGAAATCAAACACATCCTTCAGCTTCGCGTTCTGAGTGCCGTAACGTCCACCCAGATAAAGGAAGGAGGCGTTCAGCGACAGGTTCTCGTCAAAGTCGTAGCGAAGCTTGAGGTTGCCTTCGGCAGTAGGGCGGTACAGGGGATGCGCCAAATGGTCGATACCGCAGAGGTTATAGGCAAAGCCCGCATCGACGGTCATCTTGTCCAAAGCCAGCCATCGCACGTTGGAGAGAATGCTTACCAGTACGGTCTCATCGGCAAAAAGCATAAAGGCGGGTTGCCCCGCGAGAGGATTCGAAGCATCGGTGCTGTTGTCGGGAAGAAAGAACAGATCGTTTTCGGTGAAGCGATACCGCATGCCGAGGTGGATGTCCACCGTCTCCATCACATTGGTCCTGACGCCTGCCTCGAAACCCAGTTTCACCGTCGGATAGACGATTCTGCTCACATCACGACCCAGGAAAGGATTCTCTTCAATCAAATCCCTGAAAGTCACCAACTCCTTGCCACCGTTCAGACCCGCATAGAACTCCACCTTCTTGTTCAGCACAAAGAGGCTTCCCTGGATATCAGGATAGACGCCGAATCGTGGGGCGAGTTCCACCAAATCGGTTTTCACTCCCAGATGCAGGCGGTAAAACTCCTCCTTCATCTCAAAGTAAGGATTGAGTTGGAAATGCAGACGGTTCAGATGATTCAGGGCCAAGTTAGCGGTTCTGTTATACAGATAGCCTTGGAAATTGGCATACTGGAGGCCAAAGCGCACCCCTACCCTTTGGGGGTTGCTCTTGTTGCCCCACCAGCTTTGCTTGTAGCCCAGCTCGTAGTTCAGCCCGATGTAATGCTCCCGTCCATCAAAATGATCAAAGAGGTAATGATAGTCCAGGTCGCCGCTGTGGGAGAGCTCGCCGAGGCGGGTGGTCGCGGAGGCGACACCCACATGCATCCCGATGGTGTTGTAAGTCTGACGGGTGGCATCCGCCAACGTTGACACATCCGCCACAGTCGGGTGGAAGCCATAGAAATGGTACAGGTCGTTCTTGTAATAGACCTTCCCCCCGAGCTGCACGTTCTTGAAATGGCTGGAGGAAAGACTGACGTCGAAGGCGTTGTTCATGAACCCCGAAGGGCCGTAGTCTTTCATGTTGAGCCACGACGAATAGTGGTTGATACCCACGCCGAGGGCCAGTTCCTTGGTGAGTTTGGAATGGTGTTGATAGAAAAACATCGGGGAGAGACGGGTGCCGATGCCTGCCATAAGGAAGTTCTCCGTGACTTGTGCCTGTCCCAGACCATCCTTGGTGTTGAGTGCCAAAGGCGTTATCTTTTCCAAATCAATGGCAAAGTTTTGTTCGATTTCCATCGGATGCACCTCGGTGCCCGGCATGGTGAAGGTGGGTTCAGGCAACTCGGGCTTCAACAGCAATTTGTTCACCTTGTTGACTTGGGGCCGGTAGGTGCCCTCGATGGTAACCTGCTCGTTATGTTGTCCAAAGAGTGATAGGCTGCCGAGCAGCGCTAACGACAATACATATAAACTTTTATTACGCATGAGTTGGGAGTTTTCAGTTTTCAGTTGGCAGTTTTGCTTTCGCTTCGTTTCTGAGTTCCTCGATGGAGCAGTTGTCGATGACACTGCGGAGGGTTTCGTTGGCCTGGAAGGTGTTGTCTTTGGCCACATAGACATCGGCGAGGAGGATGAACGACTTGGCGACCCAGTACTCGAACGCGGAGTAGTGGTCGGAGATGTTGAACACCTTGTTTTCGGCCTCGTCGAGTTTATTCTGTTTGAAGGAGGCCATGGCGGAGTAATAGGCGCTTTCGGCGCCATAAACAGACTTGTCGGCTTTGGCGCTCTTGTCGAGCCAGGTGATGGCGGAGGAGTATTCCCCTTTCATGAAGTACGACTTACCGACGATATGGTTGATTTGGTTGCGTTGTTCAGGGGTAAGGTCGTTTGACTGGTTCAGGCTGACGCCCATCTCGATGGCCTGGTTGTAGTCTTTCATGAAGAAACGGCTTTTCATGCCGCCTTCGAGGGCTTCGAGGCGACGGAGCGGTTCCTCGGTGATCTGGGCGAGGCGGCCATAGTGCTCGCCGGCCTTGGAGTAGTTGCCGCGGTCGTATTCGATACGGGCGAGTTTGAGCAGGGACTCGTCGGTATAGTCGTTGTCGGGCTGGTTAAGGATGTAGGTGAGATGCGTCGCCACGTCGTCGTCGGTGCCCACCTGCTCGGCGCAAAGGGCTGCATAGTGATGGGCCTTGAGGAAGAAAGCGCCGCGTTGGAAGTGGTCGAAGTAGTATTTCAGGGCTTTTTCGGCGTCTTGGTAGCGTCCGTCGAGGAAAAAGTTCTCAGCATTGGCGAAGGCGAGGGAATCCTGTTGGGTAACCTGCACCTGTCCCCCACCCGACTGTTCCACGTAGGCGAAATAGGAGTTCAGGTCGTTGCGTTCCATATAGATGCTACGGATGATGGAGAGGGCTTCGCGCGACTCGTCGGTGTTGGGGTAGTTCTCCACGAGGTTTTTGAGTGGGGAGAGGGCTTGGTCGTACTGGTTGTTGTTATAGTAGATCATGCCGGTTTTCATGAGGGCTTGTCGGGTATAGGAGGAGCGGGGTCTCTCCTTGGTGAGGCGGTTGAAGGCGGCGATGGCGGAGCGTTTGTCGCCATAGACGAGGTGGGTGTTGCCAATCTCGAAGAGGGCCTTGTCGTAATAGTTGGTGCTGGGATAGGTCCTCACCAGGTCTTCGAGCAAGGTGAGTTTTTGGTTGGAGTTGCCCTTGGCGCCGTAGCACAGGCCTTGTTGGAAGAGGGCATAGTCGGCGTTGGTTTTGCTGACGCGGGTGGCAAGGTCGTAATAGTTGAGGGCGAGGTCGTAGTTGCGATCGACGAAGAAGCAGTCGCCGAGGCGGATGTAAGCGTCGCCTTTGAGGTTGGGGTCATCGGTTTTCTGAATGAAGTTCCTGAAGTGGGTGATAGCCTCGTCGTAGTCGGGTTTTTGATATTGGATGTAACCGAGACCGTAGTCGGCTTTGGCTTTAAGGTCGGCAGTGGCGTTCCCGCTGTTTTTGGTTTGGGTGTAATAGCGTTCGGCGGTGACGAGGTCGTGGGCAGCATAGGCCGACTCGGCGAGCCAGAAGCAGGCTTCGGCTTTGCGTTGGCCCGACTGTTTGCCGCTGACGATGGTGGAGAAATAGGACTGGGCTTTGTCGTATTGTTGGTTTTGGTAGGCTTCGATGCCGGTAGAGAAGAGGAGTTCGTCATAGACGGTGCGCAGTTCGGGGCTCTTGTTACGCATTTTCTCGAGGCGTTGGAGGGCCTGGTCGTTGCTTTTGGCGTTGAGGAGCAGATACACAGCGAGTTCTTCGGCTTCGGCGCGGCGTTGCGACTGTGGGTTTTTCTCGACGAAGGCGTCGAGCTGTGCGACAGCCTCGTTGAAGGGGTCAGTGCCGGGGATGAGGCTGAGGTGCGCGTAGTTAAAGAGGGCATCCTCGCTGATGGCTTTGTCGAAGCCGGCGGCGTAGGCGGTGTAGAAGGCGTTGCGGGCGAACTTGGGCTGGTCGGTGGCGGCATAGCAGGAAGCCAGGTAATAGGAGGCGAGCTGTCCGGCGAGGTCTTGGTCGCCAGCGGCTTTTTGGAGGTCAGCGATGGCTCCGTTGAGGTTGCCGGTTTTCATCTTGCAAGCGCCCATCTGGTAGTAGGCTTCACGGGTAAGGGCTTTGCCGGAGCTGTTGCGCGTGAAGATGTCGAAATATTCGAGGGCTTTGTGATAGTCTTTCTGTTGGAAATAAGCGTCGGCGATGATGCGCGCGATCTCGCCCTTTTGTTTCTTTTCAGCGTCGCGCAGGGCTTCTGGGCCTTCTTGCAGCACGGCGTCGTAGTCGCCTTGGCGGTAGTGCAGTTGCACGATGTAGGGGGCGACGGCCTTGCCATAGACGGGGTGTTTACGGAGGGACTCGAAGTAACGGAGAGCTTCTTGGTCCTTGCCCTTGAGGTATTGCAGGTGGGCGTAGTAATAGGCGGCGTCGCTTTGGTATTTCCCTTCGTTGAGGGCGATACCTTGGAACATGGGCAGGGCCTTGTCGTTGTCGCCGAGTTGCATATAGGCGTAGGCCATGTTGAACTGGAGCTGCTGGGCCTCGGTTTGGGTCAGGGAGGCCGCGGGGGTTTGGTTATAGATGGCGAGGGCTTCGGTGTATTTCTTTTTATTGAAGAGCATGTTGGCATAGAGGAAGTTGGCGTGTCGGGCCCAGGTGCTGCCAGGATGGTCGTTGACGAAGGTCTGGATCTTGGCCTCGGCGTCGCTGTGTCCGGCATAGAGGGCACTCACAGCAATGTAATACTGGGCGTTGACGGCGTTTTGCAGCTTTTTGTCCTCGACGAGGTCGAGATAGTTGGTGAAGGTCTCGAGGGCAGCGCCGTACTCACCGTTATTAAAGAGCACCAGTCCCTGGTCGTAAAGGGCGTTGGGCTCGTAGAGGGGAAGTTGTTTTTGGGCGAGAGCCGGTTTGGCGAGAAGGGCCATGAACAGTAAAGCGGCCATGTATAGTGAAGTGGATTTCATCGTTAGCAAATTTGGCACGAAGATACGGAATGTTTTGATTGAAAACGACAAAGCGGTCAAATTATTATCCATAAAAAGCGATGAGAGTGGTAAGCGGGATTCTGTTCCCCTTTCGGGGCGACTGTCATTTCTCTCGGCCTGCGGTCGCCCGCAGGCTCCAGCGACCTACCCAAAAGACTCGGACGAGCAGCCCTTTCGGCCCGGAGGCCTGCATCTTCTTACTTGGTCTTGCAGCCCATAAGGTTTACCCCACCTGAGTGTCACCACCCGATGCGTGAGCTCTTACCTCACGTTTTCACCCTTACCTCTTTTGGAGGCGGTAATTTTCTGTGGCACTTGCTGTTACCCTTTCGGGCACCTTCCTGTTGGGAAGTATGGTGCTCTACGCTGTCCCGACTTTCCTCGTGCCGGCTCTCCCGGCGCGCGACAGTCCCTCTCATCGCGGCGGCAAAGGTAGGGAAATAATGCGGAATGCGGAATGCGGAATGCGGAATTTTTCCTATAACGGTTTTTATTTTTTCGCGAAGAGGGCTTTTGCCGTTAAAAAACGGGGGCGGTCGGCGAAATCATGATGGATGGCAGGCTGGAAGCCTAACTCCTGGCAAAGACGAGACAGCTCCTCCCCCATCGCCTCATTAATCTCGAACCAGACTGAGCCTTCCGGGGTTAGACGAGGCTTTGCCAGTTCAAGGATAACGCGATAAAACCGCAGCGGGTCGTCGTCGGGGACGAACAAGGCCAATGAGGGTTCATGATCCAACACGTTGGACTCCATGGCGGCCCGTTCGCTCTCACGGACGTATGGGGGATTGCTCACCACCACATCCACAGACTCGTTCAGCACCTCCGACTGGGGGCAAAGCAGGTCATCCACGACAAACTCGACCTCCACCCCATGGGCGAGGGCATTTTCCCGGGCCAAGGCGATGGCCTCGGGCGACACATCGATGGCTTTGACCTCCACTTGGGGGAACCTCTTGGCCAAGGCGATGGCGATACACCCCGAGCCGGTGCAGAGGTCCCACACCCTCAGGGGGGGCTTCCCCGTAAGGGCCAGACCTTCAGCGTCGGTCAGACGAAGATGCCCGTTGAGCCTCGCGGATAGCCCGTCGGCCACCCGTTGCACCAGCTCTTCGGTCTCAGGCCTGGGGATGAGCACCGAGGGATTCACCTTTATATTAATACCGTCGAACCATGCCATGCCGGTCACATACTGTACAGGAACCCCTTCCAAAAGTTGGCCCACGGCGTTTTTGAGACGGGCGTAGTCCGCCTCCTCGATGCGGAGTGCCGGTTCCATGAGCAGACGTTTCCAGTCAATGCCGAAGAGGTCTTCCAACAAGACGCGCATGAGCTGCTCCGCCTCGCGCATCGGGAAGCGCCGGGCCAGCTCATCGATGAAATGCCGCCTCACTTTATGCAGATTAAAGCCTATCATGGTGCAAAGATAACCAAAACTTTTTTATTTTTGCCGCATTATGATGTACCTCGTCCTTGCCATCTTGTTTTCGACCGCGATTTTCGTGGTCATGCGGCTGTTCAGCCGTTTCAACATCGACAACCACCAAGCCTTGTCGTGGAATTACCTCACTGCCACCGCGGTTGGTTTTTTGGTCAGTGCGCTCCACGGCCCCCTCGCCTCTCCCGTTGGGGAGCCATGGTTTCCGCTCTCGCTGTGGACAGGTTTCTGGTTCATCCTTACCTACGTGCTGATGCTGGTGTCGAGCCAGCGGTCCGGGGTGACCGTAACCTCGCTGTCGAGCAAGCTCTCAGTGGTCATCCCCACCTTGTTCGGGGTGTTGGTGTTGAAAGAGCGTCTGGGATGGTTGTCGGCCATCGGGGTCGCGCTGGCGCTGTTGGCCCTGTTTTTGGTGGTGGGCGGACGTGAACAAGGCGAGGCCAAAACCGGGAAGTCCTCCTGGTTCATCCGGCTGTTGCCTGTGCTGATTTTTGGTTGCACCGGCATCGGCGACGTGCTGATGAAGCTCACCGAGACCGCCAACCATGCCGACGACCCCACCCCCATGATTGCCTTCATCTACAGCGTGTCGTTCCTTTTCAGCGTCCCCTTGGCAGGTTACAGTCTGGTGAAAGGCAAGTCGCGATGGCAATGGAAAAACGCCGCGGGAGGCATCGTGCTCGGAGTGGTCAACTTCTTCTCCACCTTTTTCGTCTATCACGCCATGCGGGTCTTCGACAACGTGGTGCTTTTCCCCGTGTATAACATCGGGGTGGTATGCCTCACCGCCTTGGCCGGACTGGCGCTCTTCAAGGAGAAACTCACTTGGAAAAACTACCTGGGACTGGGCATTGCCATTGTCGCCGTAATCCTCATCACCCTGAAGCCATGACCGACAACGACACCTATAAAATGCTGGAGGCTCCGGGTGAGGGGCTTTACAAGGAGAAAGGCAGCAAGTTCCTGGCTTTCGCCTTCACCGTGTATAGCGAGGAGGAGGTGAAGCAGGCTTTGGCTGAGTACAGGAAGAAATATTATGACGCGCGGCACCATTGCTACGCCTTCATCATCGGTCCCGACCGGGCCTGTTACCGTTCGTCCGACGACGGGGAGCCTTCCGGCACCGCCGGCAAGCCCATCCTCAACCAGCTGCTCTCGAAAGAAGTCACCAACACCTGCGTCGTGGTGGTGCGCTATTTCGGAGGCGTCAAGCTGGGGGTACCGGGGCTCATCAACGCCTATAAGACCGCGGCGCGCGATGCCTTGGACAACGCCCGGATTGTCGAGAAAACCGTCAACGACGTGTATAGTCTGGAGTTCGGCTACCCTTTGATGAACGAGGTGATGCGGGTGATGAAAGAAGCCGGCATAGAACAACAGAACCCTCGTTTCGAGATGGACTGCTATTTGGAGTTTTCAACAAGAAAAAACGACGCCGAAAAAATTGTATCGAAATTTAATAACATTTTCGGAGTAAAAGTTTCGTATCTTAAAACGGTGTAAATCAATTTGTTACATTCGTTTTTACGCCAATTCGATGAAAAATCTCGTATTATAGAGAAAAAAAACTGCAAAATCAATAGCAAAAAAAATTTTTTATTAACTTTTTTCATACGATATTTGCAGTCCGATTCGAGCGAAAAAACAGGGGAAAGCCATGATGCAAAGCCACACCGAGATATGGAGAAGATGCCTTGAGATCATCAAGGACAACACGTCGGAAACGTGCTATTCCACATGGTTTATGCCCATTGTGCCGATAGGGTTCTCGAACAATGTTTTGACCATCCAAGTGCCGAGCCAGTTCTTCTACGAGTGGCTGGAGGAGCATTACATCGACCTGTTGAAAAAGACCATTAAGAAGGTGTTGGGCATGGAGGGCAAGTTGGAATACAGCATCATCATGGACAGCAACGAGCCGAGTTACCGCATGGTGGTGCCGGGGACCAACCGCGACGATGTGAAGAACAACGTGTTGGGCCATCCTGCTCCGGAGGACCTGTCGGGAGGGCCGGTGAACCCGTTCATCTTTCCCGGCTTGAAAAAGATGGAGATTGACTCGCAGCTCAACGAGAACTATTCGTTTGACAACTTCATTGAGGGCGACTGCAACCGGTTGGCCCGTTCCGCCGGACTGGCCATCGCCGAGAACCCGGGCAAGACCGCCTTCAACCCCTTGTTGATTTACAGCCAGACGGGCTTGGGCAAGACCCATCTCTGCCATGCCATCGGGCTTCATGTGAAGCACAAATTCCCCGACAAGACCGTGCTTTACGTACAGGCCGAACAGTTCATCAACCAGTATGTCAACGCCTCGAAAAACAACAACCAGAACGACTTCGTCCGGTTTTACCAGATGATCGACGTGCTCATCATCGACGACATCCAGTTTCTGGCCAAGAAGACCAAGACCCAGGAGACGTTTTTCCACATTTTCAACTACCTGCATCAAAACGGGAAGCAGCTGGTGCTGACCAGCGACAAGCTTCCTGTGGATTTGCAGGACATGGAGCCGAGGTTGCTCTCGCGGTTCAAGTGGGGGCTTACCGCCGACCTTCAGATGCCCGACGCCGCCACACGAAGCTCCATCCTACGCAACAAGCTCTACAACGAGGGCATCCAGCTGCCCGATGAGATTGTGGAGTACATCGCGTCGAGCGTCCACACGAACATCCGCGAACTGGAGGGAGTGTTGATCTCATTGGTGGCACAGGCCTCGCTGAACAAAAAAGACATCACCATCGAGCTGGCCCAACAGATCATCGAGCGGTTCATCCGAAACTCGGTGAAGGAGGTCTCGGTGGAATATATCATGAACGTGGTGTGCGACTTTTTCTCCCTGCCCATGGAGACGCTGGGACAAAGCACACGCAAGCACCAGGTGGTGCAGGCGCGCCAGATCGCCATGTATTTCGCGAAGAAATACTCCAAGGCCAGCCTCACCGTCATCGGGCAGCAGTGCGGCAACAAGGACCACGCCACCGTGCATCACGCCTGCAAGACCATCTCCGACCGCATGGACACCGACAAGCAGTTCAAGTCGATGATGGCCGAGATTGAGAAGAAAATCCTTATTTGACCTCCATGACTTTCGGAAAGCTTTACTTGGTACCGAACCTGCTGGGCGCAACGCGACCTGAAAGGGTGTTGCCCGCCGGCACCTTGGACATCGTGCGGCGACTGCGGCATTTCGTGGTGGAGAACACCCGCACCTCACGCCGGGTGCTGAGCCGCTTGGGCATGGAGTGTCCCATCGACGACATCGAGTTCATCGAGCTCGACAAGCACGACACCCGGAACTTGGACCTGATGGAGCATCTCGGCGCCTGCTTGCAGGGCGAAGACATGGGATTGATGTCGGAGGCAGGCACACCGTGTGTCGCCGACCCGGGCGCCTTGGTGGTTGACTTGGCACATTCGGCGGGCATTCAAGTGGTCCCCCTGGTAGGACCCAACGCCATGATTTTGGCCTTGATGGCCTCGGGCTTCAACGGACAGGCGTTCGCCTTCCACGGCTACCTGCCCATCAAGAGCCCCGAACGGCAGAACGCCATCAAGGAGTTGGAACGCCGCTCCTCGTCACGCAACGAAACGGAGCTGTTCATCGAGACCCCGTTCCGCAACAACGCCATGTTGCAGGACTTGTGCAAGTGCTTGCATCCCGCCACCCGTCTCTGCGTGGCCTCGAACCTCACCTGTGACGACGAGCAGGTCATCAGCCAGGACATCGCTGCCTGGAAGACCTTCAAGGGTGACTTGAACAAGAAACCGGCGGTTTTTTTGGTGTATTGCGAGCCAAGACACAGCACCCGCAAGTAACTGCCAAATCAATTTTGTAAACTAAATTTGCTCATCTACTTTTTTAATTATAAATTATTATATTTGCAAGGTCATTTCAATAAAAAAACAATAATTATATTTATAAAATATTTGACGAACCTTACACCTACGAAGGCGGCAACCTGCTGATTGGAACATACGTCCAAACTAAGGGTGGTTATAAAGCAACCAATTTCTATGGAGTTACTGGTGAAACTGGTTGCTCAAGGTATAATAATGGTTCAGGAACAGGCACTTCACAGGATTTCCTCCCCAAGACTACTTTCGTCTATGAACCTGCCCAACAAGGCGGTGATGTGTGCGAAAAACCCGCTACCTTGGTTGCCGAAAACGTTACCGGCAACAGCGCCACATTGACTTGGACCGGCGGCAGCGGCGTTTACAACATCGAGCTTAATGGTACCATCATTGAAGAAAACTATGAAGGCTACACCTACGATCTGACTGACCTCACCGCTACCACTGCCTACACTGCAAAAGTGCAGAGCGTGTGCGACGGCAGCACCCCCACCAGCACATGGAAGAGCGTGACCTTCACCACACCGTGCTCTACTTACGACATTCCTTACACCTACGATTTCGAAGCAGAAGCTCCGTTTGCCTGCTGGACACCTATTGCAGGCGTAACACGCGGAAGCAGCACTTCTAACGCTCACAACGGTTCTTACTATTTGAGATTTGCAGGAAGCACCTCCAATCTTGTGGCATTGCCGCAATTCAATGAGCCCACCAACAACCTCCGTGTGGAGTTCTGGACCCGCCCCGAAGGCTACACCTACTCCAGCTGTGGCACCTTCTCTGTGGGTTATATGACCGACATTACCGATGCCAGCTCTTTCGTTGAAGTGGCAAATTACGCTTACAACGAATGGACCAGTAACACACACGTCAAGAAAACGGTTGACTTCACTGAGGCTCCTGCAGATGCTAACATAGCATTCCGTCACAACTCAGGGTCAAATTCCTATTATTGGTTTGCCGACGATGTCACCGTGAAGGAAATCCCGAGCTGCTTAGCTCCTACGGGCCTTGCCGCCAACGCCACTACCACCTCAGCCGAACTGAGCTGGACCGCCAACAGCGGCGAGACCGCTTGGACGCTTTATTACAAAAAGACTACTGATGAAAGCTACACCGAAGTGGCCAACGTGACCGCTAATCCTTACACTCTGTCAGGTTTGGATGCGTCCAGTAACTACGAATTCTATGTGGTGGCCAACTGCGCCGCCGATGGTGCCAGCGAGGCCTCTGATGTGTTTGCTTTCGCCACCGAATGCGATGTGATTGCAGCGTTAGGCTACAGCGAGAGTTTTGACAATTATGCGGCCGGCAACAATGTGCTGCCCATTTGCTGGAGCTACATCAACACGACCACCAACAGCACCTACGCTACTTATCCGCGTATCCTTTCCAATGGTTCATATTCCACATACGCCAACACGGCTCCCAACTGTCTGTACTTCTATTCGTCTGGCAGCAGTGAACCTCAGCCGCAATACGCTATCCTGCCCGAAATGACTGGACTGGCTGGCTTGCAAGTCACGCTTATGGCCAAAGGATACAACGCTTCCAGCACTTTAAAGATAGGTACGATGAGTGACCCGACCGATGCCAGCACCTTCACAATGATTGCCGAGCAAACGTTGACCACTTCCTATCCGACTGATCCTTTCGAATACCTCATTCCTGCCGATTGCAGCGATAGCTACTTAGCCATCATGATGGATGCCGCTCCAAGTGGTTACAATAGCCGTGGCGTCTATGTTGACGACATGGTCATTCGCGAAGCTCCCACCTGCTTGAAGCCCACTGAGCTTGCAGTGTCAGGTGTTAGCGCTACCACAGCCACCCTCGGCTGGACCAACGGCGCTGACGACCAAACCGCTTGGCAGATTTGCCTCAACGGCGACGAAACCAACCTCATCATGGCCAACAGCAACCCCTTCACCATTGAAGACCTCACCGCTTTCACAAGCTATACCGCCAAGGTGCGCGCCTACTGCGGCGAAGACAGCCAAAGCGACTGGAGCAACGAGGTGAGCTTTGCCACTTTGTGCGAAGCCATTTCAACCTTCCCGTGGACTGAGAATTTCAACAGCCTCACTGCTGGCATCCCCGATTGCTGGGACAACAGCGAAGGCACAACCACTACTGGGACTTACAAGTGGAACTATTATGCTACCGGACACGATGGTGCCGGCTTGTGCTTCAATTCGTATAACAATTCAAACGGCCTCACCAACTTCCTGAAGACCGTTTCGCTCAGCTTGCCCTCAGATCAACTTATGCAATTGAGTTTCTGGTACAAGAACCCCACAGGTGGCGACTTCTCCGTCTATATCTCCACTGATGGTGGTGCCACCCACGAAACAGCCCTCGCCACTGGCCTTACTGGTGTGTCATCATGGACAGAACTTGTCATCTCTCTTGCTGATTATGCTGGCCAAGAGGTGGTCATCGTCTTCAAGGGAACTTCCAACTATGGTAATGGCGATGCCTACATCTACTTGGATGACGTCACTGTTATGGAGGTGCCTACCTGCATGAAACCAACTGACTTGGAAGTGACTGCCACCACCACTGAAGCTACCCTCAGCTGGACCGCTGGCGACAGCGAAACCGCATGGCAGATTTGCCTCAATGGCGACGAAACCAACCTCATCATGGCCGAAAGCAACCCCTTCACTATTGAAGACCTCACCGCTTCCACTGCCTACACTGCCAAGGTGCGTGCCTACTGCAACGCTGACGACCAGAGCGACTGGAGCAATGAAGTGAGCTTTGCCACCAAGTGCGAGGCCATCGTTGTGGATGCCGCCAACCCGTTCACCGAAGGTTTTGAAGGTGACTGGACTCCTCTCTGCTGGGAGAATATTCCATACATTGACGGCACAACCACACGCCAATGGACGAATAATACCAGCAGCTCATATATTCATACTGGTGCTGGAGCAGCCTATAGCGGTTACTACGGCCCCATCTATCTGGTGATGCCTGCCCTGCAACTTGGCACCGATGGTGACGCTGTACAACTTACCTTCTGGTCATATAACACCTTTGTAGATGATTATGACAAGAACTCCATTGTGCTGCTTGACGGCGAGAACGAAGTGGAGCTTTGGTCACCTGAATCAGTTATTAATAGTTGGGAAGAAGTGACCATCGACCTCACCGCATACATGGGCCAGACCATCAGCCTCGCCTTCAAGTACGAAGGCGACAATGCCCATGGTTGGTATGTTGACGATGTCAGAGTGGGCGCTCCTGTCAGCACCTACACCCTCACCATCAATGGCTATGAGGATGACACCAACGAAGGCGGCTACTACCTCATCGCTTCTCCTGTCACCGTGGATCTCACCAACCACGAAATGACCACCGGCGACTTCGACCTCTATTACTTCGACCAAGCTCAAGGCAAAGAGTGGATCAACTACAAAGGTGCTAACGGCAACTTCAACCTCGAACCTGGCAAGGGTTACCTCTATGCCAAGAAAGCCACCACTGAAGGCGAAATCTTTGAATTCACACTCACTGGCACACCTTACGACGGCGACGGCACCATCGAACTGGTTTATGACGACAACGCCATCGACTTCAAAGGCTGGAACCTCGTGGGTAACCCCTGGAGCGTGAAAGCTTACCCCAACCACGCTTTCTACACCATGAACGAGGATGGCTCTGGCATCGATGTCACACCTAATGTGGCTGGCACTGAAGTCGCTCCTATGACGGGTATCTTTGTTGTGGCCGAAGCCGCAAACGAAACCGTGACCTTTGACACCGAGAATCCTAACAGCAAGAGCGCCAACCTCACCCTCAACATCACCAGAAACAACAAGCTCGTTGACCGCGCCATCGTCCGCTTTGGCGAAGGCCGTCAGTTGCCGAAGCTCCAACTTAACTCCAACCGCACCAAGGTGTTTATCCCGCAGGACAACAAGGACTACGCCATCGTCAACGCCGAAGCCATGGGCGAGCTGCCCGTCAACTTCAAGGCTGAGAACAACGGCACCTACACATTGACCATCTCGGAACCTTGCACCTCTCACCTTTCACCTCTCACCTTCAATTACCTCCATCTCATTGATAACATGACCGGCAACGATGTGGACCTCCTCGTCAACCCGAGCTATACCTTCGACGCCCGCACCACCGACTACGCCTCGCGCTTCAAACTCGTTTACAGCGCCGGCAACCTCGACGAAAACAACGACTTCGCTTTCGTGAGCGATGGCAACCTCATCGTCAACGGCAAGGGTACCCTCCAAGTGATCGACGTTCTCGGCCACCAGCTGTTCAGCAGAGCACTGTCAACTGCCAACTGCCAACTGCCAACTGCCAACTTCTCTAAGGGCGTGTATGTGATTCGCCTGACGAACGGCAACGACGTGAAGGTCCAAAAGATTGTCATTGAGTAATTGAGAATTGAGAATTTAGAATTCAGAGGGATTTGAGTAAAGTAATTCTCTGAATTCGCCGATAAAGAAAGGCCGTTAACAATATCTGTAAGGTCGTATCTGCGCGTCCGTCCTCCAAACGTTTCATTACGAATGGAGGACGGACGTGTGGGTTTATCAGGCAACGCCCTCCACCCTCATGGGATGCCCAAGACCCGATGAATCTGGAGGGAAAGCCTCCATCCGGGATGGTCCATCACGGCTTGGACAGCTGAACTAAGGTTCTTTTGACGCTGGGCGGCATCATCGCAGTAGCAGGGCTGCAAAAAACGATGTTTGGCCTCAATGCCATCATATTGCGCCAAATCCTGCCCGAGCCAAACCACTTTCAACTCATCGCATCGGCGAAGCACACAAGGCTCCACCCCTCCCCCGTCAAAACCAGTCTTGGGCGAGAGCGTCACCCAATCGAGGTTACACGGCAAAGGGCGGGTGCCGTTGGTCTCAATGGCAACGGTTTTCCCCGTCTTTTGTTTCAATTCAGCCACAAAAGCCTCATCGATGAACAGAGACGGCTCGCCTCCAGTTAAGACAACCAAAGGAGCGACCGGATATTGATTGACCACATCCACCATCTCTTGCAGCGACAGCATCTCCCCTGCTTGGTGCTGTGTGTCGCAAAAAGCGCAATGCAGGTTGCAGCCACTGAAGCGCACGAAGACGGCCGGCGTTCCCGAGTGGAAGCCTTCGCCTTGGAGAGAATGAAATATCTCATTAATTTTATACATCTTCGGCATATTATTTCGGCGATTGTTAGTCGGCGAATAATGTCGGCGAATTAAGCGAATTTAACGAATTTAATGAATGAAAATTCGCTTAATTCGCCGAAACAACAATTCGCCGACAAGTATTCGCCGAGGGTTAATCAAAGTTTTGCGGGGCGTCGTCTTTAATATAAGAGGCCTTATTGTCGCGTGACTCCCACACGTCGGCGCGGTAGCAGTTCGGCACTGTATCGACAATCCACTTTGCCAGGTTTTCAGCCGTAGGGTTGAAGTCCAGCACCTCGTTGATGTTGGTATGGTCGATTTTGCCGTGAATCATCTTTTTGATCAAGGTGAAGTCGCACACCATTCCGTTGCTGTCGAGTTGTTCGGCACGGCAATAGACATTGATTTTCCAATTGTGGCCATGCAGGTTCTCGCATTTGCTCTCGTAGTCGAGATAGAGCTGATGGCAAGCGGATATTTCAAGCGTTTTTCTTACGTAATACATATTGTTAAAGAAGTCAGAAGTCAGAAGAAAGAAGTCAGAATTTATTCATATTCAGTGGTGTCAACGATGCCAGCGTCGTGGAGGGCTTGGATGCGTTCGCGGCAGGTGCCGCATTTGCCGCAATGCTTCTCCCCGCCTTTGTAGCAGGAATAGGTCTCGGCGTAGTCGATGCCCAAGGCTTTCCCATGTTCGGCAATCTCTTTCTTGTTCAGATAAGTATAAGGCGCATAGACGGTGATATGCTCATAGGTGCCTGCCGACATGGCTTCCGACATGGCGTTGACGAAGCCCGGGCGGCAGTCGGGATAGATGGAATGGTCGCCAGCGTGGCTGGCGATCATCACCCTTTTGAGGCCGTTGCTCTCGGCGATGCCGGCGGCGATGGCCAGCATGATGCCGTTGCGGAAAGGCACCACGGTGGATTTCATGTTCTCGTCGTCGTAGTTTCCCTCGGGGATGTCGGCGGCGGTCATCAGCAGGGCACTCTTGAAGTAACGGTGCATGAACTCCAGTGGAACCACGATGTGCTTGATACCCAAGCGTTGGCAATGCGTCACGGCACAGACCCGTTCACGACCGTTTTGGGTGGAGCCATAGTCGAAAGTGATGGCCAAGGCGATTTCATCCTTGAATTCATAGAGCATGGTGGTGGAGTCCATGCCGCCGGAGATGATGATTACTGAGTCTTTCATTTTTTTAAAAAGCCAGGAGACAGAAGTAAGAAGTAAGAATCATGAGTTATGGAAGCTGGCTAACATTCGTTGCCTCACCATATCTTGATGGTCGGGGTCTCCGTAGTTGGCGAAGGGTTTGATGGAGATGCCACCACGGGGGTTGAAAAGGCCGATGACTTCCAAATACTTGGGATCCATAAGTTTCACCAGGTCTTTCATGATGATGTTCACGCAGTCTTCATGGAAGTCGCCATGGTTGCGGAAGCTGAAGAGATAGAGTTTGAGGCTTTTGCTCTCCACCATCAGCGTGCGGGGGATATAATTAATAATAAGGTGTCCGAAGTCGGGTTGGCCGGTCTTGGGGCAAAGGGAGGTGAATTCGGGACAGTCGAGGGTTACCAGATAATCGTTTTCCGGGTGTTTGTTCTCGAAGGTCTCCAGCACCTCTGGGGTATAATCGTAGCTGTAGTGGGTGTTTTGGTTCCCCAGCAGCGTGACGCCATGAAGCTCTTGTTCGTTTCGTGACATAGGTCGGTGATTTTGGCGGCAAAAATACAAAAAAAATCGTAGGGTTGCACGATGTGACAGCCCTACGATCGTATTCAAAACGAATATTTTTCAACACCCTTGGGTGGCTCGTTCCAACCGTTTCATGATGGAGAAGATGAACACAGCAGAGAGCAAGCAAAGCACCACGAGGACACCCCAGACCATCCAGAGCGGCATGCCGGTGCCCCAGATGCGGGCGATGACACTGGTGAGATAGTTGCCGATGGCGGTCACGCAGAACCACAGGCCCATCATCATGCCCTTGTATTTGGGCGGGGCCACCTTGGTGACGAAAGAGATGCCGATGGGACTCAACAGCAACTCGGCGAAGGTCAACACGAGATAGGTGCTGATGAGCCAGTTGGGAGAGACCAGGGTACTGCTCACGCCGCCTTGCGCCTTCAGCTCGGCCGGACTGGCCAACGAGAAGGAACAGACCACCAAGATGAGGAAGCCAAGGGCGGCGACAATCATACCCATGCCTATCTTACGCGGTGAGGACGGCTCCTTCCCTTTCCTCGCCAAAGCGCCGAACACTGCCATCGAGACGGGCGTCAAAGCCACCACGAAGAAGGGGTTGAACTGCTGGAATTGCTGCGGCAGGATGTTAATCGGGTTAGGCATCCTAAGGTACAACACTGCGGCCCCCACCCACAACACGAGGGTGACGATGCCGCAAATCAGCCTGTTGCGTTTTGTATCCGACTGGAACGCGCCAAACAAGGTGTAAATCGAGATGGCAATCAAAGCCAAAGCCCAGATATTGAATCCGATGCGGGTAAAGCCCGAGGCTTCGCTGGCAGTGTAGTCGCGGGCGAAGTAGGTCAGGCAGAGCCCCGCCTGCTGGAACGACATCCAGAAGAAGATGACCACGGCGAAGACCATCACCAGGGCGGTGATGCGCTCGCGGGTCTGCTCCTTGGAGAGTTCCTGCACATTCACGGTGGTGTTCTCCATCTTCTTGGCCTGCTTGGCGTTCACGTCGGCGTGTTTATACCACTTGCGGAAGCCTAGATAGATGGCCATGGAGAGGATCAGCGAGATGCACGCCACGCCGAAGCCGTAGTTGTAGGCCCCCGAAAGCGCGTCAATGTAGCTGTTGGCGAAACCGGCCAAGTCGCTGACATTGCCACCCTGTTGCACGGCCAAGGCTTCGAAACTTGAGAGGGCGTCGGCGTTGATGGTGCCATCCAAATACTGATGTGCCAGTGAGGGAATCTGCGGCACGTAGGTGTAACCCGCCTTGCCGAGGAAGAGGTCGGTGACTTTGGTGGCCGCCATAGGCGCGAACATCGAGCCGATGTTGATGGCCATGTAGAAGAGGCTGAAACCGTTGTCGCGGAAGGCGCTGTACTTGGCCTCGTCGTAGAGGTTGCCCACCATCACCTGGAGGTTGCCTTTGAAGAGGCCGGTGCCGATGGCAATCAGGGCCAGGGCGGAGAACATGGTGACTTTAGCCGTCGCGGTGGCCATGGGCACTGCCAAAAGCAGGTAGCCGAGGAACATCACGATGATGCCGGTGCGCACCATCTTGCCGTAGCCGAAACGGTCGGCCAGCATACCGCCAATGAGGGGCATGAAATAGACGCATCCGAGGAAGATGCCATAGATATGACCTGCCTGTGCTTCGTTGTAGCCGAACTTGGATTGCAGGAAAAGCACGAAGATAGCCAACATGGTGTAGTAGCCAAAGCGTTCACCCGTGTTGGCTAGGGCGAGCGCGTAGAGACCTTTGGGATGACCCTTAAACATAGTTGTTCAGTTGTTCAGTTGT
>CACZQL010000002.1 GCA_902783365.1 uncultured Bacteroidia bacterium | reverse complement strand
CCAGTTCCTCCTTATCCGCAACTATGCCAAGAACGTCAACGGACTCTTCACAAGAATCATCGGTAAAATCAGCGCATTTACCGTTTTGCAATATATCAACAAAATCAACAACAAACCTATTGGTCAAATTAAATATGCGCTACTTTAATTCCGCCAACGGGTTTTCATTAATCAAGAAGACAGAAGACAGAAGTCAGAATGGGGTGAGACGAACCATGAGAACGCCGTGTGAGGGGATGTTGGAGACCACGTTTTTGGCGGTGGATTTGGCGATGGTTTTGTGTTGCCACAGATCATAGGCGCTGAAGAGCTTGCCTGTGGCGCGCAGTTCGGGGATATCGTTCCAGTTGAAGTTGAGGTCCCACGGGGTGTCGCCGCGGTTGAAGAAGCAAACCGCCCATTGGTCATCTTCGAGCTGTTTCACCCAGATTTGTCGGTCGCCGAGAGCCACGGAGAGATGGGCTTGGATGCCCAGCGGGTCCTGGTCAATGGCGATGACGTCCTTGTTGGTGAGGATACGCCGGGTGTCCTGGCTCATGTTGTTGAGGTCGTTGCCTGCCATGAGGGGTGCGGCCAGCATGCACCACATCGAGAAGTGGCTTTGGTCTTCGATGGTGTTCATTCCGCCGTTGCCCACTTCCAGCATGTCGGGGTCGTTCCAGTGACCCGGGCCGTTATAAGGATAGAGGTCCTGCACCAGGTCGATGATGTTGACCATGCCGTGGCCGCCCCAGTCTTCTTTTCCGTCCCAGAGGTTGATGATGTCGCCGGTGGCCCTCCAGAGGTGGCCGATGCCTTGAGCCCATTCCCAGGGTTTGGTGCTTCCCCACTCGCAGATGCTGAACACGATGGGGCGTCCTGCCTCCTTCAGTGCCTCGCGCATCACGGTGTAGGCGGTCTTGGAGTTCGTGCCACGGTTGTTGCAGAAGTCGTATTTCAGGTAATCGACGCCTGTGCGAGCATAGAACAATGCATCCTGGTATTCGTGGCCCATGCTCCCCGGCCTTCCGGCGCAGGTATGGGTACCCACGCAGGAATAGATGCCGAACTTAAGGCCTTTGGAGTGGATGTAGTCGGCCACGTATTTCATGCCGTGGGGGAAGCGTTCGGGGTCGCAGACGATGTTGCCGTCGGCGTCGCGGTCGATCTGCCAGCAGTCATCGACGACGATATACCGGTAGCCGGCGTCTTTCATGCCCGAGGCCACGAGGGCGTCAGCGGCCTCCATCAGCAGCTGTTCGCTGACGTTGCAGCCAAAGCGGTTCCAGCTGTTCCATCCCATGGGCGGGGTTGGACACAGGGTTTCGAAAGCCTCTTGCGTAAGGGGTTGCGGTTTCGTGTTTTGAGCCGTTGCCGTGACGGTTAACAAGGCAAAAGCGAGGATGGTAAATAATTGTTTCATCGTTTGTTGATTTGTTCGGGGACAAATATACGGTTTTTTATTGAAGATGCTCAAGATATCTCGTAGTTTCCAATATCACTTCAGGGTTTTCTTTCAATATTGCCTCAATCCTTTTAGGGAATTCTTCAGGGTAACTTGCCTCATTACCAAAATACTCTGGCAAAACCTTAAACTTATGAATTGTCGAGTTAGACAGGTGCTTGAAATAGTAATGCTCTGTATTTTCGCCTCCACTAATGACAAAAGGAAGCAAAGGTTTGATTTCACGCACGCCATCATCTGGAACATGCTGAGCAGGCGGACTGTAATAAACAGGTTGCCTACTTGTGTGCTTTATTAATTTCTTCCCCTTCGCCATCTGTCGTCTCCTTCGTTACATCGTAGCACCAAATCTACCAAGTCTATAGGCCGACCGAATCGAAGCGACCCTATTCAGCCCTCTAAACTCGGTCAGTCTGAACAAATCCGTTGTTCCAGAGGCTTTCTTCTCCGTGAACCAAATCGAATCTTTTCGTATTAAATCATTGACCAAATCCAGCAAACTGTCGTCATGGATGGTGACAAGCATTTGCGACTGGCCTTTGTTATTGAAATATTCAAACAACAAATACTCCAAAAACCTTGGATGTAGCGATGCCTCAATCTCATCCACCATAAGGAAACCGTCTCTCTTTTGAACATCATAGATGGCAGAAGCAAGGCCGAAAATACGCTGGGTGCCATACGACTCCAAATATATCGGTAATTTGTATTTTTCTTTCTCTTCACCATTGGAAATCAAATGCTCAAAAAACGTTCGATAGGTTTTAATTGTTAGCACAATAGGCCTCGTTATCCTTTCGAATGGGACTTCTACTGGGGTGGCATCGACAGCCTGTGTTTCAATATCTGAAATGTCAAAATGGGAATTCTTGAAATATTCCACAAGATAATTCCTAAATACAGTGTCATTGGAAAGCTTTTCTTCTGCTTTTTCGGTCAAAGAAAGTGTAGGATCCACCATCTTCTCAAAATGGGTCATCATCCAACGCCTCACTGTATTCAACTCAGGCACACCCACATTCGCCTTGCCTAACGCTGCAAAAAAGGACATATTCTTTAGACATTCCACCGAGATCTTTTCTTTTTCCGTTGGACTTAACTTGACGACAGAGTTATTATAAACAATAACGGACATGCCATCCTTATATTCCCTAACAAAAAGCATCGTCGGCTGAACGCTCTTATAGTAATTGAGTTTTTCCAAATACACTTGACCCTCATCCAATTCCAGCTGATAATTGTATTTGATTCCTCCAACATAAAAGACCAATTCGAATCGCGAAGGTTCTTTGACGGTTTTCTTATCAAACAAAAAAGGAATTACAGAAGTTGTTTCCTCTATGTTTCTTGTCTGTTTTTTCCAAAACGAGCGCAGAAACTCAAAGGCCTTCAGTAAATTGGACTTACCTGAAGCATTTGCGCCATAAACCATGGCAAATCTCAAAAGGCGAATCCCAGGAGCGACTTCAAACACCTGATATTCATCAGCGAAAGTGTCTTTTGTGGCCTCAAAATTAAATCTCACTTCATCCTTGAAGGACAGAAAATTCTTTATTTTTAGTTCCTGTATCATGTTTTTACCTTTGTCACACGCTGCAAATATAGAATAAAATCGGAAATTAACGCATTTTATTTTCAATTTTTGCTTGTTTTATGCAAAACTCGATTATAAAATAACGAATATACACCTGATGGTGTGATATACACACGCCAACTCCCAACTGCCGACTTCTCTAAAGGCGTGTATATGCTCCGCCTCGTGAACGGCGACAATGTCAAAGTTCAGAAGGTGGTTTTGGAATAAGATGAGCTGTTGGCCGTTGGCCATTAGCCATTAGCTGTTAGCCGTTAGCCTGGTTGCGACCAGACTAACGGCTAATTTGTTGGAGTCATGTCGAATCCAGAAATGAGGAATAGGATCCTCCGTACCGTCTCCTTACTATATTTTGGCTTTCTTGGTCTTTATCAGCTGCTTAAGCTTATCATTCATTTCCCGGGTTTCGTTGTTGATTCTGAGATAGGCTTTGCCTTCAAATTCAACAACTCCACGCAAATAAGGAGAGTTCCATGTTTTGAATTTGAATTTCATGCTTAGTCTTTTTGCTTTGCTCTATACTTCTGCCTGGGATGATTGGGGATATTCTCGTACATTTTTTCAATAACATCCGTCATTTGAGGCAAAACCTTGTTTCTGAGATACTTTCTATTACGTCCAATAAAAACGGAAATATCTTCCAATGTACGCCAGTCAGAACAATATTCAAGAATTCTTATTCTTAATTCTTCCTTGGAATAATGTCTTTTAGAGGTTGCCACCTTTTGACCCGAGGTTGCCACCTTTTGACCCGAGGTTGCCACCTTTTGACCTGAGGTTGCCACCTTTTGACCTGAGGTTGCCACCTTTCCCGGTTGAGGTACGTTAACTCCAAATAGATGATACTTGGTTCCCCGTCCTCGACCCGATGACTCTAAAAAACGCTGTTTACACATCTTGCCCAACATTTGCGTGATATCTGCTTTGTGCAATTCCAAAGCATACTGAAGCCTTTCATTGGAGATTTCTTCTTCAGAATAAGCTAAAGCCAATGCCATCAATTGATTATGATCCAGCGAGTTCAGATTGTTTCCAAACTTTTTTTGCAAAGCTTCCTTGACATTGTCATCCAGTAATGATTCCATAGGCATTGTCAAAATCACTTTGTTTGGACGGCTCCCTTCCATCAAATAAGGTCGTTTCCATTTCAACTCGTCCCAACCGTGTAAAATCTTGTCTGCCCCGCTTCCCGCTTTTTCAGCCGACCCCAAGAACGAGAACATAGTCTGCAGATACTTGTTCCTGCAGACGCTTTCGCCGCCCTTGTAGAACTGCCAAATTGGAATAAGCATCGTTCCCGGATTGGAAAAGACCATCTTGTTAGGATATTTATAGACGTTCAGCGAGGCATTTATCGTGAAATCAGCGTGGACTAGAGCATTTGTAAATGCCTCTCTTACAGCAATATGAGCAGATGTTTCCGTTTTACGCTGATTGCCCTCCAATATGAATGGTTGGGGCAGGAAGCTTTGAAGGATGGGCAATACCCTATTGTAAAACTGGAACAGATTCGATTCCCAGTTCCCGTTAGGGCAGATACGATTAATCCACCTGTCTTTTGGATCTTCAATCTCTTGATAATCAGGAAAGAAATTAGGGTTGGCATCCATAATGGCGCTATAGGTGCCAAACATCAGCAAGCCAGCGTAGGTTAGGCCATACTTACCTGTTTTCCTGTCTTTTCTGAAGACGTTAATCTTTTCGAGAAACTGATTCTCCGGCAAAGTGTTCCAAACGTGGTCGGGATTCCATTGCTCAAACTTGCGACGGTACTGCATGATGGAGGCCGAATCCAAATCCTCTTTGCCAAAATGCTCCATGATACGGCCATCCACTGGGTTGGCAACATTGGCGTCCGAGAACATGCTATTGACCTCTTCGCGAGTGCAGTGATAATCACCTTCAAGGTCACGGCGATAGGATCCCGTATATGGGTCAAGTCCGCAGTACACAGGTCTCAAACTCCTATCCACCCTCGGAATATAGAAAAACAAGAAAAAGGCTCCACCAAACTCCACGGCCTGCACATCGTTTTCGTTCAGCAATGGGAGGTTCACAATCTGTTTGTTGTGCATCCCATTGAAAAAGTCCTTCTCGTATTGCTTCACCTGTTCTTTCGTGAGTCCATCCAGATAAAAACGGTCATCCTTTTCTTTGATGCCAAAAACGATAGCTCCTCCATCCGTATTGGCAAATGAGGAATAGGTCTCCCACATCGAATGAGGGAAGCCACCCTTCGCCGACTTGAACTCCAAATCACTGGATTCCTTGTCTTCAAGTAATCGGCCTAATACAGGCTCGAGGTCTTCATATTCGTATATTCGTTTCATAATTTAGATTTCCATAGTCAAATCCATAGCTTTCTGCCATACTTTCAATAGTCTGTAATCACTCCTTTACCTCTGCTACCTAACATCTAGAGTATTAAGGTATTCAATTTTCGCAAGTTCAAAATAAGATGATATTATATAGAAAAAAGGCACAGAGTGTTCCGCATATCGCAGATAATCTTTATCTTTTGAGTGCTAAACACAAAGAACAAAAGCCCTATGACCAGCGACAAAGGTACGAATATTTTTTCAGTGATTGGCAAGTTTTCAAGGAAAATGATTCCACGCTGTAAAAAACGGGCAAACCCAGCCAGTCAAAACGGGGGAAAACCGGCCACTACCGGTTATTAGGCCACCATCAGTATGGCGGCGAGAGACTTCAGTCCCTGAGAGATGCGGCGGAGCCAAGGTCCATCGGATAGTTTATGGCACGACAGTGCAACTATAGCAACTGCGATTTCAACTTCAACTCACGTGATAGTCGCTGTTGGTGTGATACTAGCCTAAGGTCCATCGGCATTGAGGATAATTCTCGCAGCCATAGAAACTACCGTATTTGCCATTACGAAGAACCAACTTCCCCCCACATCGAGGACAAATACCTGAGGCTATCTTTTCATTGCAGCTCTGTTTGGCAGCATACACATTATTCACATGCGTTCTGTCATCCACTTGATCTCTTACATCTTTCCCTATTAAACAATCCTTTACTCGATCCACAACTGCATCAGAAACCAATGGCACATTGTAACCTTGAATGGTAGGAAGTAACTGATCGCTATATACTACGTGATGCTGGGTACTAACTCCATTCAGTACGGCATTACCGGCAAATACCACAATAGGCACTACTTTCAGATTGGGCCAATCAGCCAAGGCTCTCTTTATTGCCTTTGCGTGTGCCTCTGACTGCATCACGGGATTATAGAAGTAGTTTTTTGTAACATAAGAATAAGTTTTCCACCACTTTTTTCTAAAAGTAACATCCGTAACAATGATTTGTTTCCATTGCTGACGGTTGTCATTGCCGCAAATCTTCCCTCGATAGTTCTTGGTTTCTATAGCAAAAACACCATATCTTGAAACCACCACATGATCAATCTGGGTGGTCCCACCGGCTGTTCTCAATATCACATCATCAAACACTGTGTATTCATCGGGAAGGCGCATGAGAATATTATGGATATAAGCCTCCCCCTGCTTCCCTTTGATTGTTTCCTTACTAACAAAATCATGGGCGTTTGTCGATGGGTGTTGCACCACTCCGAAAAACACAAAGCCGACAACCATCAATACTATTATTACTATTAACACTATCAACTCCATCACGTTGTTTTCATTTTAAAAATAGTGGAATATATACTTGACGGCACAAAACTAGGAAAAAAATTCTAAATTGAACGAAAGGCATTTCTTCTCTGTTTTTCAAAATATGGGTTTTCAAAGTGGCAACATACCACCTTTATACCCAATTTTTTTGCATTTTCACAATATCTTCCTTACCGTCTCCTTAAAATATTTTGGCTTTCTTGGCCTTTATCAACTGCTTAAGCTTATCATTCATTTCCCGGGTTTCGTTGTTGATTCTGAGGTAGGCTTTGCCTTCAAATTCAACAACTCCACGCAGATAAGGCTCAACTTTGATTGCAACCACATTGCAATCAAACAAGGGCTTGATGATAAAATGGCTCAACACATCAACCGGGTAATACTTCGCGGCTTCGTCTTGAATGAAACGTGTATAGGTGTCAAGCTCAGTGATTCTCAAATACGCCAAATCATTCCCAATGCCGCAAACGTAACCCAAATCGGTGACACCGATATACAACGTTCCACCTCCTTCGGAGTTGAGGAAACCACATAATCCCTTGAAGATATTCTTCTCTTGCATGGTCACATTGGGTTGCATATCGTTGTCGGGAGGATAGACAAAGGATGTTTTGAATTCTTGATGAAGATTTTCCAAGCCCAAGTAGATGCCGTTTTCTTCATCAAGATTGGTCTCGTCTTGTGTTTCTATGGACAGGCTTTTGATGATCTCTCGCTTGATGATATTTTTGGTAGCAGCCGGAATGACATTGCCAATATTATTACATGATTGAATAAGCTTGGCTATCTTAATCAGTGTTTCATCTTCACTTTGGGCAATGATTGTTTCAAGATCATGCTCCAAGTGATTGTTCTCATAGGCCTTTAATATCTTCACTATGCCACATCGCTGTTGAACGACTTTCATTTGAGCGATACATTCTTCAGGATGAAGCTCTTCAATTTTGGCATAGTCTCCCTTGGCAAAACAAATGAGTTGCTTAAGAAATGACATGAGAAACCGCAAATAACATTGATGCTCGGCGGACTCGATGAGCGTGGCGAGGGCCAATGAAACACACAAAAGCCTGAAACGTTCTGTAGGCTTAACGATGGTCTTCTGGAATCGAATCATCATATTGAGAAGGTCGCGAATGACAGCGGCGTTCATCATTGACTCTTTGGCTTCAGATTCCTCGTTGTCGAAGCCTTCGAAATTGAAACCTTCTATGATATCCTTCTTTGACAAATTGAAATCAAACGGCATCGCCGGGCTGCCTTCCACGATTCCAAAGACATAGCCATAATAAATGCCGTCCGAAGTGGCTTGGACACGTATCATGGCATAGTCGCCCTGTTGAAAACGTTCATCGTAGCTTGTGTGGACAGGGAAACCGCTTTTTGTGAGCCAGTCCATCTGCATTTCACCACGTTTGTCTTTGTAAATCTTGGCGACTTTGGCTGGTTCCAATTTCCCAACATGTCCATCTCCCTTTACAACATCTTCAATGATGTACTCTATAAAAGTGTCTTTCAGTGAAAAGGTCTTTTTTGAATAGCTATCAAGGGTAACGTAAATGATTTGGCCTACTTTCAAGTGTTTAAAAAAGTCTTCCTTGCAATAATACAGGAAGTTACCATCGCCAAACACGAGACGCCCCTCGACAGGCTCATATTCTGGGTCAAGGCTTTTAACCTCAATTCTATCCCAGACAGATGACTTGATTTCGACCACCAAGGTATCACCGTTAGCGTAAGTTTTTAGCTGCTTTTTCATTACGGGCTTAACCTTGCTTTGCTCCTGGATGAAATTCAGCGTGTGTTTCTCCAAAGCTTCGATGTTGTTTTCATCGGACTGTTTTAGTTTGGCGGTCTTTAAGGTAAGCAACTTGATTTTATTGTCAACAGCTTCTATGGTATCTACCATTTGCTGCTTTTTCTTACTGAGATCATCCAGGTTCAGTGCGGCGATGCCCAATGACTTTCCCCATAAGGTGGCACAGCCTTTCCTCTCGTAGGCAATTTCAGCAGGTTCCATTCGATCAAAAGGCTGGCCGTTAATCAGTTTATGCGCCAAAATGCTGGGCTGAAAATTGCAGATATCGTCCCATCCAAACAACAGCTTGGGATCCTTACCGCATATCACGTTGTCAACCATGATATTAAGCAAATCGCCACACATATCTGTGGGCACCAACAAGCTAAGGGAATAGAGGAAAGGCATGTATAGACGCTTACGGGTGATGGTGTTGGCTTCGTTTTTTTCGACCAACAAATAAGCGCCTATGAGCCTTGTTTCAAGGCTCAGCTTATTTGTGTCATATTCATTTGACTCACTAAAATTGGCTGGCCTCGTTTTCAGTGTTTTCAAATAATCTTCGATTCGCTTTCTGAGTAGTTCAACCGTGGTTTGATAAAAAGAGTCTTTTTTGTCGCCACTTTTCAAGTACTCCAACACTTTTTCGAAATTCTCATCGATGTATTCTGTCTTTATATCAAGCCAGAGTGGGACTATAGGATCGTTTGTTGCCATACTTGGTCTATATTTTTGTTTCGTTGTCAGAACACACGCCAACTGCCCTCTTTTTCGCCGCGCTCGACATATTTTTTGTCGGTCAGCTGTGCTACCAGATTTTGAATGGCAGACCTGTTGACGCCCTGTGCTGACTGCATATCAAAAAAATGGTGGTAAGCATACCACCTTTTCGCCGCAAATTTACATTTTATTCTTGTCCTTGAGACTGCTTTCTTCTTTTTTCTTCGTTATTATTTATAACAAACGGACAAACCCAGCCAGTGAAAACGGAGGAAAACCGGCCACTACCGGTTATCAGGCCACCATCAGTATGGCGGCGAGAGACTTCAGACCCTGTGAGATGCGACGGAGCCAAGGTCCATCGGTGAGTTTGTTTGCCACGATGTAATCCCGAAGGCGTGTGCGCCACTCTTTGTTTTGGAGCAGCACCCACAAATCCTCGTCGAAGCAGGCGCAGGTGACGTTCTCTTTCAGCCAGGCCCGCGAGGGCGTTGTGCTTTTTTCCGCCTTCGTTTTCAGTTGGAGGTGCCAGAAACCGTCGGTGGACAGATGCCAGAAGGGATTGTTGATGTCGGTGGGCTCGTCGAACTGCGAGTGACGGGTATATTGGCGCATGAGTTGCAGATAGTGTTTTTCCAGCCATTCATTCAGCATGAATCGGTTGCTGGTGAACACCCCCAAATCAACGCCATCAATCAAGGCAAGCATCAGCACCGGCTTGGCCACGATGACCTCACCACGAATCTTCGCCTGACGGATGCTCATGATTCTTTCCGTATAGTGAGCGAAGCACTGGGCGTAGTTGTAGAAGTTGAGGGTACGATTCAAATCCATTCACTTTTGTCAGTGCAAAGTTAGATTTTTTTCTCATACTTTCACGTTTCAATTCAAAACGTATAGCAATGTGGAGGACTCTATCAAGGATGGTGTCGGCTTCGGTGGTGTCTGAAGCCCGTCGTACTAGTCCACGACAGGAAGTCACGAGACGATGATGGAGACTTTCCGTCCGTGTTTGTCCTCGATGATTTCAAGTAAGTCAGGCAACTGCTGCCCGTCGAGAGCCTTCATGCCGAAGTCATCGATGACGAGCAGGTCGGCGGCGACCGGGCGAGTAACATGCATTGGGAGTCCCTTGCGGAAATTTGAAGTATTACAACTGGCTACTGCTGGACGACGACCTAGCCGAGAACGAGATCTGCCCCATCACGCTCGGCAGGATATAGGTACAGCACATAGGTACAACTACACCAAAAGCGACTACAACTTCACTTCAAGTTATAGTCGCTGTTGGTACAACATATAGGTTCAACTACCTGTAGTTCGCCGAATGCTTACAACAGGGATGAACAAGATGCAAATCGCATCTCACAAAAAAAAATTTCTATTAGATAATACTAATTAATTAATCAAGAGACTCTGGGGCATCTTCAGATTCTTCATTCGCCTCTTGCTTAGGGCGAGTCAGGTCTTTAAAAATGTCCAAGAACGAGTTTTTATTATAATAATAGCCTTCGTCTTGTTTCATCTTCTCAGCCAAAACCGATAAGCCGTAGTTGATGTATTCTTCCATCGTAAGCATCAGCATGTTGACTGTTTCATTTACTGTACGTTGACCCTTGTCGAGAGCAATCCAATCAATTTCTGGAGTGCGAGCAACAAGGGAAATGAACATATATTCCCTCAGCTTTGGATATGCTTTTCTGCCCTTCTTTGAGTCCAAGTTGCCCCAGTACTGGATTGGCTGGCCACAATCTTTTATGTCAGCATAATCTCCAAACGACTTTTGCTTTTTTGAATACAAGCCAATGAAATATGCCATAATAAGTACTTCATATGCGGTACCAAGTATTTTGCCCTTTGCATCTGAAGCAGCATTAGTTCCATGACCAAAATCGGCAAGTGGCTTTATCACTTCGTCTTCATAATGCTTTTCATAGGATGGAGTTTTTTTCCCCCACAAATCGAAAATGTCTTCGCAATATTCTTTGTTGCTGGTAATAGGCATGTCTTTTGAATTTAGATGGTTTCAACATAAGTTTGGATTGTCGACAAGTCTTTTTCATCAAAAGGACGTGCCTTTTCGATACGGTATTTCTTTGCATCAATCTCCATTAGACGCGCACTATCTAAAGTTGAATTACCCTCGGAGTCTTCGATGAGGAAACTCTTCGTGACAATTATTGTCTGTTTGTTGATTCCGGCAATCACACCGAAAAAGTCACTTTCTTTTGCTGCTGTAAATGATGATGTAGGAGCATCGAAGATTAAAGGATAATCGTTTTCATGCTTGACAGTTGTCAGTTTTGCTACCGCAAACAGTAATGACATGTACATCGTAGTCTTCAAGGCGGTATTAGCATTGTATATGCGAGAGCCGTCAGTGTCTATCAGAATAATCTCAGCACTTGAATTGGGTTTTTCAACGATTTGCGCATAACCTCTGAAATCGCCCTTGTTCAATAATTCAAGATATTCATTGGTGACTTCTTCAAGTTGATCCAAGAAATCTCTTTTGTTCTTTTTCTTTGCAGACACAAATGAATCAAGGATTCTCCTGATTGCTTGGCTTGTTCTACTATACATTGCGGCCGAAGAGTCTTCTGAAATTTTGGAAAACTCAGAACGATAACCTTCCAAAAGTTCTGAGTGCTTCTTGATTTGTGCCTCCAAGAAATCAGAACGACGTTCTGCATCAGATCTTGCCTTCCACCATTCTGAAATGTTGTTATACGCAGAAACGAGTTCGTCTTCTGAAAGTCCATCTGTTTGGGCAAGAATTTGTTTTTTCTTCTCCTCTTCCTGTTCTATGTT
>CACZQL010000001.1 GCA_902783365.1 uncultured Bacteroidia bacterium | reverse complement strand
ATATCCTCAGAAGGAAATCGAGTATAACTATGAAAATTACACGACACAGGTTTCCAAGATGCAGCATGGCGACACAAGGCTGACCAAGGTGTGGTGGATGGAGTAAGAGTTGGCAGTTGGCAGTTAGCAGTTGGCAGTTAGCAGTTGGCAGTTGAAAGTTAATTATTAAATATTTATTGTTATGAAAAAATTCTTTATTCTGTTTAGTTTGTTGGCATTCGCGTTAGCGATGAATGCCCAAGTTGAAAAAGTCTTTGATTTCAACGATTATGAATCTGGTGAACCGCTGCATCCCCTGAATGGTCAGGACGGATGGTATGTCCGTGTGCATAGCGCGGGCAATGGCTCCTTCCCTCCCCAATATACCGATTATTTGGGGCATTTCTGGGATCAGACGGGCGAAACCCCCACGCCTGACGAGACCATCGGTGTGTTCTCGCATACCTCGGGTACCGGCTTTGGCGACATTGCCACCCACGATATCAGCCAATATGGCTTCGATTTCTCCAATGGCGGCATCATCGAGATTGAATGCGATGTGTTGCGCAGATGGTGGGGAACCTTTTTCGGCATCGGCTACGATGGCAATAACGACGGTTCGGTACTGCCTCCGGTGCGCAAAGCTCCCAACCACAGTGCCCTTTATGAGCCCATCTGGCCCGACAACAACAATACCACCAACCCCGATGGCGGTGTTTACATGCTCACCACGGGTAGCAACACCGATCCCGACTTCCTGACGGGCGTGGTGCTGCCCTCCAATACCATGGCTGGCAATTTCCATCCTGCCATCAATGAAAACGATTGGTATCGTTGCAAAGTCTCCATCGACCTCGACGCCAACGGCGGTTCCGGTGCCGTCACCCTTTTTGTGATGTACGACGTTCCGGGCGGCGAATTTGAAGCCGTGCCTGAAATCCAAGGTGTCAATGCCGGTCTGACTCCCGGCAGCGGCGACAAGAACGACCCCGCGATGTGGGACAAAATCTATATGCTCAACAGCGGCTTCGGCGGTTTCGACAACTTCGCCGTCCGTTACATCCCCGGTGGTTTGGCTGCCCAGTTCATCGATTTCTCCGACATCACCGACCAGTTGGTTTACGGCGACCCCATCACCCTTGAGGCAGTGGCCACCTCGGGACTTCCTGTGAGCTTTGAGCTCGTTGAAGGTCCCGCCACGGTCAATGGCAACATCCTCACCCTCACCGGCGAAGAAGGCCTTGTGAAAGTCCGTGCCGTGCAACCCGGCGACGGTACCAACTGGCAGGCTGCCCCCTCAGTGACCCGTTCTTTCTATGTGGTCGATCCTGAAAATTATACGCCCACAATGACCATCCGCCGTCCTTACCAAGGCACCAAAGTGTATATGCCCAACTTTGAGAATCCCGTCATGGTGGTGCTGAGCGCCTATATCGACCATGGCAATGTCCTCAAGTTTGAACAGGTAAGATGCGATGTTGACGGACAACAGCTGTATTTGCATACCGACTATCCCGACAACCCTGAAAACGGCTATTGGTACACCACTTGGACCCCCTCGGGCCCCGGCACCTATAACATGACCATCAGCATCACCCAAACCGGCGGCAAAGTCACCTCCGCCTCCAACACGTTTGAGGTGACCACCGACTACAACGACATCACGGTATCCGCCCTCAACGGCGAGGTGGTGGCCACTACCGCACAGTTTACCGCCTACGGCGAATTCGCCTTCCCCACCCACGTCAACGCCTTCAACGCCATCAACCTGCATTACCTCCACAACTGCGTGAATGGCAACTGCAACACCTACGACCATGCCAGCCACGTGCGCGTGAAGAACTACCGCGGCGACTGGGTGGAACTCTGCCGCTACATCACCCCCTTCGGCGTGGAATGCATCGACGACCTGGATGTGACCGACTTCACCTCCGTGCTGCAAGGTCTCGTGGAGTTTGAGTATTACTGCGAACAATATCAAACCGGCGAAGGCTACTGCCCCACCGCCATCTTCGAATACACCAAAGGCACTCCGGAGTATCCTTATGTTGACATGAAGGAGCTGTGGTACGGAAACTATGCCTTCGGCGACTACGAGAACCAATGCCCCATTCCGACCCGTACCGTCCATTTCGATCCTTGTGTGGAGAAAGCCAAGCTGCAGATCACCACTTCGGGTCACAACTGGAGCGATGTGAGCAACGGCGCCTACAACACGGGCAACGCCGCCGAATTCTACGAGGCTACCCATAACATCAAGATCAATGGCACCACGGCCTACACGCAGCATCTGTGGGAGAACTGCACGCCCAATCCGGCGGGTTGCCAGCCTCAAAACGGCACCTGGACATACGCCCGTGCCGGATGGTGCCCCGGCAGCATGGCCATGGTGTGGAACTATAGTCTCGACGACTATCTCGCCAATGGCGCCGACGTCCTCTATGAGTTCGATCCCAGCTACGTTGACCAGTGCCATCCCAACTATCCCAACTGCGTGAGTGGACAAAACGCTTGTCCCAATTGTGAGAATACCAGCAACCCGATCCTCAGGGTCTCTGCCAAGCTGGTGACCTACAGTCACAACACCGACATCTTGTTGGATGTTCCTGAGTGGCCCAGCGTCGATGAAGCTCCGTTCGACGTGACCATCACGCCCAATCCGGTGAAGGGTCGCATGACCATCACCACCGATTACGACAAGGGTCGCGCCAGTGTGCGTATCATCAACTCACAGGGTGTGATGGTGCGCCAATTCAGCATGAAAGGCACCACCACCATCAACGTGAGCGACTTGCCGGCGGGCATGTACTTCGTGCATGTCATTGGCGGCGAAGTGGTCACCAAGAAAGTGGTTATTGAATAAGCCTCACCCCCCTACCCCCCTCTCCCGAGGAGAGGGGGGGTATTTTTTTATCCTCAACGAGTGTTTCTAAGCCATAAGGCAAAGAACGGATCATATACTGAATATACGGATTTGTCGGTGGTGACGAAGTCTTTTTCGAGCAATCTACGGACTGCGGCTGTTACCACGCTGGCGGATTGGAGATGATACTTCCGAATGAAAGACTGGCTGCTGATGCTTTTGGCTTTGCCCTCTTTGGCGATGGCAATGAGTACTTCGCGTTGCTTTTCCGGAATCTTGTCCAATAATTCGGTATAGGTTTCCGATAATAAGTCGAGAATGTAATTGACGGCATTGTCAACCATGTCAACAGAGCACACTCCGTTTTCCGTGGTTTTTAGGAACAATACATTGAGTACCCGTTGTATGCACGATGTGACAGCCTCAAAACGCTCATAGATATATGGAACTACATGTTCGTCAATGGTTTTTCCGTGTTTTTCAAATTGAATTTGAGCAAATTCATTATATTTTTCCAATGCGATTGGTTTTAAACTCATGATCAACACCGATTGATAGAATGGGCGTGATGGGGAGGTGAATATATTGCCCATCAAATGTCGTTTGCTGCCCGAAAACAAAAAAGTGGCGTTCACACAGCGTTGTATGTGCGTTCGCAACAAAGCTTCCACGTTGGATGCATCTTTGTAATAGGTGACTTGCTGAAACTCGTCAATGGCTACAATACAAGGTTTATCGGCGTGATTGAGGTATTGGAATATTTCGTCCAAAGTGACAATAGGGTTTGCTATTTCTCCTAAACCTATGCTCCATGTGGGATTATTGTTCATGTCGAAAGTGATGCCTGGTCGCAGCGAACGGACTGCGTTCAAGAAGTTTTCCCATGCGACTTTTCCTTTTGGTTTCAGTGCATCCAGTACAGCTTTTCCGAAGACATTCACAAAATCACGAAGGCTGTCGGTGGCATAAATGTCTATATGAAAAGTGTAATAATGGTCTTTGATTTCCTTTTGTTGGAAGCAATGTTGAATCAAATCGGTTTTTCCCAAACGTCGTGGTGAAATCAGTGCCATATTGTTGCCATTGGTGACAAGTTCCACTATTTGTTTGGTCTCTTCAACTCGATCGCAGAAATATTCAGGGCCTGCATAGCCTTTTGTCACGAAAGGGTTTTCCATATCTATCAGAATTTCAGCGCAAAGATACTACTTTTTTTTAAATTATCCTATTTAGGATTATCCTATTTAGGATAAAATTATCAAATAGTTATTTATAAAGCTGATTTTCTTATACTTATCTGATGATAAGCTTTTCAGTGAGCATCGTACCGCCCAGCATCTTGACGATATAAACGCCTGCCGGAAGGTGACTTACATCGATGGTTCTTTCGCCTTCCACGGAGAAATGCATTACTTCCTGACCTTGCATGTTCAGCATGAGCACACTCATCGCGCCTTTGTCGTAGTCGGTGCGGATCGTCACCTGCTTGGAGGCCGGGTTGGGATAGATCTCGGTGTTGAACGCCGGTTTCAGGCTCTCATGATGAAGGCCTAAGAAGAGGTTGTCGTCGTTGCTGAAACTCACCACCTTGCCCGCGACGCGGAGAATGGGGTTGTCGGGGGCGGCACATTCGGTGCAGGTGACGCCGTCGTGGCAGTCAGGATAGTTTGGATGGCATTGGTCGATGTAGGACGGGTCGAACTGATAGAACAGTTCCGCATGGCCGTCGGGGAGGTATTCGGTGAGGTCGAAGTCCCACACGAGACCGATGCTGCCGGGGCACCAGCCGCTGCGTGGATAGGTCCAGGTGCCGTTTTGGGGCTGGCAACTCGCCGGATTGGGGGTACACTGCCGCCACAGATGCTGGTCGTAGCGCATCTGGTTGTTGACAAAGATATGGTGGGTGGCCTCGTAAAACTCCGCCGCGTTGCCGCTGTTCCAGGCGTTGTTGGTGCCGCTGCTCCAGTTGTGGCCCGTGGTGGTGATCTTCAGCTTCACCGTTTGGGCCTCTTCGCTGAAACAGTAGTCGATGACCGGCACCGGCTGTTGGTTGCCATAGTCGCCGAAAGGATAGGTGTCGAACCAGATTTCATCGACATCGGCGTAGAGATACTCAGGCGTGCCTTTGGTGAAGGTGAAGATGAGGTTGGGGTTGGCACCGCTGCCGTTCCAAAGTTCCATATAATACTCGATTTCCACCAATCCTTGGAGCAGGGAGGTGTAGTCGCTCACATCAAGGTCGTCGTTGCATTGCACTCCAAAGGGCGAGATATAGCGGAACAGCTCCACCCATTCGCCACGGTAGTTGCGGATTTTAATGCCACCCACTCGGTCGTAAGTGTCGCAGTGGCCATCGACGCAGTTGTAATCAAAATGCGCCATGATGTTGTTGAAGGCCCCCACATGCGAGGGGAAGGCATATTCCCCGAAAGCGGTATGGTTGGTGGGTGAGCACACCAAGTCGCCGTGCAGGGTAACTACATCGATACTATTATTGAATTGGTTTTTAATTTCAAAATGGTTGCTGTAGGTTGTGGTCTTGCCGCCCGACTGGGTGACGTGCACAATCATGGTGAAAGCGCCGAAGCGGCTTGGGGTCCACATAGCGTAGTAGTAGCCGTTTTCGGGGTTGTCGGGATATTCGGTATGGAGTCGGATTTCCTGGTCATCGACGTGGGCGGTGATGTTGGTGAACTTGACCACTTCAGGGTGTTCGATGTAGGCGGAGACGACGATCATCATGGGATGAAGGTCGTCCATATACACGTCGAGGTTGTCGTAGGGACGGCGGAGGGTCACTTGGGGGGTATAGAGGTCGGGATCGACCACCTCGAACGATTTGACCACATCGGGGGCGGGCAGCCAGGTGGCGTTGCCTTCCTGGGTGGCTTTGATTCTCACGATGCCGGTTTCGCCGGTGAGGGTGAGGATGTTGCCGTTGATGGTGGCGGGTCCTTCAAGCATCTCGAAGCTGACGGGCAGGCCTGACGAGGCGGTGGCGTTGAGGGTGATGGGGTCGTTGAAGACGAGTTGGTTGGGGAGGTCGTCCATCTCGATGAGTTGGGCGTTGCCATTGGGTTGCTGTCTGACGAGGAGGTTGTCGAAGCCGCCGTTGCCACCCTGGGAGTGGAAGAAGAGGCCGTCCCAAACCCGGTAGTCGTTTTTGTCGCCTGAGCCAGGGGTAAGGTGCATGTTGATATTGGTGGCCGCGGCTTGTTGGAGCCATTCGCCTTGGCAGCCTTGTTTGACAAAGACGGTGACGGAGCCTTCTCCGTCGTAGGCGTTGAAGTCGAACGACAACTTGTAGCGGTTCCAGCCGTTTTCGTTGTAATTGAATTCGATGGAAGTGCCGTTGGGCAGTCCGAGGACGGCGTGTTGGCTGTCGCCTTGTTCTTTGACGCGGAGATAGACGCCACCGTCGGCGTCGGTCATGCCGATGAGGATGTGTCCGTCGCCGTCGCCATCGAGGCCTACGCCGAAGTAGTTGCCCCACCAGGTGCGGTGCATGTCCATCTCAAGGTCCATGATGCCCCCGTTTTGGAAGTTGAAATTGAAGTTGGGCGAGGCCTTTCGGGTGGCGGTGCGACCCACGCCGGAGCCTCCGTAAGGATACCATACGGCGATGCTTTCGTCGGGTGCCATGATGGAACCGCACACATAGTCCACGTCGAAGTCCTGCGAGGAGCTTGCGTTTTGGTAGTGGGTCTTCCAGCCATCCTGTCCGTTAAGGTTCTGGGAGCCGGTGTTGAGGTTGTTGAAATCGTAGGTGAATTCCACCTGTGCCGTGGCCATGGTGGCGAAGGCCAGGGCGATGATTAGTGTAAGAAGTCGTTTCATAAGGCGTTATTTTCCGCAAAGATAGGAAATTAATGCGGAATGCGAAATGCGGAATGCGGAATAATTACCTCCTGCCGGTTATTCCGCATTCCGCATTCT